>CAXUMS010000156.1:0-12071 GCA_964252165.1 uncultured Armatimonadaceae bacterium
ACGGTCAAGCGTTAGGCTTGAGCCGCCCGCGGCTTTGAGCGGGTGCCGCGCGGCACGAGCGATTTAGTCAAACGATAAGTAGACGGCCCCGCCAACACGTAGACGCTAACGATAAGATACCGCCGTATAATGGCGGTTATGGAGATTCAGACGGGTTCTGTTTTGGGGGCGGATCGTTTGCGGGTGACGGAGCGTCGTATCTCGCCAACGGATGTGTCGCAGTATCTGCGGCTTCAGCGATGCGACCGGTTTTTGCGATTGCGCCTGCATGAGCGCTGCGCGGGGCGCAAGTTTTTGCCGGAGTTTGGCGTTGCGGCGCAGGGCATCACGCCGCTCTTATCGCTTGCCGGGTCCGCATTCGAGGATGAGATAATTGCGGCGGTTCGGACGCGGTACGCGGTTGCCGATTACACGCCCGCGACGCCCGCCCCGGTCAGCAAGCGCGCACCGGACAACGAGCGCTTTGCTTCCGAGGCGCGGCGGCTTGCGCCGGGCGAAACCGTGATTGTGTACCAACCGCGTTTTCAGGTAGCCATTGGCGCATGGAGCGTGCGCGGCGATGCGGACCTTTTACGACTTGAGCGGGGCGAGGACGGCGCGCTCGATATTCTGGTCACCGACATCAAGAGCAGCCGCGAGCCGAATGTCGAGCATCGGTTACAGGTCGCGTTTTATCAGGCGATGGTCGCGGGTTTGCTGGACAAGGCGGGCGTTCCGGTCGCGCGGTTTCGCACGGCGATCTTGTACCGGGGCGTCACGGATGCCGAGGTTGCCGATGACGATGTTTCCTTGCGCGAAAAGCGGAACCGACACCGCGCGGACGCGTCCGCGCTTTTCGCCGCTCCGAGCGCGTTTCTGGAAATTGTCGCCGACGGCGACGCCTATCTTGCCGAAGCGCAAAGTTTAGTTTTAGGCGAAAACTCCGAGGCCGCCCGGGTTGCGGTTCGTCCGTTTGATAGTTTGTTCTACACGCTCGGCGTCAAGTGCGACGGTTGTTTGTACAACGAGTTTTGCATGAAGGACACGCACGCGCGCGGCGATCTGTCGCTGACGCCGTGCCTGTCGGGACGGGATAAAAAGGCCCTTTTGGGCGCGGGCGTCGCAGGCGTTGCGGATCTCGCCCGGCTCAAAGAGTTCGCAAGGGACGAAGGGACGGACCTTGTTTCCGCGCCGGGCTTGGATACCACGGTCCGCAAATTGTCCGCGACAACAGCGGGGCCGCGCCTTGATGAATTGGTGTTGCGCGCACGGCGCACCCGTTTGGTCAAGGATTTGGGCTTGCGCACGTTGCCCTTTATCCCGAGCAAGGGCCATTCCACTCTGCCGTACAGCGACGAGAAAATGCACCCGAATTTGGTGCGGGTTTTCATTGACTTTCAGCAGGACTACCAGCATCGGCGCACCTACCTTGCGGGCGCGCTTGTGGTCGCGAACGAAAACGGCGTTACGACTCGGCGTCAGTCCATTGTCCATTTAACGAACGATGCGCCGGACACGCCGCAGAAAGAGGCCGCTCTGCTCGGCGCATGGGCGCGCGAAACCCTGGATGCGGTTGTGTCGCTCGCCCAGACGGACGATCAAAACCGCGCGCCGATCCACCTTGTGTTCTGGAATGATGCGGGCGAGCGCGCCCTTTTGGACACGCTTGCGCGATGTTTTCCCGCGATGACCGAAACCGCCCCGGCCTTGTACGATTTCGTCACGCAGATGGCCGCGTTTGATTCCCCGGTTGCGACATTTTTGGATCAGGAAATCCGCGAGCGGCGCAACTACCCGATGGTCTGTCAGTCGCTCCACGCGGTTGCGGCTTACCTGCGGTTCCCGTGGAACGACGAAGAAACGGGCGGGCCGGATTTTCGCAAATTGTTCCATGAGCGGTTATTCGATGCGGGCGGCAAGTCCGAGTTCGAGCGGGGGGCGGACACCGATACTCCCGAAATGGTGGAGGAAGCGTACGGACGGCGTTCGCGCCACAGTTCGCAGATCCCGCTCGAATACGCCCATGCCGCCTGGGGAACGCTTCCCGCGCCGGACGCCCACAATGATTTGTTCGTGCGCTTCCGTCATGTGACAAGGGCTGATTTGCTCGCGTTTCAGGCCAAGCGTTTGGAGGCGGTAGAGCGGATCGCGGACGATATACCGGCGAACAAGCTAAGCGAGAAAACGCCGTTTACGCTTCCCGACCTTGCGACGTTTACGGAAAAAGCGCCGCACATGGCGCGCGCGTTGGAAGAGTTCTTGACTATCGAACGGCATGTCACTTTGGATGCGTGGCGAACCGGGCGACTTTTGCCCCCGGAGCGGCGCGTTTTGCAAGGCGAAACGCTTCTGGTGCGCTATGTCGAGGACGATCAAGGGGCGGGCGTCGCCGAATGGAACCGCGATAATGCCGAGCGGAAAATCCTGCGGGACCGCTACTACGCCGAGTACAAGGCCGCCAATCCCGGCAAGGCTCGGGTTACGCTTCCCAAAGCGCAGGCCGACGAATGCAAGTGGGCGATGACGGATATGCCGCTCCGTTTGCGACTCGATTTGGCGGGTGTGGACGCGGATTTGGAAACCATTGTCGGCCTGCTCAATGTCAAGGACGACGCGCGGTTTATTTTGTACCCGCGCTGGTCGTTCGATGAGCGGTTGCCGGAAGCGGACCGGACTCCGAATACGCCGACGCCCAAGCAAATGCTGTACGGGATGCGCGTGACCGTTCACCGCGTCCGTATCGAACGGGACGACGCGGGGTGGGCGTTGTCCGCCGTCGTGGAGGCGACCGTGTGCAGGCCCGGCGGGGCGTCCGGGGCCTACCTGTTCAGTGCGATAGACCGACCGCTGGAGCCGAACGGCGTGTACACGCTGGACCCGGACCCGAACGACATTTACGGCTTGTGGCAGCGCAAGGTCGCCGATTCCCTATGCGCGCTCGAAGCGCAGGGGCGAACCGGCGCGCACACGCTGTACTGGCGTATTGTAAACGCCGACCTGTCCGGCCCGACCGACTGGAACACGGACGCCGATGCGGGACAAGGACGGTTCCTCGCGGGCTTGCTCGCCTACGAGCAAGCGGGCCTGCTCCATGATTTCGAGCCGGACAAGCGCGCGTATATCGGCGCGCACGGCGGCGACCCCATTCTGCTGGTGCAAGGCCCGCCCGGAACCGGCAAATCGTATTCGACCGCATTTGCGCTTTTGGCCCGAATGCAGGGGGCGATGACGGCGAAGATTCCGCTTCGCGCGTTCCTATCGTGCAAAACCCATAGCGCGACCGATGTTCTTATCAAAGGCGTCGCCGAGGCTATCGGGGAACTCGCGCGCCTCAAATCGCTTCGCCCCGACCTTTGGAACGCCTATTTCGACGACCGCTTGCTCGACCTGCCCCTGCTCCGTCTCGCGGGCGGGGGCCGCGATCTGCCGTCCCGCATCCAGCGCGTGCAAAAAGACGCCGAACGCGAAAAAGGCGACGGCAAAACCGCCGACGAAATCGGGGCGGAAAGCCGCGTTGTTGTCGCAACCACGCCGGGCGGCGTGTACTCGCTTGCGTCGGCGAAGTCCAAAGACAACCTCCACGCCTCGAACACGCTGTGCGATTTGCTGATTTTAGATGAAGCGTCGCAGATGTCGCTCCCGGAGGCGATGATGGCGTCGCTCCCTCTTGCGCCGGGCGGGCGGCTGATCGTGGTCGGCGACCCGCGCCAGATGCCGCCGATTGTTCAGCACGCGTGGGAGAACGAACCACGCCGGACGTTCCAGTCGTTCCGCTCGTACGAATCGCTGTTCGCGGCGCTCGCCTCTCTCAACCCGCCGTTCCTGCGGTTTTCGGAAAGTTTCCGTCTGCACGGCGCGCTCGCCAAGTTTTTGCGCGACGAGGTATATATCCACGACGGCATTCCCTACCATTCGCGCCGCCGTGGCGTGTTACCGGCGAAAGACTATGCCGATCCGTTCGTCCAGGCTGTGTTGTCGCCCGACTACCCGCTTATCGTCGTGGTCCACGACGAGGCGAGCAGTCAAGCTCGCAACCGGTTCGAGGAAACTCTGATCGGCCCGGTGTTGCGCGCCCTCGCGTTGGGCGGCGACGCGGACCCCGAAACCATCGGTCACGGTCTGGATGCGCGAACCGGAATGGGCGTGGTCGTCCCGCACCGCGCCCAGCGCGCGGGCTTGCGGCAGGCGTACCCGGAGCTTTGCGTGATTGACCAGGACACGGGTGAGATCACGCTCACCGCCGTGGACACGGTCGAGCGGTATCAGGGCGACGAGCGCAACGTGATTGTCGTTTCCGCGACCGAAAGCGACCCGGAGTATCTGCAAGCGTCCGCAAGTTTCCTCCTGGACCCGCGCCGCCTGACCGTCGCCCTGTCGCGCGCCAAGCAGAAAATGGTCCTGGTCGCCTCGCGCGCCATTTTCAACTACTTCACCAGCGACGAGGAGTTGTTCGCGTCCGCCCTCGTGTGGAAGAATCTACTACGTCGCGCGTGCGTCAACAAACTCTACGAGGGCGCGCACGGCGGCGACGCGGGGGGCGGCGTGGGTACGCGCGTCGAGGTGTGGGGCGGCTCGGACTGCTGAAACAACGTCGGCGAGCGTTCCGGTTAGGACGTCACCGCAAGAGTTTAGGCTACAATAAACGAAGGAACCGCAAGGAGCAAAAACATGGCAATCGCAATCAGTCCGCCGTTCGCGCCCGACGCGAACGCAACCGGCGCGCCGCTACTGACCTACGAAGCGTACCTTGAAGAGCCGCAGGTCGAAGGTCGTTACGACATCGTGGACGGCAGACGGATGTTCGCGCCGCCCGCGACGTTCCGTCATCAGCGCATTCTGGGCAACCTCCTGTTCGCGCTTGTGGTCTACGAACAATCGCACGACACAGGCCGTATGGTCGGCGCGCCTTACGACGTACTTATTCGGCGAACGCCCCGCCTACAAATGCGCCAACCTGATGCATTGTTCATTACACATGAAGCCCTGGCTACACTTGTTGAAATGCCGGAAGCCCCGCTCACCGTCGCGCCCGCGCTTGTGGTGGAAATCGTGTCAAACAGCAAAACCGAGGCAATCCTCGCGTCGAAACTCGCCGACTACGCCGCTATCGGCGTTCCCGAAGCGTGGGTGGTGCGCCCCGCCGCCCGCACGATTGACGTGCTACGACTCGCCCTGGACGCGGAACCGGAAACCATCGCCTCCTACGGTGACGGCGACATATTGCGCTCGGTCGTGCTGACAGGCCTTGCGGTTCCAGTTACAGAGTTGTTCGCCCTATAATATCTTATGGGAGATAAAAAGATGGCTTCTGAACAAAATCAGGGGGGCCACGGCAATAAATGGTGCTACGAGTGTCGCCTTGTAAAGCCTGCTGACCAATTTATTGTCAATGGAGGACGTCTAATTTCTCGGTGCCTGCTGTGTTCCGGTTATACTGTGCCATATGTGTATGAGGTAACACGTCAAGCAAATCCAAAGTACGAAGCCAAAGCGCAACCACAGGTCGAAACGAAAAGAGAAGCTCGCGAAACGCTTGGCGAATTGGAAAGTTGCAAAGCGGAGCCACAAATTGAAACTAAAGGTAGTGCAGGAGGATTAACGCCATGTCCGCGTTTGGAACCACAAATTGAAACGAGAGGAGCGGCGCGCAAGCGCGCCAAAGAGGAACAAGAAGCGGCTCGTTTAGCGGAAGAAAAAAAACGCATGAGGATGTCGCGGCACCGTACTACTCCTTATGAAACCTCAGTTCTATGGAAAGTTGTAGTAAAAGAGCAAGCAATAATCTCAAAGCAAACTGAAAAGAAAATTTTTGAAGCCGAGCCAGAAGACATAAAAGATTGCTACAGAAATGATTTATTGGACGAAATCGCTCGGCGTATGGCAGAACCCACTGTATCCGATTTTGCGAGCGGCGATCATTTTTTGGCGACCTATAATGACTACCACGGATGGTCTGACCCTGACAAGCCTCAAAAGGCGGAATGGCGTACTACGGCTTGTATGGCATACGTGACAAGTCGTAGCAATCGCTACCACCACTTTGGTTGCCGTCATCTAAAACGTACTGGTGAGGATGAGGCGCAAGCAGTCACCGTCGACTATGCGGTTTGGTGCGGTCTTGAACCCTGTTCTATTTGTAACGCAGACGAATTGTAGAACTCTATAGATTACTCATCGCCTAAAACGGTCACGGTGTCCCCGACGCGGACTACGCCGCCCTGGACGATGCGGGCGCGCAAACCGCCTTGGTTGGCGAGGACGCGGCACAGGCCGCCCCGCCCCGTGACAACCTCCAAATGCGCGCACGGGTGACACAGGCGCGTTCCCTCGCAGATCACGGTGTCGCCGATGCGGAAGCGTTTGCCGACCAGATCGTTCAGGGCGACGCCGCGCGTGGTGACGTTGCGGCGGGTTTCACCGGGTTTGAGAATGACGCCGTACTCGGCCTGCGCGGTCTCGATAGCCTCGACCTCGATAAGCGTGAACTCGTGGTCCTGGGGCCAACTGGAGAACGTTCCCACGTTCCGCTCATACCGGTCGCCTAAAACACCCCGGCCCGCGACAAGGCGCGCCGCCGTGACCGCCTGCATGGGAGCCTGGGCTTTTGCGGCGATGTGCAAATATTCCACTACGCCGCTCGCCGCTTCTTCGCTTGAATCCGCGTCGCGTGTCATAGCGTTATTGTTTGCTCGCGCTTGATCGGCTTGTCGCTCGAATTGCTGTCCAGCGTGATAACGACCGTCCGGTTGTTTTTCCATCGAAGCGATACGTCGCTGTTCTCGGTGTTCAAACCGCTTTTCGCCGCCGCGACAAACGGAAACACGCGGCGCACGGCACGGGCCGTGCGCGCGTCCGCGACCCACACGCTTTTGCCGTCCCAACCGGCGACATAGCGACCGTTTGCGCTCCACTCCGGCTCGCCCCCTTCCGGCGCATCGGAGGTCGCGAGTAGATCGCCGCGCCGGTTCATCAGATACTCGGGGTACACCTCGTCGCCCTTGAAATACCCGAAAAGAACCGCGGCGGGCATCTTCAAATCCACCTTGCGGACGCCATCGTAGAACGCGATCTCGGAGATGCACAAATCGTTATGCGCGGTTCCCGCTTTGACATCGGTGATAAAAAGGTCGAGCGACGAATACGCGCGGCGCGGAACCGAAATAACGTGCCAGTCGCGCTTGTCGGATAAGCGCGCGGTTTTTTCGCCGCCGGTCATCCGGGGGGTGTTTTCGTCCCACTTCAGCCGCACCGCCGCCGCCCGGCTGTTGCGCGTCCACGTATCGTCGCTTTTGTTGTAGCCGTTGACAATCCGCACACTGTCAAAGGTGACGGAATCAAAGGTAAACGAAAGACGCGGCGGGTTGGCGTTTTTCGCGGCGACGCCCGTCGGATACGCCCATGTTGTCGCAACGTCGCCATCCAAAAGATAAGTGAGCGGGTACGAAACTCGCCGGGTTGGGTCCCCTGCCGCGTCCGGTTCGCCCGTCGCGCTCGCCTCAACCGACGCATTGGGCCAGGCGATACGCGCGTAAAGCGCGTCTTCGGGGGCGCCGCCGGTTTGCGCGCGCGCCCCCGCAATGGAAACAAATGCGGAAGCGATAAACGCTACCGGGACAACGAGTTTGGCTCGAACTTGTGATTTCAACAGAGTACAAACCCCATCGGTTGCGGCCACGTAACGCACGGACAACGCCCGATAGCGTCACCTGCTCACTTATAATGGGATTTATTTCACCACCGGCGATGCAATCGCCTTCCCGCTCATTTCCCTGCCCTGCTCCTTCAAACAAAACAACGGCGCAACTTGCACATCATGCAGGCCGCGCCGTTGGCGATTGTTCCGGTTACCGCCGCTGGGCGCGGCGACCTAAGAGGGTTGACTATCTGCGGCGGAAGCGGCGTTATCGCTTTCGGCCTCGCCCCCGAAGGCGGCTTCGGCATCGTGTCGGGCCGCTCCGCTCGCAATACGCGCATCAATCGCATCCGCATCGGGCATTTCGTTTTCGCTGGGACTGTCGCTACCATCGTTCTTGGTCTTAGCGTCGTCAGGGTTTGGGTCAGTTGGAAGCATCATTTAATTTCCCTTCAGTCATTCGCTTTGGTTGAGCGCGGTCCGCGATTTGTTGCGCGGGCGGCACCAACTAACACATACCCACAAAACGCGGTTGTTCTATTTATCCAGCCACTTGCGCCCGTCGCGCGCCAAAAGTTCGTCGGCGGCGTCCGGTCCCCACGATCCGGCGGCGTAGTTGGGAAAGTCGGCGGGGTCCTGACGCCAGTAGGCGAGTAGCGGGTCCACAATCCGCCACGCCGAGTCAATCTCATCCTCGCGCATGAACAGAACCGCGTCGCCGTTCATCGCATCGAGGAGCAAGCGCTCGTAGGCGTCGCGGAGCGGTTGCTGGAACGCCTCGCCGTAGAGCATATCGAGTTCGACCGGGATGAGATCGTTCATGGTGCCGGGACGCTTGAGTTCGACCACAAGGGCGATTTCGGCGTCCGGTTGAATTCGCAGGCGCAGGACGTTTGGCTCCGGCTTGCGCGCCGACCCGCGAAACAGCGACAGCGGCGCACCCTTGAACTGAATTAGCACCTCGGTCAACTGCTTGGGAAGCCGCTTGCCCGCTCGGATATAAAACGGAACGCCCGACCAGCGCCACGACTCGATAAAAAGCCGGGCGGCCATAAACGTTTCCGTGTTGGAATCGGACGGGACATTCGGCTCGTTGCGGTACCCCGCCACCGGCTCGCCTTCCGTGCCGACGCCCGGCCCGTACTGACCCCGGACCGCATAATGGCTGGTCAGTGGCTTCATCGCATCCAGAACTTTGGCCTTTTCCTCGCGGATGGCTTTGGCGGCGAACGAGTTCGGCGGCTCCATCGCAAGAAGCGAAATGACCTGAAGGGCGTGTGATTGCACCATATCGCGGGTTTGGCCCATCGGGTCGAAGTACACCGCGCGCGACCCGACGCCAAGCGTTTCCGCGACCGTCACCTGCACCTGCTCGATATACGACCGGTTCCAAAGCGGCTCGAAAAGCGAGTTCGCGAACCGCAGAACCGACACGTCCTGCACAGCGTCCTTGCCCAGATAATGGTCAATACGGAAGATTTGATCTTCATGCACGACCTGATGAAACAAATCGGTCAGTTTTCGGGCCGAATCCCGGTCAATGCCAAACGGTTTCTCGGCGATAATACGTGTCCACGGCGTTTGCTGGGCGGAGTCGGTGGTCAATTTCGATTCCTGCAAATGGCGCAGAATATCCGGCGCGAGCGAGGGCGGCGTCGCCATGTAGAACAGCCGGTTGCCCAGCGTCCCCTTTTCCGCATCCACCCGCGCAAGCTCGGCGGCGAGACGCTCGTACCCTTCGCCATCGGTGAAGTTGGCGGGGATAAACGTCGTCAGCGCGATAAATTCATCGAGCGAGCAGGTCACCCGCTCGTCGTCGCCGACAAATTCCGTGAGCGCGGCTCGCACGAACGGCCCATAATCCGGCTCCTTCTTGTCGGGCAATGCGAAACCGACAATCGCAAATCGAGGCGGCAAATGCCCGCCGCAGTACAGCCGAAACAACGCGGGAAGTAACTTGCGCCGGGCCAAATCCCCGGTCGCGCCGAACAAAACAAATATACAAGGTGTGTGAGGCATAGTATTGGGGAGCAAGAGAGTTGATGGCAAGATAGCAAGAAAGTCAGAACCTGACGGTTATCGTAGGGTCTCCCCTCTTGACTATCAACTTTCTTGCTATCTTGCCATGAACTCTCTTACTTGTTTCTACAGGTCTTTCGCGCCGCCGGACGGGACGGTTCCCGGCGCGGCTTCTTCCTTCGCTTTCGCGGTGATGGCGTGACCGCCGAACTGGTTGCGGAGGGCGGCGATAATCTTGCCCTGGTACGAATCGTCCTGACGGGACCGGAAGCGCATTTGAAGCGCGAGGGCAAGAACCGGAAGCGGAATGGCGCGGTCAATGCTTTCCTCAACCGTCCACCGGCCCATGCCGCTGTCCTGGATCACGCCCGCGATTCCCTCGAACTCGCGACCGTCCTCCTCGAACGCGCGCTCGGCAAGCTCCAATAGCCACGACCGTACCACACTTCCCTGATTCCACAGGTGCGTGATGCCGTGAAGGTCCAGGTTAAACTCAGTGGCGGCGTGGAGCAGTTCAAAACCCTCGGCGTAGGCTTGCAAAAGGCCATACTCAATTCCGTTATGAACCATTTTTACGAAATGGCCCGCGCCGGATGGTCCAGCGTGAATGTAGCCATCCGGGGGCGCAAGGTCTTTTAAAATCGGCTCAATCGCCTTGAACGCTTCGTCCGCGCCGCCGACCATCAGGCAATAGCCGTTTTTCAAACCCCAAACGCCGCCCGATGTGCCGCAGTCCACGTAATGAACGCCTTTGGCCTCGGCTTCGACCGACCGCCGCATAGAGTCTTTGTAGTTGGCGTTGCCGCCGTCCACGATGATGTCACCGGGGGAGGCGACCGCGAGCGTATCGGCGAGAACCGAGTCGGTAATCTTGCCCGCCGGGACCATCAGCCAGAAAACGCGCGGCGACTGCGTGAATAGCGGCGCCATTTCCGCGACCGTGTTGGCGGTTTTGACGCCATTGCCCTCGCAGGTTTTGCGAACATCGGCGGACGGGTCCGCGCCCAGAACGGTATGCCCGTGTTCGTGCAAACGCTCCGCCATATTACCGCCCATGCGTCCCAAACCAATAAAGCCTATTTCCAACGAAGTCCTCCCACCGTACGGCGCGAAACGCCGCTTTCCACTCTGGTTAAAATTTACGGACGGGACGCGCTGAGCGCCGTTGCGGCTCGCGCTTTTTCCATAACGCCGTTTATGTATGCTGTTTTACCGTCCGTGTACGCTTCGCGGTCCTCGGCGAACCGCGCGGCGAGGTCACGCTTCAAGGCGACATAGCGCGCCGCCTCATCCGGGTCAGCGCGCAGGTGATCGCGGAACAAAAGCCGCTCCCAAAGCGGGCTGTCCGCCTCGATCATATGCACGTGATGCGTGCGCGGGCCGTTCGGGGGCAAGCCGCGCACGAAGAAAAGCCGATCCATGTTCGGGTTATCGTCCCAGTAAGCGTACCCAAGATGCGACATAATTGGAACCGCATCGCGTTTCGCCTCCTCCGCCGACTCGACGCCCACCAGCAAATCAAGGATAGGTTTGGCATCAAGGCCAGGCACTGCCGTGCTACCGAAATGCTCGATTCGTAAACAAAGCGGCGCCGGCAAAACGTTCCAAAGGAGCGCGGCTTCCTCCTCGAACTGCAGAGGCCACTCCGGGTCGTAGGAAGTTATAGCGATATCGTCCATACATCATGCAGTAGCCCGTTCGGGGGCTTTTCTAAACCACGACTTGCCCTTTGTTACTTTCTTCTTCGCGCAAGAACGCCAGGAAGAAAGCGAGAGCGTGAGAGTTTTGATCGTAAGACCGGCGAAGAAGGCCGGGCTGACTTCTAACGCGCGATAGGTTTTCCTTAACCCGTCGCCGTCAGGCCAGCCGCCTTCAACGCTTTGGCGACCTGCGCGATACGTTTGCCTTGAAAACGCGCGACTTCCAGATCGTCGGCGGAGGGCGGCTGATTGTCTTGACCGGACACGGACGACGCCCCGTACGGCGTTCCGGCCTTGAACAGGGCGGGGTCCGCGTAGCCAAGCGGCACGATGATCATGCCGAGGTGCGCGAGGGGATGGTACATCGAGATAACGGTGGATTCGTTGCCGCCGTGGACGGACGACGTGGACGTGAACGCGCCGCCGACCTTGCCGTTCAGTTTCCCCTGAAACCACAGGCCGCCCAGGCTATCAATGTACGCCTTGAGTTCGGACGACACATTGCCAAAGCGGGTGGGCGTTCCAAAGATAATGGCGTCGGCGGTTTCCGCGTCGGCCTCGTTTGGCGCATCATACAAGGCGTTCATACGGTCGGCGTTCTCGGCCCAGCCCGGCGCCTTCGCCATAATCTCGCGGGAGACGATCTCGCGGGCGCGGCGCAGAACCACGCGCGCTCCCTCGGATTGGGCGCCCTCGGCAATGGCTTTGGCGCCCTTTTCGGCTTGCTCCGCCTCCATTTC
>CAXUMS010000157.1:0-12011 GCA_964252165.1 uncultured Armatimonadaceae bacterium
GTCAACGCGCCTTGCGTAAGCGTGATGGTTTTGCGGCGGCGTCGCCCGCTTTCCTCGCGGGCGAAGGCTTCCAACTCCGCATCAAAGCGGGCGTGCAGGCGGTCGGCGTCACTACGCAGTTCGGCGAGCCGCTGGGCGGTTTGGGCCTTGATGCGTCGGGCCTCGTCCTCGACGGCGGCGATACGGGCAAGTACCCAGTTCGCCGCGCCTTCGCTGTCCACGGTGAACGGCTTTTTGTCCGTGGTCTGCATCTTCGCCGGGTACATTCCGTACTCGTCCATTGCGTCGGCGTCCTCGATGCGGTCTATCGTTGTAGCGGTTCCGGTGTTCATGGGGTCGGGTTCCTTTCGTTGTGGGAAAGCGGGCGGGGTTACAGCCCGCCCGTTCCGTCTGTCGCGGTTTTACGCGGTCGCCGTTCGTGTCGCGGCTCCCAGCGCGCCGAAGAAAAGGGCGAGGGTGTCGGCGGTGGTCGCGGCCTGGTCCTCGGCGGCGATAGCGCGCCCGACGTTAACACCGTGTTCGGCAATATCTTGAAGCGCGTCCCGCAGGGCGTCTACGTCGGCGATCAAGATTTGGGCCGCGCGTCGGGCCATGTCGTCGGCGGCGCGGGCGTTGCTGGCGCGCAGGGTTGCGTTGATTTGGCGGGTGATGGCGTCGCTCGGGGTCTGGTTGCTCATCGGTACGTGTTCCTCGGTCGGGGCGGTGGGGCCGTTTCCGGCCCCGTAGGTTGCGATGATAGCGATTAGGGCTGTAACGCCCACTTGTTGCAACGGTCGCAAAAACTGACCGGCTCGCCGTTCGCGGCTTCCTCAAGCGCGGTCCCGCAGATTGCGCACGTTTCCCACTCGGCGGCGGTGTCCGCTTTGCCCGCGTAGTAGGCAAGAACAACGTTGTCGCGGTCTTGCTCTTGCTCGTCGTGCGCGGCGACCAGGGCGATCAGCGACGCCTCACGCTCGCAGGCGAGGGAGTGCGAGCAAACATTGTGCTGGGCGAACCCGCCGCAGGTGCAGTGCGTGAAATCGCTCTCGACCGTGACAAAGTAACTGCCGCCCTTCGGGCTGTCCACGTAGAACGTGTTGGCGAGGGTCGCGAACGGCTCGATTTTGTAGCCAAGCGCGATAAGGTTGTCCGCTTTGGCGGCAATCGCGGCGAGGTGAGCGGCGGCGTTGATGGTGTTGGCGGTGAGCATAGTTCCGGTTCCTTGACAAAGCGGTTTGCTTATATATCCATTGTACAGCCAAAGTAAATCCATGTCAAGGGGTTTGGCAAAAAAAGATTTGCAAAGGCTGTACAAACTTGTATAGTATGCGGTACTATAGCCTTACAAAGGAAGGTGTGGTGACACATGGACAATGTAAAAACAGCAAGCGCGAGGCCGGGGCGCTCGATGCTCACAATGCGATTGACGGATGAAGGCAAGCGGCTTCTTGGCGAGATCGCGGCGCGGCGCGGCGTGTCTCAAACCGCGATTGTGGAACTTCTTGTTCGCGCCGAAGCGCAAAGCATGGGGATTGCCACGCCGGAAGGAGCCGCGGCGTGAACGTCCCCCAGACCGAGTTAGACGCCGCCGCGCGCGCGCTTGCCACTGCAAACGGGCGTCTTATCCGCGCCGTGGTCGCGGGCAACCAGAACCGGGCCGAGGCCGCCGCGATTGCCGCCGAGGAAGGCCGCGCCCTGGTGTCAACCACGCTGAACGCGCTGGTGAGGCTCGGCGCCGCGTCGCCGTATCCCGCCGCGCCGATGGCGAGCGCGAGCAGTGCGCCGCCACTGCATCTGATGGACACGCCCGCAAATCGTCGTCTGTTTGACGCCCTGATGGTCGCGTATGAAGCCGCCGCCGCCGTGGATCGGGAACGCGGTGACGACCCCGCCGACGGTTTCGCCGCAATCCTCGAAGGTTTCGCGGCTGGCAAGCGTGACGAGGTTCTCGGTGCGGTGGGCGCTGGTCGCGAATAACCCGTGAGAATTGAGCGAGAATTAGACGTTTTGCCCCCTGAAGGCGCAAACGACCGGACAGCGGCGCGGAAGCCCACAGGACGACACGCAGAGGCCGTGCGGCGCGACCGATGCCGGGTTGCCGCGCTTGCGTGTCTCGCCCGCGTCAAACCCGGAGATTACACGAAGGAAAGAAGCGCGCGCAGCGCTACCCCGTTAGGGGTCGCACGAAGGTAAACAAACCGTTCCAACACGAGGCAAAACAAACGATGAACAAGATCGAACCTATCTACCTGTCCTACACGCTGACAAGCACGAACGCCGATGGCGTCGCGCCCTTCTTCCAAACGCTGGACGGCGCAGACGGTTTCGCATTGGTGAAGGCGAGCGCGTCGGTGTTTAACCGGGTCGCGACCGTGGTTCACACGCGCGCACGGGATGAGGCGCCTATCGAAATTGTTTGCGTCACGGACAACGCTCTTGACCGCGCGACCGCCGACCAGATTAGCCAGGCGGCGGTGAACTACGCGATGGAAACCGGCTCAATCCCGATGCAAGGAGCAAACCCGCAATGACCTTAACAATCGAAGTACCCGACGATCTCGCAGCGCGGCTTGCGGACCTTCCCGCCGAACGGCAGGACGCGGCACGGGCCGATGCGAACCGCTATGCTGTCGCCTCGCTTGCCCAAGCCGTCGAAAACGGCGATGATCTGGCCCCTATGACCGCCGACGAAAAAGCCGACGTGTACTCAAGCCTCGCGGTGTCGTTCGCTGAAGCCGATGCGGGGCTTTTGATACCGGGCGATGAAGTGTTCGCGCGGCTCGAAGCCAAGCAGGCGGGGCGGCGCAAAGCGGCGACTGACGCGATCGCCGGTTGATTATGCTTGATCTTGAGTTTAGCCCAGAGGGCGAGCGAACGATAAACGCCGCCGATGATTGGCTTGCGTCGTTCTCCGAAGACGCTGCGGGACGTTTCTCAAAACGGCTCGCAGAAACCATTACACAGTTGCGAACGGATCTCGCATCCGGCGACGCCGCTAAACCGCGTTTCGACGCCGACGCCTCGATTTACTTTTCGCGCAAGGCGTACCTGCACGTCATGCGAACGGGGAAAGGCCGAGGGCGCACAGCGGCAGGCGCATGGCGCGTTTTTTACGAGCTTGTGGACCGCAACACCGACGGCGTAGCGGACACCCTGCGCGTCGTGGGCGTGTACCACGGCGCGGCGCGCCCTCTTGGGGAGCGTGTGACGGGTAGCGACGATGAAGGCGAGCGGGAACGGTAACCGTGACAAAACGTGACATTCTGACAAAAGGTTTCTTGCCGCTTGGGGTCGAGGCCCGCGCGACAGCGCGCCCATTACTGCGCTTTGTGGACGGGCGGTTATCTTATCGGACGGACTTATTCTAAACCAACTTATGCTAAACGCCATAGGGCGCTAAAACTTGAAGAAGAAGTAAGCCCCGGTGAGATGCATCGGCGGGGCAAACATTTTGCGTTCAGGAGGACGGTTTTAGGGCGCGGTTATTTGGCGTCCTACTTTTATCAATACGAGTGCGAAAACAACGCGCTTCTACTCGTAAAAACGACCAAAACAGGCGTAAATGCGCTTCTTCCCTTTCAAGGAGGAGAACAGGGGTTCAAGCCCCCTACGGGCTATTTGGTAGGTCAAAAGCGATTATTGTAGTCAGCCAATAATCGCTTTTGACAGTTGTTGCGGTGGCGTTTTCGCGCTTCTAACCTTCTTAGGAGCGGCGAAATGAGAAAAACAGGTCCTTCTTTTACACGCGCGGCTCGTTCCGCGAGCTTTACCGGGTCGCCCCAAACGGCCCAAACTCCCCCGATTGACGCCTTGCCCGTGCGTCTCTTGCCCACGCTGATTTCGCAGTACCTTTTGGACGGCGATATGAGCCGCCACAGCGCGCGTACGGCGGCCTCCCGGCGCGACCTTTTAGGCAAACTCGACTGGTTCGCCGCGCGCGAACAAATCTCCACGCTGGATACCGCGTCGCTTCGCTTGTTCTTCCACCATGTCACGCACGGACATGAGGAGGCGGGCGGCAGGTGGGGCAATCCGCGCATGACGCGCCCCACGAAGCCCGGCACGGTTGCGACCTACTTCCGCATTGTGCGCGCGTTCTTCAACTGGTGCGTCAAAGAGAAAACGCTGTCGGTTTCCCCGATGGAGCGCATCACGCCGCCCGTGGACCGTCCCGATCAGGTGCAGCCGTTCACGGGGGAGCAGGTCGCCGCCCTGTTCCGAGCGGCGAAACGCACCACGCACCCCGCCCGCGACGAGGCGGTACTCTTCCTGCTTCTTGATACCGGTCTGCGCGTGTCCGAACTCGCCGCGCTTCGCGTCTCCGATGTGGACTTGCTCGCCGGTCACGTCACCGTCCGCTCGGGCAAGGGCGGGAAACTGCGCCGCGTTCCGTTCAGCCTTCACACCCGCCGTGCGCTTTACCAGTGCTTGAACGAGCGGGATAGCGCGCCCAGCGAAGCGTTCTTCCAGTCCGACCGGGGAACCAACGCGGGCGGGGGCCTGACCCGGCGCGGCCTGCTCCAACTCATGCACCGCCTGGGCGCATCGGCGGGCATCGAGGCCGCAGCGGCGCGGTGTTCCCCGCACACGTTTCGGCACACGTTCGCCGTGCTGTACCTGCGCGCGGGCGGGAATGTGTTCGCCTTGAAGGAACTCCTCGGACACACGAGCCTTGCTATCGTGAACCGCTACGTCGCGCTGGCGCAGGCGGATTTGGCGACGGCGCACGCCAAGTTCTCGCCGGTGTTGTTGCTGAATAACGGGGAACGGAAGGGGTGAACTAATGAACTTCAAAGACGGAGCCATAAGACTTTGTCGCTACTCATTTTGGCGAGACGCTTTCAAAGAAATCAATGCCGCGGATTTCAGTGAGACCGCGCTTCAAATCGCGTTTTCACCCAACCCTTTATTGGTAGCGAGACATTTTTTTGAAAACGCTTTACGCCGTCAACTGGCGCTTTTTGAGCGCCACACGGCGACTTTACGCAGTTACGAACCTGATGAAAGGGTACTTTTTGTTGAAAGAACAAGGTTTTACGATCAAGGAAGCGGCTCCCCTTATCCAACCTCCTGTTGAGTACGAAGCGTTGCGGAAGCGCTTGCAACGATGGAGGGACAAAATGAAGGCAACAAAAAAATAATCAAAGTTTTTTGTGAAATGTCCCCTTTTAGCCTCCCCCCAAACCCTTAGTGTAGAAGGGTTTGGGGGGAGGCTTTTTTTATGCTAACGCTTATCGCGGTTTATCGGGGTACTGGCCCGGACGACGCCAAACTAATTGATTTGTCTTTTGATTCTGGTGTCGTTCCGGCGACGACCGATGCGCTCGCCGCTCTCCGCGCTCCCGTAGAAGGTTCGCAAACTGTCTACGCCTTGAACGAGAAGCGCGGGTATTTCCGAACTCGCCGGTGCGTACGAAAGACCAGCAAATGACGGTCGCTGTCCACGCCCGAGAAACGTGCGGCCTAACCTTGGATCAAGCCGCCCGCGCCGCCCGCGTGTCTCCCGCCTACCTGCGCCGTCTGGAGACGCAAGGGGGCTTTCCCTACACGCGCCGCCGAAGTGGGCGAGCGTATCCGCCCGATCAGAGAGTTCGCGCGGGAACACTGCTCGGTACTCCTCATCGCCCACAACCGCAAAGCCGCGTCTGATGATGGCGGGGACGAGATTAGCGGCTCCAACGCCTTCGCCTCGTCCGTGGACGGGTGGATCTCGGCGATTTACAATCGCCTGTACAACCACTTGCGCCGGTCGCGTCGCCTCTCCCATCGCCCGTTCCGCCCGTTGCTCCGGTCGCGCGAACGCTTCCCGGCGATTTACAATCGCCTCAGACCGCGCCTCGTGGCCCGCTCCCGCCCGGTCATTTAGGCCAAATGACTTCGGAACCTCCTGCGCGCACTTTGACGCCCGTTCGCGCTCCCGGCTCTACCCGCATGGTCGGCTCGGTCCCGTCCGCTCCGCTCAAAAACACGTTCGCGGAACCAAGCGCGGCGGCGGCAAACGCTGGTCCGCTTGGTCCTCCGATGGCTCCGGCGTCCCTGCCTACGATGCCTGCGCCCCCTCAACCTTTCGCCGCCCGCGCTATCACTAAGAGCGCCCCGCGCTATCACTAAGAGCGCGTTGAACGTGGTCAAAAAGACGCCTGGCTTCGCCCTGGACGCGCTTCGCATACCAAACGCAACGACCACGGCTTACGATTTTTCAGCTCCCCTTAGATAAGGAGCCGTGCTTACCGTGGCCCGTCCCCGCGCGATGATGGCGAGCATGGGCGATATAGTTCAAAAGCGCGGGCAGTCAAGCCGGTTTCGATGCCGCGCAAAAGGCTCTCGCCGCCCGTCCCGACGCCGCCCTGTATAAATCGGCGGGACTGCATCTGTCGGATTTGGCGGGGGACGCGACCCACTTTACCCAGGCCGAAGAAGCGTATGCGTCGCGCCTCGCGGAAAAGATACCCGGCGTCAAGCCGTCCGAGCGCGCTTACGTCGCGTATCTGAACCGCCTCCGGGCCGACAGTTTCACGCAGTCGGTGAAGCATCTGAAGCAAACGCCGATGAGCGTAGCGGAGTACGACACGGCGACGAAAAGCCTGGCCCGACACATCAACGCGGCGACGGGGCGGGGCGATTTGGGCAAACTCGAAGCCGCTGCTAAACCGCTGTCCACCGTGATTTGGGCGCCGCGCCTGATTGCGTCGCGCATTCAACTGATGAACCCGGTTGAGTACGCGCGTATGCCCAAAGCCGTGCGCGTCCAGGCCCTTCGCGATATGGGCGCGGCGTCGGGAACGCTCGCCTCGGTCCTTGCGCTTGGCAAACTCTCCGGGCAGGCCGACGTATCGGTAGACCCGCGCAACGCCGACTTCCTGAAACTTCGGATTGGGGACACCCGGCTCGACCTCGGCGGAGGATTTCTTCAGTACCTGCGCCTCGGGGCGATGCTGACGACGGGCGAGCGCGTGACAAGCGGCGGGCGCGTCAAGAAGTTGGACGGGCCGGGCAAGTACCCGGAAACGCGTCTTTCGACCATCGCCAAGTTCGCGGAACAGCGAACGCCGCCCGCTATCGGTTTCATCATCAACGGTTTGCGGAACTGGCATGATGCGGACGGTCGCACGGTGAAGTTGTCGGACGAGGCGATCAACCGTTTAGCCCCGATGCTCGAACGCGATTTATACGACGCGTACAAAGCGGACCCCAAAACCGGCGCAAAGGTCACTATCCCTGCGGTGTTTGGCGGCTCGCTTGCAACGTATGGCGGCGACGACGACAAGAAGAAAACGGGCGGCGATCACGGCGGCGGCGATCACGGCGGCGGCGGAACTGCCCGTTTCCGTCCGGCTTCCGGTCGTGGATACGCAGACATATCCGCCCGTCCCGGTCTTGATGAGTGAGGCGGCTTGCCAAGCCGCGTGGCGTAGGCCCAAACGAGAACGGCGACGATCACAAAGAACACGAAACAGCCGCCTGCGTCCGCGCCTAAGAACGTGTGGTGTCGCTGGCGGTTTGGGACAACATACTGCGGCGTTTTTGGCATGGCGGGATTGTACCCACCGAATCGTCTTCTGCTGAACACCCCATGAATCGTGGATTACCCCATGGAGTAAAAAAACGTGGCCTCTCTTTTTGATGAAACCTGGCCGAGATGCGGGGCGAGAACGCGGGCGGGGACGCCGTGTAAACGCCTTCCCTGCACGGGTCGAACCCGCTGTAATTTGCACGGCGGCAAGTCGCGTGCGGGCATGGCGTCGCGGTCGTGGAAGCATGGCTACTACTCCCAAACGTGGGAGGGCGGTATCGTGCGCGGCATGATTGACCGGCGCCGGGCGTGTGAGCGGGCCGTAGCGCAGTACAACGCGTTGAACGGGGCGGAGCGCGACCGTTTTGTTCGGGAACAGCGGAAACGCCTTGCACCGGTTCTGCGCCCGTACCAGAGGGCGGAAGCGGCAAAACGTTATCGGGAACACAAGAAACGAGAGAAGGCGGTAACGGCATGAGCAGATCACGGCCAACAAAAGCGGAACTTGCGATTCGGGTGGAAGTGGACGCCGAGATGGGGCGGGAAGCGGCGGAACGGGCCGCGCGAAAAGCGTCTGTGCTGGCGTCGCCCGGAGGCGCAGAAGAATGGGAACGGATACGTGCGGCGGAACGGGCCGAGATCAGCGCGGAATACCGGGCGAGCATCCAGCAGTATCAACAACACGTCGCCGAACAAAAAGCGCGACAGGAGAAGGCGCAACAGGCGCGCGCGTCAGCGACGCCTCTTTGTCGCGTCCCTCGCGTCCCAACCAGGGCGCAACAAGCGCGTGTGGACCGGCTGGCGGCGAAGGTCGGAGCCTTGACAACGGAATGGGAAGAACGCAAAGCCGCCACACTTGCCCTGCCCGATGGCGCGGCGCGGTGGGAGCGCGCCGTCGAGGAGGACCGCGCCACCGGGCGAACCATGTACCGCGAGAACGCTGTCCGGTGGCTGGCAATTGGGAAAGCCCAACTAGCCGCGAAGTGGGGGAACCGTGACGACTTTTTAGCCTCGTCCAAATTTAGCGAGAATTAAACTTTTACGAGTAGAAACTTGGAATAGATTTCAGTAGATCGGGGTCGCTCAAACTGACGGAGAACTGACGCTTTACGAGTAGAAAGTTATAAAAGAGTTTACACTTGGCGGGCCGTTATGGACGCGCCACGTTGACCGCACACGAAAGAACCGCGCCCCGATGGTATCCAAACGCCATCAGGGGCAAGGGGGACACACGGCGCCGCGCGTAGAATGTAGAATACGGCTTGATGACATCGCCTCCTTCGCCTTCCTCGCCTGGACCGCTCGCCTCCGATCTGCTGACCGTAGATCAAGCCGCCGAACTGCTCCACCTGTCGCCGTCTTCGATACGCTCGTATATCCGCGAAGGGAAGTTAAAGGCGTTTCGCATTGCCGGTTTGCGCAAGGCGCTGATTCCGCGCGAAGCTGTAATGGGGTTGCCCGAAGCGATGTAAAGCGTTGTGATTTATGTGTCCTATTCCCAACTCGCCTACAGATAAGGCTCTTCTCGCCAATAATCGTAATGGTCCGATTTGACGGACGAATTTCACCATTTGGCATGAGATCAATATGGGATATGGAACAGGACACGCTTTTAATGCTTAATTCTCGTTTTGCCGCCCCGGTTGTCGCCCCGGTTGTCGCCCCGGTTGTCGCCCTCGCTTTGTCCGCGCTCGGCCTTCTTGCCACGCTCCCTGCCGCCCACGCCCAAGTCCCCGCCCTGAGTTTTTCAGGAGAAGGATCAAACGGCGCCGCTTCCGATAGCACACGCGGGTTCTCGTTTAATGTCACGGGAAGCGGATTTACCGTCACTTACCTCTCGTTTTATGATGCGGGCGCAGACGGTCTTGGAGAGAGCCATAACATCGGGCTATGGGACCCTGCGGGGACGTTATTAACCTCGGCAACTATTTCCAGTGGAACGGTGGCTCCGCTGGACAGCACGGGCAAGTTTCGCTTAGTCAACGTTACCCCCGTTTTCCTGACGGCGGGAACGGCGTATACAGTTGGGGGTACGTTCCTCGCCGGCTCCGCCGATCAGCAAGCTCTCAACTGGACTTCAAGCGCTATGGCGGCAAATCTTGGTTTTGGCCAGGGACGCTTTATTAACAACACCAGCACGGGCGTTTTGACGCGCCCAACCAGCACATTCGCTGTTGGTATTCCCGGCGGTTCGTTCGGCGGTGTCGTGGGGTCAGCCGCTGTACCGGAACCTGGTACGCTCCCGCTTGTCAGCCTGGGCCTCCTGAGCGGAGTGGGGACGTTTGGAGCGGCGCGTCGGCGCAAATCCGCAAAACAAGTGTGACACTCCTGTGTGACACTCCTGCCATTGACAACAACAGAACGCCCCGCAGATGCTTGGACACCTACGGGGCGGTTTCTTTCGTGTACGGGCCTCGTGAGGCCACGCAGTCACGTTGCGTGTCGTCCTAAGCGGCCACTACGCTCTTACGACGCCGCGCGCGTACCATGAGGCCGCCCAGCGTGGTTGCGGTCATGCCGATTACGGCCCATTCGGACGGTTCGGGAACAGCCGTCACGCCCTGTTGCGTGATGGTGATGTTGTCGTAGTACACGCTGTTCTCAAAACCACCGCTGGAGCCGCCGATGAAGCGGATGCTCTGGATTCCGCTCAGTCCCGAGAGAGACCCAACCCCGAAAGCGCCGTTGACTATCGACTGGCTTCCTGGGTAGTTCACCGAAGTGGAGCCAAGTAGCGTTCCCGTTCCATTCAGGCCGCTAAAGGCCTGCAGGGTGAACACGTCGGTATCCTGGCCTGCATCTCCGAACTGGATGGACACGCCGGACAGCGTGGTCGAGAAGTTACCGATAAAAGCGCTATTGCCCGAGTTAAAGAACGGGTCAAGGGTGCGGGCGCCAAAACTTGCGGGGAGGACTCCGGAAAAGTTAGTCACATCAAAACGCGTGGCGCCCTCGCGCATCAGAGTCAGAACAACCCCGCCTTGCGTTTCGGTGAGCGTGGTGTACCCACCGGGACCATCCCCGCTGCTGTTGGTCGCAACCTGTCCTTCAAAACCGAAGGTCTGGGCATGAACCGGCACGGCGGCGATGGATGTTACCGCAACAGCGGCAGTAGCGACGACAGCGAAGATACCGAAGGAACGAACGTAGAGCATGGCTTCCTCATTCTGGCGCCGGGTGTCTGTGGGTGTCTGTGTAGGTTTGTTGTTACATCGAACCATCATTTGCGCCGAGTGCATTATACGACAGAAACAGCGCTCTTTGGCAAGGAAGGAAGCGAAAAACCAGTATCTTTAACGGTAAAGAAAACGAACGCGACAGAAAAGCGCGCCCCGGTGAACCTGTCACCGGGGCGCGCTTTGGTTTCTACTCGGCGGCGCTGTCTCCTTCGTTCCGTTTCCCGCCGTAGTGCGGGTCGTTTTTCAGCAGATCGGCGACTTCACGCTTGATGTAGGCGGCAACGATGACCGCCACGGCGACCAGTTCCGGGTTGTCGCTTGCGCTCTCGCGAATCTCTTTCATATCGCCGTCCTCCGCGATGGAGGCGACTTGCTTCAGGAGTTCCCACGCTTCAAGGCGGGCGTGGTACGCGTTATCGGTTTGGGCGCGGGTCCAATTTCGCAGGGCTTCAAGCGCGTACCCTTCCGGCTCGGTCGCTTTGACCTCAAAGCCGTACAGCCGCATGGGCGGCTCGGTTGGTTCGGTTGGTTCCGAAGGGGCGGCGACTGCCGCCCCTTCTTTTCGTGTCGCGTTCATTACAGCGTGTCCCCCTCTGTCACGGGAGCCGTGACGCTTGCGGCGTGGAAGGTCGCCTCGATGTGCGCGGCGTGGTCGTGCAGCCCCGCCGCGCGGAGCGTGTCGGCGAAAATGCCCGCCGTGAAGGCTGGCTCGTCCTCCTCGCCTTGTTCGCGCGCCTGGTGAACCGCTTTCAGAGCGTCTTTCACGGCGCGGCGAACCGGGACGGGCAGGGCGTTGAAGTCGTTCATGAACTCGATGGTATCCGGGTTGGTGACGGGCGAGCCGTCGGCGCGGCGGATGACGATATGCGGCTCGGGGTCCGCTTTCAGGACGGTTTGGGTTATCACCGGGGTGTCGTTGTTTTGCACTTGAGAAGTTCTCTTTCTTCGGTGTCGTCGGGCGTGACGGTTCTAATCCAACCGTCACGCCCTTAGCATTGATATGGCCCTTAGCGCCTCTACGTTGACCTTACAGAGGGGCAGAGCGTCGGGGCGGTAGTGGAAGTCCCTCCTTTCTGTTTTCGCGCTTGCGGTTGTCCTTATCGCGAACACGTCGCGCGCTTCCTCCACGATCAAGCCGGGAAGTATTTAGCCCTGCTCGGCGGCGTGAATGGCGATGCGCTTGTATTCCGCTGCGTCAAAGCGCGCGGGGAAGGCGTCTGAAAACTCGTCCGGTGCGCCTCGGCGTGTCGCTGGGCGGCGTCCGGGTCGGCAAGAACAAAACGGTCGGGCTGGGCGCGCAGGGTCAACGTGCCTTGCGTAAGCGTGATTGTTTTGCGGCG
>CAXUMS010000158.1:0-11548 GCA_964252165.1 uncultured Armatimonadaceae bacterium
CGTTTTCGATTAATGTCTAAGCGGCGCAAGGTTAAGTTCGCAAACTTGTCCAGCAACGTTCTTGATCTTGCGCCTTCCAATTTACATCACCGCAGTTCGTTACTAAAGCGAAATGACTAAAATATTTCTTTTGTTGTTTGTGTTAATGGTGACGGCAAACCCTTTACTTGCTTGCGAAAACGGGCCATCACCCCTCTCACACGATAAAGAGGAAAGCCCACTGATGTCCCGCTTGCGCCAAGTAAGCGTCAGGGAACATCTTGTCCTCGTAATTGAAGGCGACCTATCGAAAGCTCTGCCCCTTCGGAAAAAGGCGAGTGCAGGTGAGATAGCATCCTCCGCCGAGTCGGTAGCGGAGGAACTAGGATACAAGTTGGTTCGTCGAGGACGTTATTGCGTTCTAACCAAGTCTTATCAAAAAGGGGACGTGCCGGAAGTTAGCATCGAAGAGTATAAAGCTACCGCTGAGAAAGTAGCAATGTTGCTTAATCCACTTAGCCCCCACGTAGATCTTGCTCGTGTCCAAAAGGATGCGGACGTAGCGACGCTGATACAAAGCCTGACGCCCGATCAAACGGCAATGATGAAGACTGAAGGCGTTCGCATCTCGATGCTAAACAAGGCTCAACAAGCGGGGGCATGGAAAACAGCGTTGTACTTTTATGTACAAGTGCAAAATGAAAACGCGGACAATGCTAGCGCCAACTTAGATGCAGTACTCGCGCGCGACGCACGGCTAACTTTGACCATTAATTCAGGTCAGCAGTTGCTGAATGTTCTTTCCAGCCGAGCGGCGATGGGAGTTGTACAACTTGCCGTCATCAAAGATGCGGAAGTTGAAAAGGCGATACCACATTCTTCTAAAGCGAGCGCAACAACTTCCGTTTGGACGTTGAACGACATTTGCGCTGGTGTAAGTGGGGGAACTCCTGTAAAAACGACCGCTGAGAACGCTGTCGGTTCCAAGCCCGTCACGGTGATAAGCGCTACTACAGGCGTGGTTGCTTTCGAGGAATTGCTGAAAGCGGCATGCGAGATATACGGGTTAAAGAGGCGTATGCAAACCGCCATCCAAGCACGCGTCGTTCGCAAAATCACACCACCGACGAGCGTCACGGTCACGAGTGTGCCTCAAACGGTAAAGGCAACATTGCCAACACCCTTGTCACGGTTTTTGGAGATCGACAGCGCCGACATCAAGAGCAAATACAGTGCGCCACAAATACGAGAAAGATTGATCGAGATCGAAAACTCCGCCTTAAGCCAGTTAATGGGGCGTTTTTCCACGCCGAATCTCCAAAAGGGAGTGCCGGTGCGCGAGGCGGATTATGAAACTCGCAAACTCATCGGGACCATCGTATTTATCAAACGCCTGCGTGGTTTCGCTTCTCTCGTTAGCGGGGCGCCACCACCATACATCGCGAATTTTGATGACCTTTTGCTAACGGGCGGTCCCACCATACTGGGAAAAGAACGTGTTTTTTTTCTGACGCTCACTACCGTCACATTGCTTAAACCAAGCGAACCGCTGGAACCGGGCGCCCTTCCTGATCGCCAAAGGGTTGACTGGGGGGCTTGGATTATTCCCGAAAACTGATCGTTTTTTTCAACCTTCGAGCCGCCCGGTAACGTACTGTGAGATCGTAACAACAGAACGTCACGCATCGCTCTAAGCGCCTTGGGTATCGCAACATACTATTTCGCGCCGGTCGTTCATGTGGACGCCGTCTATTGTGAGCAGGTTGTCCGTACCGGTTTTGGATTGGAGGAGAAGCGCCGCCGAGTGGTTCAGGTCCGCGAGCAGGCAACCCTTTTCCTGCGCCAGCGTTTTCAGGAACCGGTTGCAGGGCGCGAGTTTCCGGTTGAAGTCGTTGCTTAAATCTTCGCCAATCGGCGTGATGGTTTGAAGAACGACGCGAACACCGGCGTTTTCGAGGCGGGTGACCATCGCGGTCATGTTGCGCTTGTATTCGTCGAGGGGAACCGCGCCGTGCCACACATCGTTGCGCCCGGCGTCAATCACTACCCAATCCGGCTTTTTCGCCAAAACGTCGCGGTCCAAGCGGGTTAGCATCGCGCGCGAGGTGTCGCCGCTGACGCCTGCGGGGATCGGCGTGACTTCCACACCGTTCCGCGACAACGCGGCGACCACAAGCCGGAGGTAGCCGTTCGGGGTGTTCCAGCCTTGCTCGGTGATGGACGCGCCCAGAAACGCGAACCGCTCGCCCTCCCTGACGAGTATTCCCGAAGCGGCCTGGCTATCGTTTGTTGCGGCGGCGCGGATGTTCATAAAGGCAAGGATACCCGGATCAGGCCGGGTTGTTGGTTAAGAAGAGGCCCCCTAACCCCCAATAATGGGGGGACCAGACAATGCCATTCGCCGAAGATCAACAAGGGGCGTTTACCGCAGAGGCGTCGCCGCATTGTCTTTCCGATCCCCCCATTATTGGGGGTTAGGGGGCCTCTTCTTAACCAGCAACCAACAACCGCAGGTTGGCCGGAAAAACGCGTTTTGCGGTAGCATAGCAAAAAACCGTTGGGAGAAGAAACGATGAACCCTTTAGCCTCGAAGACAAGCAGGGTAACGAAGCGGCGTCGCGCGCGGGCCGCTATTCTCGTTCTGGGCGCAAGCGTCGCCGGGTTGGCGGCGGCGGTAGTCGCGGCGGCGGGCGGCGGGCTTTTTATCAACGGCAAACTCGCCTCGAACGATGTGCGAATGATAAACGGCACCCGGTATGTCCCGGTCAGCGATGTGGCGAAGGCGCTGGGCCTCACGGTGACGCGGCGCTCCGATGGCGGCTACGACCTGAACAGGCCCGGCGGCGCCGATCAGGTCGAGGGCGCGCCGGGCAAGGTCGGCGACACGCTTTTTACCGGCCAGTGGCGCGTTACCGTGCTAAACGTGGAAACGCCGGTAGACACGTACGCGATGAAAAGCGAGGGCGAGCCGTACGGGGAGGATACCCCGTCCTCCTACAATGCAACGACCCGCATCATCCGCGCAAAACCCGGCGCGACATTGGTCGTTGTTCGTTGCCGCATCGCGAACGGTCAGAGAACGCCGCAAACGTTGTGGCTCACGCGCCGGGACAGCAAAACCGCGCTCGCCGACGCGCAAGGGGAGTCGTATCCGCCCGTCGCCTATGATGTGGACGGCGCGCCAATCCAGACCAAATCGTTGTTGCCCGGCGCCCGGCTCGAAATCCCGATTATCTTCGCGGTTCCGCAGGAAACGCAACTCAAGGATCTGGTGTTCACGGCGAACAATAACGATGACACCCGGTCCCGGCAGGTAAACAACGTGCGCGTGCAACTACGGTAGGGCGCAGTAAAACATCTGTGCGCCGGTTTACGCCCGCGCCGCCGCGCCCGCCCCGTTTAGCACTCCGACGACGGTTGCGGGTTGGTGGCGACGGTGATGTTGGCGCGCTTGGCGATGGCGTCCAGCCACTGCTCCGCGCGGTCAATCGCCATAAACTCTTGATCGGCGGTAACGCAAAACTGGATCACGGACTTTCCGCAAACCGTCGCGGTCATTCCCGGCTCCGCCCTCGCCCCTCGCACCAACCGTTCGAATTCCGCTTCTTTCGACGGCGGCGTGATTGTCAACACCATCGCGAACTCATGCAAATCGTGGCTCACTGGGTAAACCCTTTCCCGGCGCAGTTTGGTTTCTCGCCCATTATACATCGCCGCGACAAAACCGGGAAGGCCCCTATCGGTGTTGGGTGTTGGGTGTTGGGTGTTTTCAGAACATCCAACACCCAACACGCGCTAATTACTGCTACCGCTTGCGAGCGAGTAGATGATAAACGCGACCAGCAGGCCGAGTAGAACCGCGAACGTGATTTTCCACACGCTGTACGGGCGGTCGCCCTGCACCTCGCCGGTTCGGGCGTTCACGATCACCTGGTAGACCTTGTTCTGGTAGCGGTATGCGCTGATCCAAACCGGGAGTAGCAGGTGCTTGAACGTCATGTCCGAGTAGCTCGTATTGACACTGCTGACCCGTTGCTCGTCGCCGCCGATGTCGCGGCGCACATCGCTGTCAATCACGCCCGCCATCACGTCTTTGGCGACCAGAAAACCCTCGTCGAGCTTGATCTGATACCGCTGGGCCTTGAAGCCGGACAGGTACGCGGGTTCATACGGTTTGAGATTTTCCAGCCCCCACGGCTCCAGGGCGTCCAACCGAGCGCGCGGAATAGACGTGGACGCGGCGACGGTGACATCATCGAAGAACCGGGAAACCTGACCGGACGCGGAATACCAGCGCGTTTTTCGCACCTGCCGGGACTGCTGGGTTGTTTTGCCCTCGCTGTCGGTCGTGGTGTAGTATTCGGTCTCGTAATAATGCTCGCCCCGCTGACCGGTGTAACGGCTGTGCGTTTGCGCGTCGTACGTCCAGAACGGCAAATACACGCCGCCGATGGCCCCGGTTTTCGCCTGTTTTTTCAGCGCGTTCGGGGCGAACCAGCGCGTCCCGACCCACGTGCGGATAGACTCGGTCGCCTGGCGCTGGGGAACCGTGAACGGCAGAACGCCTTCCGGCGCGACCAGGGGGTCGGCGGCGCGGGGCAGGGCGACAATTTGCGCGCCGCAGAACGGGCAATCGCCCGCGACAAGCGGCGGCTCGAACGTGGTGGTCGCGCCGCACCCGCCGCACTGCACCTCGACGGCGACATCCGACATTTTGGACAATTCGCCCATGCGCCCGGACAGGTACGCTTCGAGGTCGCGTTCCTCGACATCGCCGGTCGCCTCGGCGGGAACCGGGGCGGTCGCGCCGCAGTACGGGCATTTCATCATGCCCGCTTTGGGGTCGAACGTCATATCGCCCCCGCACGACCCGCACGGGAACCGAACCGCGCCGGATTTCCCGCCCTGCGCGACCCCGCGCGTGCGCGTTTCCGGCCCGGTCATCGCGGGCGTCGCGGACGAGGCCGCCCCGGCGGCGTTTTCATCCAAACCTAAGTCGAAATTTTGCTTTTGCGGCATGGTAAATCTATTGGTTTTTGGTCGTGGGATAGTTAGCGGCGGCGGTAGAAGAGAAAGGATGAAGGATGAAGGATGAGGGATGAAAAGGGGCCTGGCCCCCGGAGGGAGATGGCCCCCTAACCCCCAATAATGGGGAGACCGGAAAGACATAGCGGCGACGCCTTTACCTTGCGGGCAACCGTTTGGCCTTTGACGGTAGGCTTCTTGTCCCCCCATTATTGGGGGTTAGGGGCCATCTCCCTCCGGGGGCCAGGCCCCTTTTCATCCCTCATCCTTCATCCTTTCCCTTCACTGCGGTAGCGGCGGCGGGACCGCGCCGACCACGCTTGCGAGTTCGGCGACATCGCCGAGCTTGGTCCAGGCGGGCATTCCCTGCTTCCAGACCAGGTTGTCGCGCGTGATGGTTCCGCCGCTCAAACGCGATTGCAGATCGGCCTCGGTGAGCGGGCCTTCCTGCTTGCCCGCGACGCCCACAAACCACGAGGCCGCCCCGGGAAGCGGCGGGGGCGCGGCGACGCTACTCGCGGGGGCCGGGGACGCGCTCGCGCCGCCGTGGTTCAAGCCCTGCACGACTTGCTGGCCCATCGCCATACCCATTGCCAGATCAAGCGCGGGGTTGCCGCCGCCCGGGTTTTTCGCCGACGCCTCGATAGCGTTCGCGGCCTGGAACTGCGTGTACTTGGACAGATCGCCCAGAATGCCCATCTGGGTCCGCTTGTCCAGGGCGGCCTCGACCTCCGGGGGCAGGCCGATGTTCTCGATATTGACCTGCATCATCTCCAAACCGAACTCGGCGAAGTTGGGTTGCAGAACTTGGCGCATGGCCTCGCCGATCTCGGTGTATTTGGCCGCGAAATCGTACACGCCGATACCGGATTTTCCCAGCCACGTGATGAACTGCGACACGATAAACGCGCGCAGGGCGTCGGTGACCTCTTCGGTAGTGAACTCGCCATCCGTGGACACCAACTGCCGGAGCAGGGTCGCGCCGTGGGCGATCCGCATATTGTAGGTCCCGTACGCGCGCAGGCGGACCGGCCCGATTTCCGGGTCGCGGAGCGTGATCGGGTTCGACGTTCCCCATTTGAGACCGGTGAACTGCTTGGTCGAGAAGAAGTACACCTCGGCCTTGAACGGCGAGTTGAAGCCGTACTTCCAGCCTTGCAGGGTGGTAAGAAGCGGCAGGTTTTTGGTCTCCAGCGTGTAGGTTCCGGGCGGGAACTCATCGGCGACCTGCCCTTCGCTGACGAAAACCGCTTCCTGGCCGGGGCGCACAATCAGCTTCGCGCCGTTCTTGATCTCGTTGCCCTGCCGCTCGAACCTATAGGCGAGCGTGTCGTTGGTGTCATCGAGCCATTCGATGATGTCAATAAATTCGCCGCGCAGTTTGTTAAAAATTCCCATGTTCGTACCGCCTCCTGTTGCGCCGGGGTGAGGAACGGCGTCGCCTTTGTTGCGCCGTTCGCCCGTCCGCTTCCGCTTGATTTGACACGCGAACTATTCATTTTGTCGCACCGGGATACCTGCCCGTTACTTTGAACGGGCCGCGCCTAAATCGTCGGTTGTTAAGGGCGGTAAATGCAGAAGAAAGGCGAGGAAAAGAAGGAAGAAACAAACAGGGTGCGACAAATTTACCTATTCAGTATGCGCGCTTTCTTCTGGAGGTACCTTTGAACAAGAACCCATCCCCGCTTCCGTTTCTGATTTTGTGTTTGGCGGCGCTTACCCTTCCGCACGCCGCGTTTGCCGATGCAATAACAGTGGAAGAACGAGGGCGCGATGCGCGGCTCGAACAAAAGGTAACATTCGCGCAAAATCCGGTTTATGCGGGCGAACTGCTGGACATGTTATCTAAACAAAGCGGCGTTGTTATCGAAGCACGGCCCGAAGATCACGCCGCCGATGAACGTTTTACAGTCTCTTTACGCGATGTGAAATTAGGTGACGCGCTCGATGCGGTCTGGTCGTTTCTCAGCCGCAAGGGCGCGGGCTATGACTGGGTGCAGGAGCCGGACGGAACAACGAGAAAAGCGACGTTCAAATACCGGTTCGTACGCACCGGTTCCGCGCGTGATTATGCCACCAGCGTTCGCCAGCAAATCCAGGACGAGTACGAGGCGCAGGTGAACACGTTTCTTGCGTTCAACAAGGCGACGGGCGAGAAGCAGGCGGATCTGCTTAAGGCGAACCCTGCCGATGCGCTTTTTTGGAAAGACAAAAGTATCCGCGACGGTATCGGCGCGCTCGCCGATACGTTAAATCCTGCCGAGATTAAGCAGTTGTTGCGCGGCGAACGCGAAATCAGCGTACCTTTAAAGGAGGCTTCGCCTTCCGCGCAACGGATGGCGCAGGGCGTTGTCGCGCAGGACCGTGAACTAAACCTCGATATGGTATTTGCGGACCCAACGCATATTCACTTTGCAACGGCGTGGTCGCCTTCCTCTATCGCCCCGACATTAAGTATCGGTTTTGGAAATGAGCAGACGCACAGGGGGTTAGGGTATGCGGGTGGCTCTCCTCTCAATAAAACCTGGGCCAATCGCCTCGCCGCCGATTGGAAACTCAGCGGCGACCGTGACACTACTGGCGACGCGGCGACTATGACCCGCCCCATTGACGCCGCGAAGGCCGTCGCGCCCGACGAATGGAGCGGGTCACGCGGCGCGCTTGCCGCAGACCTGATGGCTTTGTCGCAGGGAGCGAACGTCTCCTTTTTCGCCGGTATACCGCCGGGAAACGTGGGTTTTTCCATGCCCGGTCTTCCCCGAAGCGGAGAAACGGTGAAAGAATACGTTGACTCGCTTCGGGACTGCGGCTCGTTCGCGGTGAAATGGCGCGGCGACATCTTGCTCGTTTCGCTCGTGGACGCCCCGCTCACGATGGCGGCCCCGCATGCGCCGTGGTCGGTGGTTAAGGGACTGCGCGCAGAAAAAGCGCAATCGCCGAACGGTCTGGTTTCGGTTACTACGCTGTTTAGGCTCGCCCACGATCTGGATGCGGAGCAGTTGCGCGATTTGGGCGAAGCGGAGGAAGATTACGGCTTCATAGAAAATATCCTGCCGTGGCAGGCGTTCTGGGGCGCGCTTCACCGCCGCCCCGATCTTGCCGAAAAAGCGTTGTCGCCGGACGGCGTCGCCATCGCGGAGTTGCCGGTCGCCGTACGAGGTTTGGTGCGCGGCGGGGAGGCGGGCGCGCCGGTATCCGCCGCGCCTTCGCCCCATGCGGAAGCGACGCGGGTGGGCGTTTGGGTGCGCGACGTGGAATCGCGCTACCTGTCCGACCCGGACTACTGTTCGCGCGGCGTGTTTGTGTCGGTTTGGGGAGCGGACGGCAAGAAAAAGATAGTGCGCGGTTTCGGCTACGAGAACCACCCCTATAAGCCCACGCCCCCGGCGACAAAGGCGAAGCCAACCGGGCCGTAGCGCATCGGGCGAAACCGACGGCGTCAAAATGCCGTTCTAAGTGAGCGCAAGCGCGTGTGTAACGTCAACCAAACGCCGAAAAGCCAAAACGCCTTTCTCCTTCTGATTTGAGGGGAAAGGCGTTTTGGCTTTTCGTGTTTCGTCCGCCGCGCTATCGAAAACAAAATGAAAAATTAAATTCGCACGGCTTTCCTGTAACGATTCTGTAACGATGGCCCGATACTATGCAGGACAAGGAAGCGCCGCGCTTGCCCGGTTCCCGCTCTATTTGTAGAAGGGCCGCGCGGCGGATAAGGTGGTGTGTCCGGGGCGGCGGGGCGGCAAACGCCCATCGCCGCCGCGCTTCCGGTTGATCTTATTTTTCTTTCTGGGAGCGTAGAACCATGCAAACCTCGGACTTTCTTTTTGGAACGTTGAACCACGGATCGCGGCGGCGACGCACGAGGCGGGCGGCGGCGGCCTGCGCCGCGCTACTTGCCCTGCCGCTCGCGGGCGGTTTTCTCGCCGGTTGCGGCGGCGGCGATGACGCCACGCCGTTCAATGCGGCGGGCGGCGGCGGCGGCGGGGCGGTGAGTTTTGGCGGGCGCTCGTTTGCGGCGGAGGCCCTGACGCTTCGGGGGAATGAAGCCCTTGCCGGTAAAACCGCGACGCTCGCCGTGCAAACCGATTCGTCAGGCGGCGCCCTCGGTACGCTCACCATCGATGACCCGGCGCGCAAAGCGAGCCGTGTGGTAATCGCCACCCCTGCCGCGAACGGCACGTATGACACCGCGACCGGCGCGTTCTCGCTATCCGGCTCGTTTACCGTAAACGGCGTTTCGTACCCGTTCGACATCAGCGGAACCCTGCCGCCCGCAGGGGGCGCGGGAAATATCTCGTACAACATCGCGGGCGAATCGTATTCCGGCGCGTTCACAATTCCTGCAGGCGGCGGAACCACGACAGGCGGGACGACTGGCGGAACCACGGGCGGCCAGTCGCAGAATGGATCGTTTGTCGGCACGATCACCAACGACAACGGGGCCACGATCACGGCAGGCTCGGTTTCTATCGGGGCGGCGGCGGGCGCATCGTTCACCAACAATGGCGCGCTCGCCTTGCAATTCGTGGACGGCGGAACCACGGGCGGGAGTAACGCGATCACCCGCACGCTCGGCGTTTCCGGCTTTGGCAAGTACACGGTTGGCGTGGAAACCCCGGTGAACGAAAATAACGCGATTGTGGTCTACAACGAGTCGCAGGTCAATACATCCACATTTTCCGTGGAACTGCGCTATTACCTCGGCGACGGCGGCGCGATCAAGGTCTTGTCGGCGGCGAACGGCGTTCTCAAGGTCCAGTTTATCAATGTCGTGATGAAGGCGGACCCGACCCAGTCCGTAGGAACCGCGACCGGCTCGTTCACGCTGAACGGCGAAGCGACTGTGAACGGCGCGACGATCAACTAAAAACGCCCCCGGCGTAACCGCAGGGGGAGGCCCGCAAAACAAGCCGTAGCGTTGCGGCTTGTTTTGCGGCGTTTCATCGCCCCGGCCCGTTTCGCCTTTATCGGTTTTCAGAAAGAGAAGTATCCCAATGAATCTATTTTCCCCGCGCCGCCGATTTTCCCGATCAGGAACCGCCGCGCCGGTTGTCGCGCTCGCCGCTCTTGTCACCATTTCCACGGTCGCGCTAACCGGGTGCGGCTCCGGCGACGACGCCACGCCGTTTAACGCGGGCGGCGGCGTTATCAATCCGTCGCCGTCCGCGTCGCCTGCGCCTGCGACGTTTGCGAACCGCACGTACGCGGGCCAAACCGTGACGCTCACCGGCGACTCCCCTTTGGGCGGAAACACCGCCGCCCTCTCGGTCACGACCGGCGCGACCAACACGGCGACCGGCACATTAACCATCACCGATCCGACGCGCAAAGCGTCGCGGCTGGTTATCGCCACCCCATTGCTCTCCGGCACGTTCGACCCGCAAACCGGCGCGATTAACCTTTCCGGCTCGCTTACGCTGGGCGGCGTCACGTACCCCGTCAGCATCACCGGCACGCTTCCGGTTCCGCCCTCTACCACGGGCGGCTCGCTCACGTACACGGTGGGCGGGCAGTCGTACACGACCAACTTCGGCGGAAGCGTCACTCCGTCGCCGTCGCCCAGCCCGTCGCCGTCGCCCAGCCCGTCGCCGTCGCCCAGCCCGTCGCCGTCGCCCAGTCCGAGCGCGGGAACCGGCCCGTTTACGGGAACCGTCACCGGCGGCTCGAACGCCACGGAGGGAACCTACAGCGCCGAGTCCGCGACCGGCTCGATCTCGGACGATGAGGCGCTTGACAGAATCGCCGTTAGCTTCACCAGCGCGGCGCAATCAGGCAATACGATATTTGGGCGCACGGTCATCCTGTCCTACGACAACGAAGCAAGCGGCGGGGTCGGCGAAATCATAGTGGGTAAAGACCTGCCGGTAGGCAAGCGCGCAGTGGCGAACTACCGCGAAACGGTTAACGTTCTCGGTTCGCAGAATTTCCAGGTTAAAACTTTTATCGCCGAGAGCGGCTCGTTCACCGTAATTGAGCGCACCGCTACCCGCGTCCGCGTCCGACTGAACAGCCTTCGCATGGTTCCCGCCCCTAACCAGGCAAGCGACGACCTCGCCACCGGCGCGTTCACGCTTACGGGCGAAGGCTACTTCACGCCGTAGAGCGCGCGGGCGCACATCGCCGTCTTTTCGGTCGGGGCGTGAGCGGCGCCGTCTTTTCGGTCGGGGCGTGTTTTTCTTCCCTTGTTCTTCCGACACGCCCCGCCCCCGAAAAGCGGCATCGCCTGCATCCTTTCCCTTCCGCGTCAACGCAATCTCCGCCGACCTTCCGTTTTTATTCATGGAAAGAGCGTAAAATTTCATGCTTCCCATTCGTTCGCTTCCGTTATCCCGCACCCGCCGTGTCAACGCCTCCGCGCCGTTTGTCGCCCTCGCCACGCTTGTCACCATTTCCACAATCGCACTAACAGGGTGCGGCTCCGGCGATGACGCCACTCCGTTCAACAACGGCGTGGTTACCAATCCGTCACCGTCCGCGTCGCCCGCGACGTTTGCGAATCGCACCTACACGGCGCAAACCGTTACCCTGCGAAACGGACAAACCGCAT
>CAXUMS010000159.1:0-11500 GCA_964252165.1 uncultured Armatimonadaceae bacterium
ACACCTAACACCTAACACCTAACACCTAACACCTAACACCTAACACCTAACACCTCTTCCTATCAAATTTCAAGAAAGAAGATTGTTTTATGAAAGCCTTACGCTGGAATGGCAAGCATCATGTCGCCGTCGAAAATGTCCCGGATCCCGAAATTATCTCGCCCCGCGACGCGATTATCAAGATCACGTCCACCGCGATCTGCGGCTCGGATCTGCACCTGTATGACGGTTTGGTGCAAACCATGGAAAAGGGCGACATTATGGGCCACGAGTTCATGGGGGAGATTATCGAGGTCGGCAAGGAACCCGGCGATTTGAAGGTCGGCGACCGCGTCATTGTGCCGTTCAATATCGCGTGCGGCAGTTGTCATTTCTGCAAGCAAACTTTGTATTCCGCGTGCGACAACTCCAACCCGAACGGCAAAATCACCGAGGAACTTTACGGCGCGCCGGTCGCCGGTTTGTACGGGTACTCGCATATGTATGGCGGATTCGCGGGCGGGCAGGCCGAGTACGCCCGGGTCGCGTTCGCGGACTTCAACCCGCTCAAGGTGCCGGAGCATCTGACCGACGAGCAAGTATTGTTTTTAACCGATGTGTTCCCGACCGGGTGGCAGGCCGCGTTCAACTGCGACATCAAGCCAGGCGATACGGTCGCGATCTGGGGCGGCGGCCCGGTCGGGCAGTTCGCCGCGCGGTCCGCGTTCCTGCTGGGCGCGGGGCGCGTGATCGTGATTGACAATATCGCCGAGCGGTTGGAGATGGCGCAACGGGGCGGGTGCGAGATTATCAACTTCCAGGACACCGACGAGGACAAAAACCTTTTCGAGATGCTGAAGGATAGGACCGACGGTCACGGCCCCCACCATTGTATTGACTCGGTCGGAATGGAAGCGCACGGGACATCGCCGGGCGAGATCTACGACTGGGTGAAGATGGGTTTGCGGCTTGCGTCCGACCGCCCTAATGTGTTGCGCCAGGCCATTCAGGCGTGCCGCAAGGGCGGCACCGTGTCCGTCCCGGGCGTCTACGCCGGGTTCCTGGACAAGATCCCGTTCGGGGCCGCGTTCGCCAAAGGGCTGACGTTCAAGATGGGCCAAACGCACACGCAAAAGTTCCTGCCCACGCTTCTCGACCATATCGCGACCGGCAAAATTGACCCATCGTTCCTGATAACCCATATCCTGCCCTTAGACAAAGCGCCGGAAGCGTACGAAACGTTCAAGTACAAAAAGGACGGTTGCGTCAAGGTCGTTTTGAAACCGTTCGAGACCGTGACGCCGGGCAAGGTTGGGCATTTCGCCAAAGAAAACGACCCGCAAACGGTGAGTTTGGGAGCGTAGGGAAGAAGACCTGAGATTAGCGTTCTGAGACCTGAGAACGCTAATCTCAGGTCTTCTTAAAGGAGAACAGGGGAAGAACAATATGAGCGACACGACAACAAATACGGCATCATCGGGGCAGGGAACGGGCAACGGCGCGACCGGGACAGGCGCCAACATGGTGTCCGCCGCGCCGACCGGGGCGGCTCTTGGGGGCGCGGGCGGAAGCGTGAGCGGCGCGCCCGGTGACACGCTTCCGACCGGCGGCGATGCGACCGGCGGGACCACGGGCGGCACGGCCAGTACGGTCACGAGCGCGGATCCAGGCGACCCGGCGACCGGGGGCGGGACCGCGCCCGACAGCGGCGCGAACGGCGGCGCGGCCCCGATTATTCCGTCCGGCGCGCTTGACAGCAATGAGGGCGGCGGCGATTCGGGGAGCGGAACCGGGGCGATCGGCGGGGTGACCGGCTCCGCCGATTTGCTCAAAAATGACAACGGCGAACAAGAGCGCGTTATCGCGAATTCGGGCGCGCCGGTAGCGTAGGGGCGGGAGAGGAGGCGGCCCCCTAACCCCCAATAATGGGGGGACAAGAAGGACGTTCCGGCGATGTCTTTTCCTCGCGGTCCAGCGGTTATCTTTTGACGGGAGGCTCTTGTCCCCCCCTTATTGGGGGTTAGGGGGCCGCTTCGATTATTCCGTTATGGCGCTTTGACGGGCCGTTTCCCCACGGTTTTCGGCGAAAGATGCACAAATTAATGTCAGTTAAACTCAAAAAAATTAAAGATCAGGTCATCGTTATCACCGGGGCGTCGTCCGGGATTGGGCTAACCACCGCGCGATTGGCGGCGAAGCAAGGGGCCAAGCTGGTTCTGGTCGCGCGCAACGAGGACGCGCTCCGCAACCTTGTGGCGGAGATTCGGGCGAGCGGCGGGCAGGCCGAGTATGTCGCCGCCGATGTCGGCGTGGAAGGCTGGGCCGAGAAGGCGAGCGAGGTCGCGCGGCGGCGGTTCGGCGGCTTCGATACGTGGATTAATATCGCGGGCGTGGGTATCTGGGGCAAGATCATGGAAGGTTCCATCAACGACTACCGCCGATTGTTCGACACCAACTATTGGGGCGTGGTCTACGGCTCGATGGAGGCGGCGCACGGTCTCAAGGGGCGCGCGGGCGGCGCGATTATCAATGTCGGCTCGGTTGTTTCGGACCGCGTGGTGCATATGCAGGGCATTTATTCCACATCGAAGCACGCGGTCAAAGGCTTCACCGACGCGCTTCGGATGGAACTCGAAGCCGAGCATTTGCCGATTCAGGTGACGCTCCTCCAGCCGTCCGCGATTGACACGCCGTTCCCCCAGCACGCGCGCAACTACATGGACGAGGAGCCATCACTCCCGCCGCCCGTCTACGCGCCCCGCCTGGTCGCCGAGGCTCTTTTGCACTGCGCCGCGCATCCCGAGCGCGACATGATCGTGGGCGGCGGCGGGAAGCAAATGTCGCTCGCCGAGCAGTTCGCGCCGACGCTTACCGACAAAGCGATGGAAACGCCGACATTCGTCAAGATGAACAAAGGGGGCAAGCCGCCCAAACAGCCGCAAGGCGCGCTCCACGCCCCGACGTTCGGCGGTCAGGAGCGGGGCGAGTACGAGGGCCATGTCCGCGAAACCAGCCTGTACACCAAAGCCGTGATGCACCCGGCTGTCGCGGGCGGCTTGCTTTTGGCGGCGGCGGGCTTGACGTTAGGCGCGCTGTTGCTCAAAGGCGGCGGGTCGTCGCCCTCGAATGGCGATGGCGCAAACGGCGCGGTCACGGATCTTGCGGTCACGGATGGCGTGGTCCACGATCTTACCGGCGACGCCCTGAACAGCGCGACCGGGGACAGCGGCGGCGACTTTACGGTAACCGACAGCGATAACAACGCCGACAGCGGCGGCGCGCACCCGAGCAGCGCGGCGGCGAGCGCGAGCGTTCAAGCGTCTTAGCGGCGTGTAGGTGACAAGGAGATAAATCTCCTCGCTACGTGGCGCTTCGCGCCGGTCGTCCTACGGACGGAATGGACGAAGTTAATAATTAGGGTGAGGCAATGGCGCGAGGCAAAGCGGTTTAACCACGCGATCGTCCGGTTCCAAACCAGCCCCGTTATTTCATTCCGCCATACCGTCCGTAGGACGACCGGCGCGAAGCGTCACGTAGCGAGGAGATTTATCTCCTTGTCACCTCCCCAATGTGTACCCGCCGTTACCTACTCGTCCGTCGTCACCCTCGCCAACTGCGCCGCAGGGTCCCAGCCCTCCGGGGGGTGGCGTGATTTGGATCGCGACGGCGACCACCACTTGCAACCTCCCGCAACCCAGCGCGCCCGCCATTCGGCAAACGTAAAGTCCCATTCATCGCAATTAAATTGGTAGCCGCAACACGGACATATCTCGTCCGAACCCTGACCGCGTCCGTCGTAGGGTGGCGTTCGTAAACCGCCGCAGCCGCAGATGGGGCATTCCGCTTTCGCGCTGTAGATGATGTAATCTTCGCGCTTCAACACTTTGCTCATAACTTTTTGATTACCCGGTAACAATGTAACCATGCAACTCAACCACCTTCGGCGCGGGACCGGCGAGCCGCTTCTACTCATCCACGGGCTGGGCGGGAGCCTTCATTCGTGGGACTTGGTTATCAACCAACTTGCCGTGCGCCGCGAGGTGATCGCGGTTGACCTGCCCGGCCACGGCGCGACCCCGCCGCTCAATGGCCCGGCGACTATCGGCGCGTACGCCGATGCGCTCGCCGCGTGGGTGCGCGAAAATGATCTTATCGGCGTGGACGCGGTCGGCAGTTCGATGGGCGCGCGGCTGGTCCTCGAACTCGCACGCCGTGGCGGCGTGGTCGGCGATACGGTTGCGCTCGATCCGGGCGGGTTCTGGCAGGGCTGGCAACGGCATTTCTTTTGGGCGTCGGTGAACGTGTCCGGGAAACTCGTCCGCTTGCTCCAGCCCGTTATGCCCGCCCTTACCGGAAGCGCCCTGGGCCGTACGCTTTTGCTCGCGCAGTTTTCCGCCCATCCGTGGACACTGCCCCCCGGTGTCGCGCTGACGGAAATGCGGTCGTTCGCCAACACGCCCGTTTTCGATGAACTCCTCCGGAACCTGGCCTACGGCGAACCCCAGGAAGGAATGGCGGCGGGCGCAGTTGCGCCCCACTCGCTTACCATCGGCTGGGGCGACCGAGACCGGGTGTGTTTCCCGTCCCACGCGCGCCGCGCCCAGGAGTTGTTCCCCGACGCCCGCCTGTACTGGTTCGAGAACTGCGGCCATTTCCCCCAGTGGGATTCGCCCCAGGAAGCGTCACGGCTCATTTTAGACGGCCCCCTCGCCGCGAACCGTGTGGTCCCCGCCGCGCCTCCCGAGAACGCAGGCTTGCGCCGTTTGGCGGGCGCGCTGGTCGCCGTGGGTTTGGCGGTCGCGGTTGCGGGACTGGTCGCGGAGCGTCGGGCAGGAGCGTGAGGTTTGGAGACGGCCCCCTAACCCCCAATAAGGGGGGGATAAGAATAAATGCTTGTCGCCAACGGCCCAACTGCTGGTTTGTGAGGTAAAGGCGTCGCCGCTATCTCTTTCTTATCCCCCTATTATTGAGGGTTAGAAGGCCTCTTTCTCCACCGTCACCGCGTCACTGATGGTCGCGCGTTTGGCTTTAAGGGCGCGTTCTTCCTTAAAATAGGCAAATCCCACGTAAAGAACCGCAACCACAAGCGACGCGACCGCGAGATACTCCGTCACGCGGCTAAGGGTGAAAGCCGCGCGGCTTACCTCGGCATACGAAAGGTAAATGGTGTTTCCGCTGAGGAACGGCGGCATCGCTTTCTGTCGAATGAAATAATGCCCGGCCTCAATTTTGCCGCCCGACGCGCTACCGCCCAGCGCGATATATAAAACAAACGTAGCGGCGCAATTGGCGACGGCAAGAGCCGTTGCCGATGCGATAAGTTTCCCGCGCAACGGTAACCGCACGAACTTCGCAAAAAGGCGTGATACTGTTTCCTTTTTCATCCTGTAGGCTTTGACACTTACCGGCTCAAATCGGTTGCCGCCAAATGACAAAGGCGACAACTAAATTTGCGTACCCCACGCACGGGAATGCAAATGGCGTCAGGGAAGATTTTGCAGATCGTTCAGGTCTTTCAATCGCCCCGTCGCCGCCTTGTTTCGCTTCAAATCTTCCAAAGCGATCATGCTAATGGTGACGCCATCCAAAACCGCGCTTTGACGACGCGCATAGCATTCGCTCCACTCCACGCCAGTTACGCCGGTGAGAATTTCGATGCGGAGCGGCGGATTGCCAAGCCGGGCGACGTTATTCGGCTGGGCGAACTAACGAAGCGTCTACGCCCGCCGACGCATCGAAACCAAAATCGGCAAGGGCAAGAACGATGCGCTCGGCGTTCGCGGGCGTTGCGTTAGCCCAAATATCTATGTCGCCGGTTGAGCGTGGATAGCCGTAATAAGCGACCGCCCATCCTCCAATGAGAAGGTATTCAACGCCCCTCAAGTGGAAGAACTGTAAAAACTCTTTGAAGTCGTTCGGTAGCGGGATCGTAGCCATACATCGCCTGTCGCAGTAGTTCCAACGCTTGCAGTCGCTCGACGGGCGAGCGGGTTTGCCAGTACGCCTTGTCGTCGCCTTGCTCTTCGAGCGGGGCGACGGAGAACGTAGTTTTGTCCATCTTCGCCGTGCGGACTTGGTTCATTTGGTTCCTTTCGCGGTGCGCCGTCACGTCACGCTAATTGCGGGGGCGTCTATGCGGTCGAATGGGAAGCGATGCTCAACCAGCCACCGCTCGAAGCCTGCTAAATCGGGCGTAGCGTCACGGGTTAGTTCGTTTAACGCAGAAACCAACATGGTTGACATTCGCGCCTTTGGCGCCCAGCCCCAACGCAGATTGAAAACGCCGATTTGCCGCATCATCTCGTCGAACGTTTCTTTGCTTGGAGGCGCGATAACGGTTCCGTCGATAGTGACGGTCTCCCATTCGCCTTGCGGACCGGAGGCCGTGGCAATCGGTACGATGAGCGAAGGAAGCAAAAGCCCGCTTATAAGGGCGACTTGTTCCGCCGTGACAAAGCGAGGCGTTTTAGCCCCTTCCCGATCAGGCGTCGCCTCGACAACTAACTTTTGAAGTTCGTCCTCCTCGAATAAACTCATGTTCTCTCTTCTTCACCGTCTTCTACAGCCCCAGATCGGTTACCGCCCCCAAACTCGACGACGACACCTGAGCCGCATACTTCGCCAGAACGCCGCGCGTGTACCGGGCGGCGGGCTTTACCCAGGTGGCCCGGCGGGTCTCCAGCTCGGCCTCGGTGATGTTGAGTTGCAGGAGGCGCGCTTCGGCGTCAATGGTGACGCTGTCGTTCTCATGGACAAGCGCGATGTTCCCGCCCACGGCGGCCTCGGGCGCGACATGGCCGACCACCAAACCGTACGTACCGCCGCTGAACCTGCCATCGGTGATCAGGCCGACCGAATCGCCCAGGCCCGCGCCGATAATCGCCGAGGTCGGGGCCAGCATCTCGCGCATGCCCGGCCCACCCTTCGGGCCTTCGTAGCGGATCACTAAGACATCGCCCGCGCGGATTTCATTGGCTAAAATCGCCCGCTGGCATTCTTCTTCGGACTCGAAAACGCGGGCCGGGCCGGTGATACGCGCTTCCTTAACACCGGTGATCTTCGCCACCGCGCCCTCGGTCGCAAGGTTGCCCTTCAAAATCGCAAGGTGGCCCTGCGCGTAAAGGGGGTTGTCCCATGCGCGGATCACATCCTGGTCGGTTCGCGGGGTTTCCGGTACGTTTTCGAGCGTTTCGGCTATGGTTTGGCCCGTGATGGTGAGGCAGTCGCCGCGCAGGAGGCCGTGCGCTAAGAGCATTTTCATCACCTGCGGCACCCCGCCCGCCCGGTGCAGATCGGTCGCGACATACTTGCCCGACGGTTTTAAGTCGCACAAGACCGGGACGCGTTCGCGGATCGCCTCGAAATCGTCAATCGTGAGCGGGACCCGGGCGGCGTGCGCGATGGCAAGCAAATGCAAAACGGCATTGGTGGAGCCGCCAATCGCCATAATAGTCACAATCGCGTTCTCGAACGCTTCCCGCGTCAGTATTTGCGACGGCAACCTTTGGGCGGCAATCGCGTCGGCCAGAACGCGCGCGGATTCTTCGGCGCTCTGGGCTTTTTCGTCGTCCTCGGCGGCCATCGTGGACGAGTAGGGGAGCGACATCCCCATCGCCTCGAAGGCCGATGACATGGTGTTCGCCGTATACATTCCGCCGCACGACCCCGCGCCCGGACACGCGTTCTTCTCCACGCCCATCAAGTCCGCCTCGTTCATCTTACCCGCCGAGAACGCGCCCACGGCCTCGAAACTCGACACAATCGTCAGGTCGCGGCCTTGATAGCGTCCGGGCTTGATCGTGCCGCCGTAGACGAAAATCGCGGGGATATTCAAACGCGCCATCGCGATCATCGCGCCGGGCATATTCTTGTCGCAACCGCCGACCGCGAGAACGCCGTCCATGCTTTGCGCCCCGCAGGCGGTTTCGATACTGTCGGCGATCACCTCGCGGGACACGAGCGAGTATTTCATCCCTTCCGTTCCCATCGAGATGCCGTCGCTGACCGTGATCGTACCGAACGTTTGCGGCATCAAGCCCGCAGACTTCGCCGCTTTTTCCGCGCGGGCGGCAATCGCGCCGATTCCCATGTTGCACGGCGTGATCGTGCTGTGCGCGGACGCGATTCCGACAATCGGCTTTTTGAAGTCGTCGTCGCCGAACCCGACCGCGCGGAGCATCGCGCGATTGGGACTGCGCTGAACGCCCTCCGTGGTCGCGCGACTGCGCTGGTTGGGCGCGTTCGCGGCGGCGGCGGCGGGCGGGGTTAGGGCGGTTAGGGCGGCTTCGGCAGGTTGCTCGGGGGATGGCTCAGTGGACAAGGCTTTATAATCTCAACTCTCGGGATTTGAATACACGTATTGTACAACGTGCGCTCGTGTTAACGAGAGTCGTAACGAGGGGCTGAAGCCCCTCGTCCCCTTGCTCGCACATACTCTCTCACCCCCTGGCCCCCTCTCTCGCAAGCGAACGAGGGGGGACCGGATTAAGAGAGTACAAGGCGACAAATAAGCAAAGCAAGCCGTGTTGCTCTGGTTCCCCCTCGTTCGCTTGCGAGAGAGGGGGCCAGGGGGGGGTGAGTAAGACAAGAGGTAGGCGGCGAGGGGGCAAGGGGGGTGAGAGTACAAAGGAGTGCGCGAAATAAAAGGTAAACTTTTAGCAAGCCGCGCGGGGCGGTAGCGACAGGAGGAACCGCGATGACCCAAACCACAAGCAAACAAACTTCCCCTTCCGCGACGCCCCCCGCCCCGACGCCCCGCGCCGACACGCCTCGCGCCGACGTCTCGCTTGGGCAGTGGGAAGGCGCAATGGCGTTCGGGGCGGCGGCGGGCGCATGGTATATGCTCACCGCCCTTGCCGCGCCGGACCGTAGCAAACCGGTATGGCTCCTGTTCGTTTTTTGCAACCTTGTCGCCGTATCCGCTCTTTCGGCGCGCCGGTTCGTGCGGCGCGATGCAACCCGCTCGGTTTCCCGCATCGGCTACGCCGCGCTCGGGTTTCCATTCGCGCAAGCGCTTTTGTTTCTTGTCGTTCTTTTAGCGTTGGGTAACTATTTCACGCTTCCGCTCCGCCAGCCGCTTGGCGGGGCGTTTTTGTCTTTAATAGCCGTTTCGCTTCCCGCGCACTTCGCCTTATCCGTGGCGGCGATCGAAAACGGCGTCCGGCATAAAGACAGCCGGGGCGACATCGCCGCCGCGCCGCTGTTTGTCGCGTGGTATCTGGAGATTTTCCTGCTGATCGCGCTTCAAACAGCCGACGCTTAAAAGCGTAAACGCCGCAACCGGGGAAACGCGAACCGGCAAAGCGGTAATGACGAACGCCCAAAACGCCTCGGTTATAGCGAACCCGCCGCACTCGGTTTTTACGCTGTCCGCGACCGAGGGAATGCTTGCGTTCGCGGTCGCCGGGAGCGCGTGGCTTTACGGTCCTCGCTTTTCCCAGGACGCCCCGCCCATATGGGTTTTGTTCGCGTTTTGCAACGCGCTCGCCGTGTGCGCCGTGTGCGCCGTGTGCGCCGCGCAGGTGACTTTGCTGGGCGCGCGCGCCGGTCTTCGCGCCGTTTCCCATGCGGAAATCTCCCTTTTCACGCCGCTCTTGATCGGCTTGCTTTTCGTGTCGTTCCCCGCACACTTTCTCACGTCTTGTGCGGCGGCCTTGCGCGGCTTATGTCGCGCCGAAAGCCGGGGCGACCTTGTCGCCTTCCCGTTGTTTTTCGCGTGGATTCTTTTGTTTTTGGCGATGAACGACGCGGTTGGTTTTCGCCTTTAAGCGTCTACGCCGCGCGGTGCGGCTGGCTTTGGCGACGCGCCGGAAGAAACCGCAAACGCACCGGACGGGCGGCGCGAAAATAAAGAGATATAACGAAAAGAAATAAAATCAAGAAGGAAACGCGACGGAAATAGCGACTGGGCTATCGCTCCCCGCCCCCTTTTCAACTCCGTGTTGAACCCGAAGAAGGCCACGATGCCTGTAGAAAACCCGCCCATAGGAACCGGAACCGAACCGCAACACGGTTTGGCGGAGAAAACGCGCCTTGCCAGCGAGGGGCGGTACCACGCCCTCGCCGATGCGATGCCCCAGATCGTCTGGACCGCGCGGCCCGACGGGAGCCTCGATTATTACAACCAGCGCTGGTTCGATTACACCGGCATGACGCTCGATGAAACCGAAGGGCGCGGCTGGGAAGCGCTCCTGCACCCCGACGATTTCCCGCGCTTCAAAAACAAGTGGGCGGACGCCCTGCGAACCGGGGAAGCGTTTGAAACCGAATACCGATTTAAGCGCGCGTCCGATAACGTGTACCGCTGGCATCTCGCCCGGGCGGTCTCGGTTTTGGGCGCAAACGGGGAAATTTCCCAGTGGATCGGAACCTGTACCGACATCGAGGAGGAAAAGCGCGAAGCGGAAGCGTTCGCGGCGCGGGCCGCAATTGTGGAGGCCGCCGATGACGCCATTATCGGCGAGGACCTCGACGGCGTTATCGTGACGTGGAACGGCGGCGCGCGCAGGCTCTACGGGTACGCCGCCGATGAGATGATAGGCCGCTCCGAGGCCGTTCTTATTCCGTCCGATCTCCCAAACGAGTTAGGGCGTATCCTCGCCACGATTCGCGCGGGCGAAACCCTGGAACACCACGAAACCGTGCGTGTCCGCAAAGACGGCAAGCGCCTCGACGTGTCGTTCACGCTGTCCCCGATTAAGGACGGGCAGGGCGAAATCACCGGGATCGCCGGGATTGCGCGCGACATCACCGACGCCAAGCGGTTGGAAGCGGAGTTGCGCCGCTCGAATGCGGAGTTGGAGCAGTTCGCCTTTGTCGCGTCGCACGACCTGCAGGAGCCGCTTCGCGCGATGTCCGGCACGGTGCAAATTCTCCAAAGGCGTTACCAGGGACAGTTAGACGCGCGCGCCGATGAGATCATCACGCACGCCGTCGCCGCCGTTTCCCGGATGCAAGCGCTGGTCAGCGACCTGCTCTCATTCTCCCGCTTGAACCGGCACGGCGACGCGTTCGCGCCCACGGACTTCGGCGCGGTGTTGCGCGATGTGCGCGCCAACCTCGAAGTCGCTATCGCGGAAAGCGGGGCTACGATCACCCACGATGATTTGCCCGTTCTAATCGGCGACGCGTCCCAGTTGCGGCAGTTGCTCCAGAACTTGCTCAGCAACGCCATCAAGTTTCGGAGCGAAGAAAAGCCGCTTCGCATCCATATCGGCGCGAAACGCGAGGAAAATCGGTGGCTGTTTTCCGTGCGCGACAACGGCATGGGAATCGAGCCGCAGTACTTCCAGCGCATTTTCATCATTTTCCAGCGGTTGCACACGCGGGATGAATACCCCGGCACGGGTATCGGTCTCGCGGTTTGCCAAAAAATCGTGGAGCGGCACGGCGGGCGCATCTGGCTCGAATCGAACGGAAGCGATGGCGCGACGTTTTATTTTACACTCGTTGATTAGTCTCGGGGGAGGGTGTTAGGTGTTAGGTGTTAGGTGTTAGGTGTTAGGTGTTAGGTGTTAGGTGT
>CAXUMS010000160.1:0-11343 GCA_964252165.1 uncultured Armatimonadaceae bacterium
GGAAAATTCGCCCGCGACGCGGCAGAGGCGGGCGCGGACGGCGCGATCTTGACCGACCTGACACCGGACGAGGCCGGGGAATGGAAGCGCGTCGCGGATCAGGCCGGTTTCGCAACCATCTTTCTCCTTGCGCCGACCTCGACCGACGCGCGCATGACGCTGGTCGGCAAGATGGCGTCGGGCTTCGTTTACTGCGTGTCGCGCGCGGGCGTGACCGGCTTCCGCTCCGATGTTCCCGCCGACCTGCCCGCGCTTGTCGAAGCGATCCGCGCGCGGTCGGGCGGCGTTCCGGTCTGCGTCGGCTTCGGCGTGTCGCAACCCGAGCAGGCGCGCGCGATCTGCGCGTTCGCGGACGGCGTGGTCGTCGGCACGTCGCTCGTAGACCTTTTGCGCCGCGAGCGCGAAAACCCCGAAATGCTCATCCTTGCCCGCGACTACGTTGCGACGCTGAAAGCCGCAACGAAGCCTGCAAACGCTGGTTGATCTTTGTGAACGTGATTTTATGAACGCGGGTTGAAACCCACGTCTGGGGACGCTCCGCGCCGGGCGACCTACCGGTCGCAACCAGTCATCAGATATTCGTTCGCTTACTTTATACATCGTTTCATTTCTCGCGACCGGTAGGTCGCCCGGCGCAGAGCGCCTACAGACGTGGGTTTCAACCCGCGTTCATAAAATCACGTTATAGCCAACCGCTATCCTGCCGACCGCCGTCGCAAAGGAATAACCCATGACCGCCGCCGAGTTCGCCAAATACATTGACCATACGCTTCTAAAGCCCGATTCCACCCGGCGCGATTGCCGCCGCGTGTGCGAGGAGGCCGCCGCTCACAAATTCGCGTCGGCATGTATTTTGCCCGCGTGGGTCGCGGACGCCGCCGATATACTGGAGGGAACCGGGGTCGCGGTTTGCACCGTGATCGGATTTCCGCACGGTATCGCGCCGTCCCAGGCCAAAGCCGCCGAGGTCGCCGTTTTGGTAGCCGATGGCGCGACCGAGGTGGACATGGTTATCAATGTGTCCGCGCTAAAATCGGGCGCGGACCTTCTGGTAATGAGCGACATCGAGGCGGTTGTGGACGCCGCAAATGTGGGCGGCGCGCTTGTCAAGGTGATTCTGGAGTGCGCTCTTTTGACCGACGACGAGAAACGCCGGGCGTGTCGCATGGCCGAAGAGGCTGGGGCCGCATTTGTAAAAACATCCACGGGTTTCGTCGCCCACGGCGCGACTATTGGCGATGTGCAACTATTGCGCGCATCGGTCAGCCCGGAGATCGGCGTCAAGGCGGCGGGCGGCGTTCGCACGGTCGAGGACGCCCTGGCGATGATCGCGGCGGGCGCGACCCGATTGGGTACGTCGGCGGGCGTTTCCCTTGTGGAAGCGTTCACGAGCGGCGTCGGAACAACCGACGCGCCGGTCGCGTACTAAAATGGCGGCTCCTTTTGCGACCGCCGCAGCCCTATACAAACGCCTCGATGCGTTTGGGGGCGCGACCCATTCTTACCCCTTCGACGAAACCACACGCGTTTATAAAGTCGGCGGAAAGATGTTCGCTTTGGTCGCCGAGGATAGCGCGTCGGTCCGCGTTACGCTCAAGTGCGAGCCGGAACGGGCCGAGGAGTTGCGCGCTTTATTTCCCGATTCGGTTGCGCCCGGATATTATATGAACAAGCGTCACTGGAACACCGTAACGCTTAGCGAGAATTTGCCCGGCGACGAGGCCGAGGCGATGTTGGATCATTCCTACCGCCTGATCGTCGCTTCGCTGACGCGCGTTGTTCGCGACGCGCTTCCGCGCTAAGAAAATTCGTTTGGAAAAGAGTTTTATGTTGTTGAACCTCCGCCGCCCACGCCGCCTGCGCGGGCTTCCCGTTTCCGCTTTGTGCTTCGCCCTTTTCGCGCCCACAGCTGTGGCTTTCGCCCAGCAAGGCCCGCCGCCCGCCCCGGTTCCCGCGCCCGCCCCGTCGCCCAGCCCGTCGCCGCAACCCCAGAATCCGCGCCGCGACCCGCGCGCGCCGCAACCGGCCCCGCAAACGCCGGGCCAAACCGGACGCGTCACGCTTCCGAACGGGCAGGTAATTCAGGTAGGCGCGCCCGCCCGAGTCGGCCCGCGCGCCTACGCCGAAATTATCACCAAAGAAGCGAAAACCACGACTGGTCTGGTCAAAACGCACCAGATTGATGACAAGGTTTACTTCGAGATTCCCACAAGCGTGCTGAACCGCGAACTTCTCTGGGTGACGACGTTTGCGCGGACGCAAACCGGCTATGGCTACGGCGGAACCGAAGTGCAGAACCGCGTCGTGCGCTGGGAAAAGCGCGGCGACAAGATCTTGCTCCGCAATGTGGATTACCAAACCCGCGCCTCGGTGGAAGGCTCGTTCCAGAAAACCGTGGAGCTTGCGAACCTGGAGCCGATTTTGATGACGTTCGACGTGAAGGCGTATGGGCCGAACGGCGCGCCGGTCGTGGAAGTCACGCCGATTTTGACCAGCGATGTCAGCGAGTTTTCGCCCAAGCGTCAACTGAACGCGTCGCGCCTCGACCCCACGCGCACGTTTATCGAGAAGGTGAAGGCGTTCCCGCAGAACGTCGAAATGAACATTCTGCAAACGTACATCGCCGGGCCGGGCGCGCCGGGCGGGCGTTTTGGCGGCGACAGCGACGGACCGTCCCGCGACACCAGCACGGACGCGATTACGGTCGTGCTTCACCACAGCCTTTTGACCCTGCCGGAAAAGCCGATGAAGCCGCGCCTCGAAGACGACCGCGTCGGTTTCTTCACCACGGGCTACTACCAGTTCGGCGGCGAAAACCGCGTCAAGAACATACAGTTCATCAACCGGTGGCGCTTGGAGAAGAAGGACCCCACGGCGGCCCTTTCCGAACCGATCAAGCCGATCACGTACTACCTCGCCCCGGAAGTGCCGGAAAAATGGCGTCCGTATCTGAAAAAAGGCGTGGAAGCGTGGAACGAAGCGTTCGAGAAGGCGGGCTTCAAAAACGCCGTGGTTTGCAAGAACGCCCCGACCCCGCAGGAAGACCCCGACTTCGACGCCGACGATGTCCGTTACTCGGTGATCCGCTGGTTGCCGTCGTCTATCGAGAACGCGTACGGGCCGTCGGTGGTGGACCCGCGCACCGGCGAAATTCTAAACGCCGATGTTAAACTGTTCCACAACGCATTGAAACTTGCCGAAAACTGGTATTTCGTGCAAGCGTCGCCGAACGACCCGCGCGCCCAGCGCGTGCCGCTCCCCGACGATTTGATGGGACAGTGCATCTCGTACATTCTTTCGCACGAGATCGGTCACACACTCGGCTTCCCGCATAACATGAAGGCGTCGAGTTCGTTCTCGGTCGCCCAGTTGCGCGATTCCGCCTTCACCAAGCAGTGGGGAACCGAAGCGTCTATCATGGACTACGGGCGCTTCAACTATGTCGCCCAGCCCGGCGACGGCGCGACGCTGATCCCGAAGATCGGCCCGTACGACCTGTTCGCGGTTCAATGGGGCTACATGCCGATTGACACGGCGAAAACGCCCGAAGCCGAAAAGGAAACCCTGAACCGACTGGCCCTCCAGCAACTGACCAACCCGATGCTTCGCTTCGGCCACGGCCCGGAGTCCGGCGATACGCGCGATGATCCCGGTCAGCGCACCGAGGATCTGGGGGCGGACCCGCTTGAGGCGACCCGGCTCGGTTTGCTCAACATTGACCGCGTTATGGGGTACCTGGTACCGGCGACCAGCAAGGCGGGCGAGAACTACGACCGCTTGTCCGAGATGTTCGACGAAACGCTCGCCCAGCGACAGCGCGAACTCTCCAATGTCACCGCGCTTGTGGGCGGCTACACGCAAACCAGCTACCACTACGGGCAGGCGGAAGGCGGCGATAACCCGGTCTTTACGTACACGCCCGCCGCGCGTCAAAAGGCCGCCGTGCAGTTCCTGAACCAGCACGCGTTCGCCACGCCGCGCACGATTATCCGACCGGACATCTTGTCGCGCATCGAGCCGTCCGGCGTTTCCGACCGCGTCCTTGCGAGCCAGTTGCAAGTCCTAAGCGGCTTGATGAGCGAGCCGCGCGCCAAGCGTCTCGCCGATCAGGACGCGGCGACCGCCCCCGGTCAGCCGCGCTACAGCCTGGCGCAGATGATGACCGATGTCCAGCGCGGCATTTGGAGCGAACTGTACACCCCACAGGTCGCGATTGACCCGTACCGACGTAACCTTCAGCGCGCCTATATCACGCTACTCACGCCGCGTCTCACGGGCGGCCTCAGCGAGTCGCGTCCGGTCGCGCGCGGCGTTCTGATGGAAACCAAAACCGCCATCAAAACCGCGCTCCTCCGCGCCACCGACCCCGCGACCAAGATGCACCTCGTTGACTGCAACCAGGCGCTTCAGGAAGCGCTGTACCCGAGGAGTTAAGAGCCAGCAAGAGAGTTGATAGCGAGAGAGCAAGAAAGTCAGATTTAAGAAGGCCTTACGAAACCGTCAGGTCTGACTTTCTTGCTCTCTCGCTATCAACTCTCTTGCTTCTCCCAACCTAATGCCTGTCTACAAAGCCAACGCCCTTGTCCTTCGGCGGATACCGCTGGGCGAAACGGATAAAATCATCACCCTGTTCACGCGCGAGTACGGCAAACTCGCCGCCGTGGCGAAGGGGGCGCGGCGCACCACGTCGCGCTTGTCCGGGGCCGCCGAGCCGCTGATGTTGCTTCGGTGCCTGCTCGCCGAGGGCATGAGCCTTGACGTATTGACGCAGTGCGAAATTCGCGAATCCTTCCCCGGCATTCGGGGCGATTTCGGGTTGTTTTTACGCGCGACGTACGCGTGTGAGTTGTTGGATAAGGTCACGATTGACCGCGATCCCGCGCCGGACGCGTTCGACACCCTTCTTTCCACGTTGTACATTTTGCAACGGGCCGCCGACCCGGACGCCGCGATCCATTCGTACGAGTTGCAACTGATGGCGCTGATCGGCTATGAGCCGCGCCTCGATGCCTGCATTCGTTGCGACCGTGACCTTGATGAAGCTTTGCCGCCCGGCGCATTCTCGCCGTCGCGGGGCGGCGCATTGTGTGTTGAATGCGCCGCCCAGGTGCGCGATGAAACGCTTGCGGCGTCACCGGAAACCGTGGGCTTGATGCGACATCTCGCGACTGAGAACAACGCCCGCGCGCTTGCGGCTCTTGTTTTACCGGACGATTCGCGACGACAAATGGGGCGCATTATCCGCGAACACCTGCGCTACCGTATGGAGCGCGATGTCCGCTCCACGGCCTTTCTCGACGCCTATCGCTTGGGCGCAATGGACACGCTCGAAGGCGAAGGGGAAGCGCGAACCGCCCCATAGCCTTTGCGCTCGGTAAATTTTAACGGGCGCGTGACATGTATTGTCACGCAAAAACGTTTTAGTATCGTATACTAAATCACCCGCTCCCGCTTTGTACGACCTGTTACTCGGTTAGCGTCACTTTTTCCCGCCTCGAAGGAGTTTAAGCGTTTGCAACGTGTGCATCAACTCGGCGACAACGAAGCCGCTCCCGCTACAAAGATGGAACAAGAAGCGTCGGTAGCGTCGCCCGAACGACAAAAACGTTTGCGCGCGCCCGACGCGCCCGAGGCGACGGAAGTAGGGACGGCGCAGGCAGGTAACGCCCGCGCGGTCACGCCGCGCGCGGTTACGATTGGTTTGTTGTTCGCGGCCCTTCTTTGCGCCATCACCCCGTACAACGATTTCAAGGTCGCCGCGACCTATATCGCCGGAACCCAATTTCCCATCGGCGCCATCTTTGTCGTGTTCGTGATGGTCGCGGTTGTCAATGTCATTTTGCGGAAAACGCGGCCCGAAAGGGCGTTCCGCCCGGGCGAGATACTGACGATTTGGACGCTGATCCTCGCCGCGTCCGGCTTGCCCGCATCCGGTATGATGCGCTACTTCCTGCCCTCCATTGTCGCCCCGATCTATATGTCGGACGATAAAAACAACTGGGAGGCGAAGGTTTGGGGGGCGACGCCCGAATGGCTCAAGATGCACGACAAGTCCGCCGCCAACGCCTTTATCAAGGGCTACCCGCGCGGACAGGAACACGTGCCGTGGGCGGCGTGGGCGCAACCGCTCTTCTTCTGGGGCATCCTCGCGGTTTTGTTTTTGATCGCGACGTTCAGTTTCGCGAGCCTGATACGCCGCCAATGGGTCGAGAACGAAAAGTTCTCGTTTCCGCTCGTCACACTTCCCGTTTTGATCGCCGAAGAACCGAAACCGGGCCATGTGGTAAGTGATCTTCTACGCGCGCCGCTGTTCTGGGTCGCTTTCGCCCTCGTTACCGCGTTTCATAGTATACGCGGCTTGCACCTTCTGTACCCTACCATCCCTGACCTGAACAACAATGTCAACTTGATGGAGTACCTGACGGTCATGCCGCTCAATCAGATCGGCCCCATAAACGCCATCACGTATCCTCTCGTCATCGGAATCGCGTATCTGCTTCCCGCCGAGGTGTGTTTTTCGCTCTGGTTCTTTCACCTTTTCTACAAAGCCGAAATTCTGGTCGGCGTTCAGCAAAACTGGGACATGCCCGGCGCGGTCGGCGGCTACTCGTACAAGCAGTTCCACGGATTGCAAGCGTTCGGCGGCGGGCTGGGGCTTTTAGCGTGGACCGGCTGGACCGCACGAAGCCACCTGCGCGATGTATGGGAAAAAGCGACCAATGGCCCGCGCGCGTCGCAGATAGACGACCGGGGCGAAATGATGTCGTACCGCGCCACGGTGATTGGGCTTGCCGTAAGTTTCGGCGGAATCGCGCTGTGGATGTGGGCGGCGGGCGTATCCGCTCTGCTCATCCTCACCTCGCTCCTGACGCTCATTCTGGCCCTTGTGGTTATTTCGTGGGTGGTTTGTCAGGCCGGGATGTTGTTCATGGCGCAGCCGTATGGCTCGATCGATGTGCTTGCGACCACGTTTGGAACCGCGCCGTTCAAGATCCCCGGTATGTTCACGGCGACGCAGTTCGAGAACATGTTTATCTACGACACGCGCGAGATGCTGGCCCCATCGCTTCTGATGGGCGCCAAAACCGCCGAGGCCGCGCACTTCGATGTGCGCGCCTTGTTCAAAGCGATGGTCGCCGCCGTGGTTATCGGTCTCATCGTGTCGTGTATCGCGTCGCTGATCCTGCCCTACTACAACGGCGGCGGGGACAATCTCAAAAACCCGTGGATGTACCGTCAGGCTCCGTCGCGTCCGCTCGGCTTTTTCGGCGGGGCCGCCTCGGTTCCGTTCAAGGGAAGTTGGACCAACTGGCTCCACATCGTAGCCGGTCTTGTGGGCGTCTTGGGCCTTCTCGTGGTGCGCTCGCAGTTCAATGTCGGCCTTCACCCCATCGGCTTCCTGTGCGCGTCGGTCTATTCGATGCACATGCTCTGGTTCTCGATTTTCCTCGGCTGGGTCGCAAAAACCATCATCCAACGCTACGGCGGCATGAAAGGCTACCAGGCGGGCCTGCCGTTCTTCCTGGGCCTCATCTTAGGCGACGCCGTGAACGCCGTGTTCTGGATCGTGATGGGTTATGTCACGCAGGTCGGCTACCAGATCATGCCAGGTTGAGAAAACCAAGCAAACAAAAAAGTCAAAAATAAATAATGGCAGTACTTGACATACCAATTGCCGCTACGCTAAGGTGGTCCTACATCAACCGCGCGAGCCAGCGGCGTTTCGTAAAAGGAGTTCAACATGATTCGGTTTACTATTGCTTGGGGCGTCAAAATTTGCCTCGCTCTATTGTTCCTTGCCACACCACTTTCCCTCGTTTCCGCTCAGGCGCCGCAAGCAACTTTTGCGCCTCACGTAAAATGGATTAGTGACAACACCGTTTGGCCTCGAACCGAGACGAAATCTACAAGCGGCGACGTAAGCCCCGACTTTACCGTAAGTGCGGATTGCGTGTTTCCCGAGTTGCCATACCCTTTTTGGTATTATTCGAGTGATTACCAGTACACCGTGAAGCCAAGATGTGGAGACCCTGAGGCTAAACCATTTGTGTCTCATGGCACCTATCCTTACACGGGTGGTGGAGTTGTGGATATGGGGGTTCATTGTTACCATAATGGCCCGCATGACATAAACGCTAAACTAACGGTTCGTGTTGCGGGAGATTCAACCCATGCGAGTTACACCTACGTAATCGAGAAAAACTTCACGGTTAATGTCAAATCCTTCACGATAACCTCAACCGTTCCTAAGAATCCAAGCGTACTTCAGTGGGATCCCGAAACGAGTGCGCCTTGTCCTCTTTCTTATTCGTTTGAAACGGCGACGCGCGACACGATTAGGAGCTTTTTCGATGTGTATACCACAGATGGTTTACTTATCAGAAGAGTGACAAAAACAACTCCTTCTGACTTGGGAAGCGTTAGTTGTGAATGGGATGGGAAAAACGGCTTGGGTGAAGTTATGCCGCGTGGTGTTTACCTATTCAGAATAGAAGGCAGTATCTTAAATGCGTCCTCGTTGAGTGATGTCGACTTTGACAAAACAAACGAGCTTTACATTAACGACACTCGTTTGACAGAAGTAGACCAAGTGACAGAAGAGGAAGGTGAAATATCTCATGAGAGACCTGCCTCAATCAATATCACTACACAGGTAGAGACGCCTGTAGAAACGATCATTGCACGAACTGCTACCATTATGGAATGCTCCGTATACGAAAAAGGACTTCTTGCTGGACAATTTGGAGTTGCTAAAGAGCTAAAGGCGGACTGTTACGGTCCGTACAGTCTTGAACCTACCGCTACCGTTCCATTTACTACAAACCGTACCACCAAACCAGGTACATACCCATTCAGGCGGATTGCATCTTAACGTAAGTGTTTAAGCGGCGGCGAGAAGAGTTTCCAGGTAGTCGTTGTTCCAGCCTGCCATGCTCCGCTTGGTAGCAATGCCTACCTTGACGCTCTTGTCGCGCTTGAGCAGGTTCAGCGACAGGCGGCGGAGCGTCGCCAAGTTCTGCGCCGCGTTCCCGACGCGCAACCGACATAGGTCCTCCTTGTATGCGACATCCAACGCCCAGTGTTGGCTGTTCTCGATCTTCCAATGGCTTCTTACTGCCCGCATCACTTGCTTTGCCGTAGCGTTTGCCGTAGCGTTACCGTGGGCCGTATCGCCGCCTAAACTTGTCAGAAAGTACCGCGCCTCGACCGTGACACGTCCATCGCGTCTGCGACATTCCCGCTCCACCAGAGCAACCGACTTCAGATTGGGCCATCAGATTGGGCCACATGTCAAGCGGGTCAAGCCATCCTGTCGTGGTTATCAACCAGCAGCGCCGCGTTTCCACCTGCCCACGCGCTTTATCTACGCTTTGCGTGAACTGGTACGGAACCGCTGACCTACCGTCACTTGCGAACTGCTCGCTCCGCCAAAAGGTGAAGTACTGCCGCGCCGTCTCGAACAACTCGTCCTGGTTACGCTTGAGGGCAAGTACGTAATCGGCTTGTTTGTCCACGATGGCTTGCGCCGTTTCCACTTGGCAGTGCAGAGCGTCGGCGGTGACGCGGTGACCACGCATCCTTCAAGCGAGAGAAGGGCAAGAGCCTCACGAAGCGCGGGTATCTCGTTGCTCCCCTCCGCCACCTTTTGAACCGACAGCGTCAAGCGCGTTTTCGTGGCAAAAGCGGACAAGAGTGTCAGGTTGCCCATCGCTCCCCGTAGTCGCTTGCCGTCGAAAGCGACTACCGCGCCCGCTTCGGGTGTCCACAGGCTTTGGCTCCAGTTGAGCAGGCAGTGGTTCAGGGCGTCAGCGTCAAGACGTGACAGAACGCGCCCCAACGTGTCATGCGAGGGAAGCGCGGCAACGCCCAACGCCTCCTGTAGCCAGTCTTTTTTTGCCTCCGCCCATTGTGCGATGCTGACGAAGTTGTCAGCCCCAGAGAGCAGACCGCATAAAACGATGAGTAAGATGTCGCAGAGCAGGTAGCGGCGGGTGCGTGTGTGGCGCGGATCACGAAGATTGGACAAGTGGTAACGAAGGCGAGATTGAACAGGCGACGAAGAAACCATGCGACAAAACTACCACGACAAAACTACCACGACAAAACTACCCACGACAAACAAGATGCAATCCGCCTGCATACCCATTTCTTTACAATGCGGCTCGTTTCAATGTAGAGTATGCTGAACCAGGAAAATATACATTTCTAGTGAGCGGTTACTACGCACATCCTGAACATGACAAAGCGCATCGTGAGGTTCGATGGATGCTTCAGCGCAACGTCTCCAAAACCGTAGGTTGCACTGTCGCTTTTTCATACGGTGAGGATATAGGATTAGATCAACAAAACAACATGATCGCTCGTAGGTTCACCGATGGGGTGTTAAAAACCCCAGGTTATACAACGTTGCCGGGCAAGTACGCGTGGTACGGTCGTCCTGATATAGCCAATATGAGAGAGTGTCTCGAAATGGTTGACCGTTCTAAAACGAACAAGATATTGAAGGCGGTTCTTTTCACAGGTCATGGTGATTCATCAGGAAATGCGCTTTTACTGAATGGGAAAAAGGAATTTAAAACTTCGACGGAAGAGCATACTCAGACATTCGTCTGTCCTAAAGCGTTCCGTGACATTCCCGCTAATTATGCGATCTTAGCAAGGCAAAGTTGTCTAATAGTCGAAGATATTAGAGACAAGCCTTTAGGAGCCGTAGTACCAAATCCTCTGAAAAATTTGAGGCTTGTGGTTCTGTCGGGTTGTTATATGAACAAAGGCGGTTTAGCAACTTCATTTGTGAATTGCGGCGCGCGAGCCGTTGTCACACTTGGAAGTGACAACTTGAACGCGAACTGCGCGGTCACATACATGGATGGCTACCAACCGAATGCAAGAAGCAAGCCGCGAATCCCAGCTTTTACTGAGTGCCTTAAGAAGGGGGCAACTGTTCCAGTGGCAATGGATAGCGCTCTTTTGGCGGCGAATACTCAAAGAGGAGAAAACACAGAACCAAGCCCCTATGTAAAAGGCGACTTTAAGCATAATATCTTCGGCAACCCTGCTACCGTTTTAACCCCGTAGGAGACAACACTCATGTTTCGAATTTCACTAGTCGTTGCATCGATCTTGTTTTGGATGAACGTTTCGCCGCGCGCCTGCCGCGCGCAGACGACCCCCGCCCCCGTGACGGGGACGCAAATCGGCCCCGTTTGGGACAGCTGGACCCTGTTAACGCAAACGAATGCCTTGGAGGCGGTAAGACAATTTGAGGGCAACGCCTCCGCTCTCGATCTAACTGTCGATTACGCTCCGGCTTTGGCGGATAAAGATCAGGAGTATACTCAT
>CAXUMS010000161.1:0-11287 GCA_964252165.1 uncultured Armatimonadaceae bacterium
CGCGCTTGATGGTTTCCGAGCAAAACGTGTTTTCGAGCGGGCAGGTAAACCCGATAGGCGCCGCCTCGCCCGCCGCCTCCCCGCCTTGATGAATTTGCACGACCTGATAGGTTCCCGCATCGCAATCCGTGCGCGCTAAAACGCCCATGTTAAGATGAAGCCATTCGTAACCGGCCTGCAAAAGACGCTGCGTTTTCTCGGGGAAATCCAAATCGGCGCGCGCGGTGAGTTCGTACAACGCCCGGACGCGCCGCTCGCGCTCGTGTACCATCTTCTCCGAATGGTGAATGCGTTTCTGGCTTCGCTCGCGCTCCTCGCCCGCGCGAAGCCGCTCCCGCTCGGCTTGTTCGCGGGCCTTATTGGCGGCGTCGCGGGCGGCGTACACCGCATCGCGGTCGTGTGCGAACGCATCACGTTCGGCGACGAGTTGCGCCTGCTCACGCTCCCATCGGCGAAGCGCAAGTAGCGCCTCGGCCTGACGTCCCAGGGCGATTAATGCATCCCGGCTTTGCGTATCGAACAAACGCGGCTTCACATCCACGGCGCAGACCACGCCAAGAACGGGGCCGCCCGGGGAACGAATGGGAACGCCCGCATACGCGCGCACGGTGTCCGCCGCCGCCGCCGTTACGGCGGCGTTATGGGCGTAAAGCGGATCGGCGAGCGCATCGGGAATAACGAGAACATGGCCGCGCGCCGCATTCGACAAGCAGAAACCGGCGCGAAGGGTCGCATCGCGCGCCGCGTTCGCGCCCGCGCTCGCCTTGACGAACTGTTGGTTATCGTCCACGAAAACAACCAGCGCGGCGGGCGCGTGGCAGGCCAACGCCGCGAGTCGCGCTAAATCGTTAAAGTCGTTCTCCTGCTCCGTATTCATGATGCGGTAAAATTCAAGCGCGGTCTAACGGCGTGTTTCGTGGGGGATTGCCTGACATCGCTGTCTTGTTTTACCCACAATCATTTCTGTTATGCGCTCTTATACGCCTTTTTCCGACGCGCTTTCCGTTTTTTAAAGGGCGTTCGCTACGCTTGCGCTCGGTATCTCGTCGCCGCTCGCGACGCCGACGAGCAGGGCGATGTCATCACGGATGCCACCGCGCGCGAAACGGTCCACGCTTGCAACAAGCCGCGACACAATCGCGTCAGGGCTGATTTCCCGCTCCGCCGCGCAGCACGCGGCGAACATTTCGCTCACGCCCGCGATTTCGAGCAGGTCTTTTCGGGTCGCGCCGACCTCGGTCAAACCGTCCGTGAACAAGGCGAGCGCATCCTGCGGCTCTAAAGCGATTACTCGTTGCTCGTACGCGCCCTGCGCCGCGAACCCGCCCAAAACCGGTCCGGTCGGCGCAAGCTCCTCGACGACTCCGGTCGCGGCGCGCCACAAAAGACCCGGCTCCTGTCCGCAGTTGACATACGTCAGCGTTTGGAACGCCGGGTCGTACAAACCCACGAAAAGCGTTGCGAAGCCGGTCAGCAATTCGTGCTGTACCAGCATTTCGTGGAGGTCGCACACGGCGCGGGCGACGGTTTCCCCTTTGTAAAGCGCGAAGCGTAGCATATTACGCACGGTCGCCACCTGCGAGGCGGCGGCGAGACCTTTGCCGGAAAGGTCCGCGACCACGAGCGCGGTCACCTCGCACGCGACCGGGAACACATCGAAAAAGTCGCCGCCCACGCTCGCTTCATTCAAGGCCGGACGATAAAACGACGCCAGCGCAAGGCCGGGAAGATTGCCGGGCGCAGGCGGTTGTAGCGCTTCCTGCAATTGCTGGGCGATATTGCGCTCGCGTTGCTGGATGTGCGCCGACTCCAAAGCCGAACGCACCATCGCGGCCACATTCTCCACCAAACGGACTTCTTCTCTGGTCCAGCCCCGAGGCTCATTTGCCATGGATACCGTGATCGCCCGCATCTGATCGCCGATCTCGATAGGAACCCGTAGCAGAGCGCGCAAACCAAGCGACAATAGCGGCGCGGCGTCGTCGGGCGCGTACGCCACCACGTCATCCACAACATGGGTTGCGCCCGCTTTATACCCGTCGTCGCGGTCCACCGAGTAGGTAGACATTTGGAAGACGCGGCCCATCAGCGCCTCCCCGCCCGCGCCGTCGCGGAGCCATTCGGAAAAAACCCGCGCCGTGTCTCGTTCTTGATCGTAGCGGACGAAATAACATCGGTCCGCCCCCAGGCCCTGCCCCAGCTCCGTCACCGCCGCGCGCAAGATAGCCTCGGGTTCCAAAACGCCGCGCACCGCCATTCCGATCTGGTTGAGAAGCGCTTCGCGCTCGGCGCGGGCGCGCTGTTCGTCGAGCAAGCGCTCCCGTTCCTGCTCCAAACGCTTGCGGTCGGTCAGATCAATGCCGTGCGCGAGAATGCCGGTAACCTCGCGGTCTTCGCCGAAAAGCGGCTGGTAACTGAAGTCCAGGAACCGCTCTTCCAGCGGCCCATCGGGTTCCACCTGGAGCGTGATGCTCATATCCTTGCCGATAAACGCTTCGCCCGTGCGATACACCTGATCCAGCAGAGCGATAAACCCCTGCTCCACCACCTCGGGTAGCGCCTCGGAAACGGGTTTTCCGATAAGATCGCGATGCCCGACCAGTTGGTAGTACGGCGGGTTCGCCAGCTCGAACACGTGCTGCGGGGTGCGAAGAACCGCCATAAAGGCGGGGGCCTGCATAAAAATGTCGGTCAGGCGCGCGCGCTCCTGCGCCTCGCGGGCGCGCTCGCGCGCTTCCGCGCTTTTGCGTTCGCGGATGTCGCGGGTAATCGTGACCAGCGCGGCGTTCTCGCCGGTTTCGTGGTCGGGAACCGTGAACATCGCGTGGTTGACCCAGATCGGCTCGCCGGTTTGCACATGCCGGAAGCGCACCTCGGCGGCGCCTTGTCCGGTTTCGAGGACGCCGGGAAGAAACGCGCCGGTGAGCGCGTCCCGATCCTCCGGGTAAAGAAAATCGCGGATGGCGTAGCGGGAAATATCATCGTGTTCGGTCAAGCCGACCAGGCGACGCCCGGCTTCGTTGAGGAACAGGCCGGTTCCATCCAAATCCGAGATGCTGATAAAGTCCGAGCTGTTCTCCACCACGGCGGCGAGTTTTTGAACCGCCGCCTGACCCGTTTTGCGGTCGGTGACATCGGTGAAGAAAACGCATACCTTGCGCTCTTCCGCCGGACCGACCCGCAGAGCGTACACATCGAACCAGCGGTTCATCGCGGGCGCGTGGTTTTCAAAACGCCTCGCCTCACCGGTTAAGGCCACATTCCCGTACGTGCGGAACCAGAAATCGTCGAGATTGGAAACCAACTCGCGTACCGTTCGGCCTATCGCGTTTGACAGTCCGGTGTGCCGCTCGAAGGCCGGGTTGTATTCCACAAACCGGTAGTCGTGCGGGCGATTCTGTTCATCGAAAAGCATCTCGATAATGCAAAAACCGACATCAATGGATTCCAAAAGGGCGCGGTAACGCTGATCGCTTGTTTCGTTCCGCTCCGCCGCCGCGTCGCTTGCGGATCGCGGCGCATTTACCCCTTGCGCTTGCGCCGACAACAACTCCGCAGGGTGTGAAGCCGGGGTTTGCGGCAAAAGAAAATCGGGGTCGGGGGAGGGAACGGGCATATCGAAGTATTATATCGTTCCCCGACTATACTTATAGATTAAATAAAACGCGCAAGGAAGCGCCGACGCGCGTCGGCAAAGGGGGTGTTGCGCGGCGGCGAACCTGGACAGCGCGGACGTCCGAGGGACTATTTTATAGGCTACAATATGACATGATAAGTATCTCCCTTACGCAGTTAGACGCATGGATAGCGGGTAAAGAGGATGAACACATCGAATTTAAAGAGGCCAAAAACACTTACAATTTAGATAAACTAATGGAGTACTGCGTCGCGTTCGCCAATGAACGCGGCGGAAAATTGATACTCGGCGTCACGGACAAGAAACCGCGCCGGGTGGTTGGCTCCAGCGCCTTTCAAAACCTGGAACAAGCGAGAGAGGGCATTTATGCGGAGCTACACTTTCGCGTTGAAACATCCGAACTGACTTATGGCGATGGCAAGCGTGTCCTGATTTTTAATATTCCCTCGCGCCCTGTCGGTATGCCGATGCATTACAAAGGCACCTACTGGATGCGGGTGGGGGAAGCTTTGGTCCCTATGTCGCCGGACCAGCTAAGAGCCATATTTGCGGAAGCCGGTCCCGATTATTCCGCCGAAGTTTGCTCCGCCGCCGTTCTTGAGGATTTGAACCCCGATGCGATTGAATCATTCCGCCGCCGTATTATACGAAAATCGGGCAACCAATCACTTACGGACACACCGCAAACACAGTTGCTCGCGGATGCAGGATTAGTGGTTGATGGCAGAGTGACGTATGCCGCGCTCATACTTTTTGGGACCCGTACGGCTTTGCGAAAACATCTCCCTCAAGCCGAAATAATATTTGAGTACCGTTCCTCAGATGCGTCCGGTCCGGCGCAAGATCGTGTGGAGTACCGCGAAGGCTTTTTCTCGTTTCAAGACGCCATCTGGGAGAAAATAGATGCGCGCAACGACAAGCAGTCGTTCCAAGACGGCCTTTTTGTTTTGAACATCGCCAACTTCAACGAACGCGCCGTTCGGGAATCGCTCCTCAACGCGGTAAGTCACCGCGACTACAGGTTGGGCGGCTCGGTTTTCATCCGGCAACATCCACGCCGCATCGAGTTTGTTAGTCCCGGCGGGTGGCCCGCAGGAATTGACCAAAACAATGTTCTGTACCGACAATTACCGCGCAATCGTCGTATTGCGGAAGCGCTGTCGCTTTGCGGATTGGTGGAACGCTCCGGTCAGGGCATGAACTTAATCTACGAAAACTGCATTAAGGAGGCCAAGCCGCTCCCTGATTTCTCCGGCACGGACGCCTACCAGGTTTCGCTTCTTTTACGCGGCGAAGTCGGCGACACGCGCTTTTTGACGTACTTGGAGAAAATTGGGGAGCAAGCGCAACGCTTATCTACGGACGACCTTTTACTGCTTAATACCATCCACAATGAACGCCCAGTACCCGCCAAGCTACGCGGACGATTGAAGGGACTTACCGACAAGGGCTTGATTGAAAAGCGCGATCATCGGCATTATATGTTGTCACGCCGTTACTATGCTTTCATCGGCGAAACCGGGGTATATACCCGCAAACGCGATTTAGACAAAGAAGCCAACAAATCGCTTTTGCTAAACCATATAACAAACAGTCAAAACGAAGGTTGCCGATTAAGCGAATTAATCCAAGTTCTACCAGGACGCACTGAGCGACAAGTGCAACGTCTTTTAGAAGATCTTAAAAACGATGGTAAGGCGCACGTAGAGGGCTTCGGCGTGGTATCACGTTGGCGTGCTACACCGACATAATGACCTGAATCTAAAACCGCCTATGATACCAACAAATAATCTCTATGTCACTTTTTGGTGTCATAGGCGGCTTATTTTCATACTATGAATGATGGTAACTAATACTAAATGATAGAAGAACAAGGACTGGTCAGAAGATAATGACACTGCCTATGACACCAAGAATAAACTGTTAGTTCACTTTTTTGGTGTCATAGGCTCCGCTTCCTTATTCCGCCTTCGCGCGCCTCCTGGTCGTTTGTTGTAAAAGACGCGCTCCTTACCCTTACCGCGACGAACACGGCGAAAACATGTCGGCGACTGTGCGTGTCGCGGACGGGGACACAACCCTGCGCGCAACGATTTTTTCCTCTCGTCACAACTCCGGGGTGCGGGAACCGCGCACACGTTTGGAACCGCATTTTCAAGTTCGGTTCCGCTGTCCGGTCCCCCTTGCGTTCGCTGAAACGCGGCGATATGATTACTCTGTTTCTGGTTGACGGTAGCAAGGAGCCGACCGCGTTGAGATTCGCGTGGCTCAGTGCAGGCCGTAGGCCAGCGCTCCTAACGTATTTATATGCGTTGCAAGGCGGCGCTGGCTTTTTGCGTTTCTGGGGTTGCGCGCTCCGTCCCGCGTGAAGAAATCGACATGGAACGAGCAGCGACGAAGGGCGGTATCGAGGCCGAGGTGGCGAACGCCGTAGTGCGGTTCCAGCGCGAGCAACAAGGACGCGGGGCCGCCGACATTCGAGCCTATCTCCTCGGGGATATGATCGTGGTGCGGTGCGGAAGCATTTTCACCGCTACGGAAACGCGGCTCGTCGCGACCGATGCGGGGCGACGACTCATCAAAAGCGCGCGGCAGGAACTGAGAAGTATTAACCGCGCCGAGATCGAAGGGATTGTCGCCCGTCTCGTCGGGGCGGATGTGGTGCGAAGCTATTACGACGTGGATGTGGACGCCGCCGAGCAGGTCGAGGTGTACATGCTGGCCCACGATGTAGAAAAGCGACTTCTGCGGCAGGATGTGGAGCGGCTAAACCGTTTGGACCCGCGGCGGGCGGGGTGAAAAACAGTTCCGAAGCAGGCAAGTCACAGCTAATCACTTAACCAAAACAACAATTTAAAAACAGTTTGAGGTTGCTACCGCGAAGGGCCGCGTTTCCATATAAAGGAGCGCGGCAAGTCGCCGCAGAGGCCAAAAACCACGCATCAAATGAAACCACGTCCCCCGGCGACCGCCGCCGGACGCGCCGTTTTCATTTACCGCGCGGTTTTTGGCCTCTTTTTTTGCGCCACGCCCAACACGGCGGCGGCGCACGTCGAAGTCGCCGGACGCGGGTCCGGGCGACAAGAAAGAGTTAGAAGCAAATGGTGGAAGCGTTTTGTATTTGGGCCGCTCTCGGCTCGCTTATCGTCGGAACCATCTACTGGAAAGCGGAGCGCTAACCGGCGCGTTCGCAACAGCGCGGGCGCGCGGTTTTTCACGCCCCGGGAAAAGGACAACGTGATGATGGATATTTTGTATGTGGCTCTGGTTCTTGTTTTCTTCGGCGTCGCGGCGGCCTATGTGCGCGCCTGCGACCGATTGTGAGGCCCCGCTATGACCGAGTACGTTTTGATGGGCGGCGTCGCCGCTCTTTTGCTCGCGTACCTTTTGTACGCCCTTTTGCGCCCGGAGCGCTTTTAGGACATCGCTATGACTTTTAACGGAATCTTGCAGATCGCGCTGTTCTTCGGCGTTTTACTGTTGACGGTAAAGCCGCTCGGCGCGTATATGGCCCGCGTTTTCGCGGGCGAGCGGACGCTTTTATCGCCCGTTCTCGGTCCGGTCGAGCGCGCGACATACCGCGCGTTCGGGGTGCGCGAGGACGAGGACATGAAGTGGCCGGTCTACGCCTTCGCGCTTCTCGCCTTTAGCGTGGTCGGTTTGCTTCTAACCTACGTTCTGTTGCGGTTGCAAGGCGTTTTGCCGCTCAACCCGCAGGGCTTTGGCGCAAAGCAAATGCCGGACCATCTCGCGTTCAACACCGCCGTTTCGTTTACGACCAACACCAACTGGCAGTCGTACGCGCCGGATTACACGTTGTCTTATTTCTCGAACATGGTCGCGCTCGCGCCGCACAACTGGATGTCGGCGGCGGCGGGTATGGCGGTCGCTATCGCCCTGGTGCGCGGCTTCGCGCGTCGCCGAGCGGTCGCCGGAGCGGACAGTACGACCAGTACGCCCAATACGCCCCCCCCATCCACGGCGACCCTGAGCGCCGCCGCCGTATCCCCGGACGACCGCGATGTCGCTCGTCGTGATCGCCGGTCGGCGCAAACGCCCGGAATCGGCAACTTCTGGGTGGATGTGACCCGCGCGACGCTGTACATCCTGCTCCCGCTCTGCCTCGTCTACGCGCTGTTTTTAGTTCAGCAGGGCGTGCCGCAGAACTTCGATGCGTACACCAAAGCGACCACACTGGAAGGCGCGACGCAGACTATCGGACAAGGGCCGGTCGCCTCGCAGGAAGCGATCAAGATGCTCGGCACGAACGGCGGCGGTCTCTTCAACGCCAACAGCGCGCACCCGTTCGAGAACCCAACCCCGCTGTCGAACTTCGCGCAGATGCTGTCGATCTTCCTGATCCCCGCCGCGCTCACATACACGTTCGGCAAGATGGTGGGCAACACCCGTCAGGGCTGGGCATTGCTTGCCGCGATGAGCGCCCTATTCCTGGTCGGAGCGTTTGTCTGCTACAACGCCGAAGCGTCGGGCAACCCGCAAATGCACGCGCTGGGCGTTCCGGGCGGCAACTACGAGGGCAAGGAAACCCGGTTCGGTATCGCAAACTCCGCTCTGTTCGCGACCATCACCACGGCGGCGTCGTGCGGCGCGGTCAACTCCATGCACGACTCGTTCACGCCCATCGGCGGCATGATCCCGCTCCTCAACATCATGGCGGGCGAGGTGATCTTCGGCGGCGTGGGCGCGGGTTTGTATGGGATGCTGATGTTCGCCGTGCTTGCCGTGTTTATCGCTGGGCTTATGGTCGGACGAACGCCCGAGTATCTGGGCAAGAAGATCGAGCAGTACGAGGTCAAGATGGCGATGCTCGCCGTTCTGATTCTCGCCGCGTCGATTTTAGGCTTCACGGCTTTCGGCGCGAACGCAAACTTCCCGACCGAGGCGGGCGCGCGGTACGCGTCGCTCAACCAGTTCCCCGGCACGGCTTACGGGTCCGCGACCGATACGTTCTACGGCCCGACGTACGGCAACATCAACAACAGCGGCCCGCACGGCTTCACCGAGATCTTGTACGCGTACACGTCCGCGACCGGCAACAACGGGTCCGCGTTCGCCGGTATCACCGCGAACACGCCGGTTTACAACGTCACGCTTGGTATCGGCATGCTAGTCGGGCGCTTCCTGATGATCCTGCCGCTTCTTGCAATTGCGGGCAGTTTGGCGGTCAAGAAATGGTCGCCCGCGTCGTCCGGCACGTTCCCCACGGATAGCGGCACGTTCGTTATTCTGCTCATCGGCGTGGTCGTGATTGTCGGCGCGCTCACGTACTTGCCCGCCCTCGCGCTTGGCCCCATCGTCGAGCATTTTCAGATGAACGGCGCGAAAGCATATTAAGGCGCGCGCATAGATACGCACGTACGCAAGGTTTTAATTCAATGGCAACGGTACTAAATCCCCCCAAAAACAACATCGCGCCGGTCCCCGACACGCCGCTCGCTCCCCCTTCGGGCGGCGCGAGCGGCGGCGGCGGGCATCGGCCCAAAAACGCGCCCAAGTCGCTTCTCGAACCGACAATTATCAAGCGCGCGCTGGTGGAATCCTTCATCAAGCTCGACCCGCGCACGGTCGCCAAAAACCCGGTTATGTTCGTGGTTGAGGTCGGTAGCGTTTTGTCCACGTTCTACTGGCTTCGCGAACTGGTCACGCACACGGGCAACCCCCTATTCACCGGGCAGGTGACCCTGTGGCTCTGGTTCACGGTTCTTTTCGCCAACTTCGCCGAGGCGATGGCGGAAGGGCGCGGCAAAGCGCAGGCGGACAGCCTGCGCAAGGCCAAATCCGACTCGTCGGCCCGTAAACTCGTGGGCGGCATCAAAGGCAAAGAAGAAATTGTGCCGGGAAGCGCGCTTCGCAAGGACGATTTGATCGTGTGCGAGGCGGGCGACGTGATTCCCGGCGACGGCGTCGTGATTGACGGTATCGCGTCCGTAGACGAATCCGCGATCACGGGCGAATCGGCCCCGGTGATTCGCGAATCGGGCGGCGACCGCGATGCTGTCACGGGCGGCACCAAAGTCCTGTCCGACCGGATCGTGGTTCGTATTACGGCGAACCCGGGCGAGTCGTTTCTGGACCGCATGATCTCGCTCGTCGAGGGCGCGCAACGGCAAAAAACGCCCAACGAGATCGCGCTGTCCATTCTGCTGTCCGGCTTGACAATTGTGTTTGTGCTGGCGGTCGTGACCCTGCTCCCGTTCGCCCTCTACGCCATCCGCTCGGCAAGCGGCGCTGATGGGGCCGCCGCGCCGCTTCCGCCCACGATGACGGTTCTTATCGCGCTTCTGGTTTGTTTAATTCCGACCACGATTGGCGGTTTGCTGTCGGCTATCGGTATCGCCGGTATGGACCGCGTGATGCAACACAACGTCCTCGCGATGTCCGGTAAAGCGGTCGAGGCGGCGGGCGATGTGAACACGCTTTTGTTAGACAAAACCGGCACGATCACGCTCGGCAACCGGCAGGCCGCCGAGTTTTTCCCTCTGCCTGGCGTGTCGGTCGAGGAGTTAGCCAACGCCGCGCAACTGTCGAGTCTCGCCGACGAAACGCCGGAAGGCCGCTCGATTGTCGTGCTTGCCAAAGAAAAATACGGTTTGCGGGGCCGCGAGATGGGCGATCTAAACGCGGAATTTATCCCGTTCACGGCCCAAACTCGCATGAGCGGCGTGGATGTGGACGGGATGCGCGTCCGGAAAGGCGCGACCGATTCGGTCAAACAGTTCATCGCCGCGCAAGGCGGGAGCGTCCCGCCCGAACTCGACAAGATCACGACCGAAATCTCGACCAAAGGCGGAACCCCGCTCGCGGTTTCCCTTAACGACAAAGCCCTGGGCGTCATTTATCTCAAGGACGTGGTCAAAGGCGGGATGCGCGAGCGCTTCGACGAGTTGCGCGCGATGGGCATCAAAACCGTCATGATCACGGGCGACAACCCGTTAACGGCCAAAGCCATCGCCGACGAAGCGGGCGTGGACGACTTCTTAGCCCAGGCGACGCCGGAAGACAAGATGGCCCTGATTAAAAAGGAGCAGGCGGGCGGGAAACTGGTCGCAATGACCGGCGACGGCACCAACGACGCCCCCGCGCTCGCCCAGGCCGATGTCGGGGTGGCGATGAACTCGGGAACCCAAGCGGCGAAAGAAGCCGGGAACATGGTGGACCTGGACTCCAACCCGACCAAGCTTATCGAGGTGGTCGCTATCGGCAAGCAACTCCTGATGACGCGCGGCGCGCTGACCACGTTCTCTATTGCAAACGATGTCGCCAAGTATTTCGCGATCATCCCGGCGATGTTCGTGGCGACATTTTCCGAACTCGGCGCGATCAACTTCCTGCGCTTAGGCCCGGGCGGCGACCGCTCCACCGCCGAGTCCGCGATTTTGGCCTGCGTCATCTTCAACGCGCTCATTATCATCGCCCTAATCCCGCTCGCTCTGCGCGGCGTGTCGTACAAACCGATGAGCGCGGCGAAAACCCTGCAACGCAACCTGCTTCTGTACGGCTTGGGCGGCTTGTTGCTCCCGTTCCCGTTCATCTGGATGCTGGACCGGTTGCTCGTGGCGTTGCACTTGGCGTAGTGGTGTTAGGTGTTAGGTGTTAGGTGTTAGGTGTTAGGTGTTAGGTGTTAGGTGT
>CAXUMS010000162.1:0-2917 GCA_964252165.1 uncultured Armatimonadaceae bacterium
TCGCGCGCCGCCGCCGCTGCATCGCGTCCGACGCCGCCCCGCCGCCTCCGACGCGCCCGCCCGAAGGCGTTGCGGCGGGGCGGGGCTTGCGCGGCGATGTTGCGGAACGCGGCGCGGGGGCGTCCTGCGAGCGGGATTGCGGGGACGAAGAAGAGGTATTTCGTGGCGGTCGGGCCGTAGCCATCGGGAAGAATGCGCCTTTCAGGAAGCGTGACGCAAACACGGGAGAAAACCGCCGCCCCGCCTTGCCGTCAGTGTAACGAGAAACAGCCGTTTGGTCAAGCCGGAAGCGCCACTACTTAGTTGGCGCGCCGCTTGCGGCGACGAATGACACCCACCGCTCCGACAACGCTTGCCGACGCAAGGAGCGCGAGCGTCGAGGGTTCCGGGACGACGGCGAACGAGTTGAGACCCGTGATGGCGTCAATCTTGGCGACGTTCGCGGAAATGCGGGTCGCGTACGAGCCGCTTGGGACTGGGTTATCGCCGGTGACAAGGACGAAAATAGTGTAATTTGGTAAATTTGGGTCTGTTTGATTTGGGTTTAGTTGTTCGGCGTACAAGCCGCGCGTGTCGTAGAACGAGCCTAAAAATCGTTCCGCCGGCGTAGGATCGGGGACATTGCTGAAAAAGCCGTCCACGCCGAAAATGGTTCCGCCCAGTTTCCATACGCCGTCTTGTTGCAAGAAAACGGCGGAGCCGGAGTCGCCGGACAAAACGCCCGCTTCGTTATCGCCCTGCCCTTGATCGAACGTGAAATACAAATACTCGGAGCCGGGACCGCCGCCCGTTTCGGCGACGTCGGTAATGTTGTTGGTTCCCCAACTTATGGTTCCCAGTTGCCCGTCGGGGTAGCCGCCGCCATACCAGCCGTGATTACCGTTCGCGTCGCCGCGCCCCGGGCCGCGTCCGGCCACAAACAGTTCTTTTCCCAATCCGCCCGCGCCGCCCGTGGTTTCATCGCTTCCCGTGTACAGTTGCGCGTAACGCGGAAGCGTCCCGTCTATTTTGAACAAGCGCAAATCGGTGCCGGGAATCACTGTGGAGGCGATGGTCGCGTAGGAGACGCCATCGAAGATAAAGGACGAGCCTAAATCGTGTTGCGGGCCGGGCAAATGGGCGGCGGTAATAAAATAGTTGGGCGCGATTACCGTTCCGACCGATTGCCCCCACAACCCCAGGTACTGCCAGCCGCGATTGGCGTACTGGGCGGTAGAAGGGTTTGTCGAAGGCTCAAAACCATTGCGTCCGATTCCGCCGAACGTGGCGATCGCGGTCGCGGGAGCGGGCATTACAATGACACTGGTAGCGATGGTTGCCGTGAAAACGGAAAAAACAAACGCGGTTCGCGCAAGCGCGCGGGCGGAAACATAAGGAAAAGCGAATTTCATGGCGTTCTCGGCTTCAATGGCGCGGTTTCGGAGGCAGGTACGCGTCCCGATTGACGCGCCGCAGGCCCCGTGCTACCATGCTTTATCATAGCGTTAAATCGAACGTTAAACCCGTACAAGGCGGAGATTTTTGTTAAATTCAATCGGGGCGACGGATTCGCCCAACGTATCCGCCGATAGCGTGACGCCCGGCGCCACATCACACCGTGACCTGCTTGCCTGGGTCGAAGATTGCGTTCACTTGTGTCGCCCGAACAATGTCGTTTGGTGTGACGGTTCGGAGGCGGAGCGGGACCAACTGACACAGCGGATGCTCGCGGATGGAACGCTTGTCGCGCTAAATCAGAACGCTCATCCTGGTTGCTACCTGCACCGGAGCGACCCGAACGATGTGGCGCGCGTGGAGCAGTTTACGTTTATTTGCACCGCCGAAAAGGATCAGGTCGGCCCGACCAACAACTGGATGGAAGCCGGGGCCGCCAGAGCCGAACTCCATGCGCTGTTCGACGGGTGTATGGCGGGTCGTACGCTGTATGTGGTCCCCTATCTTATGGGGCCGGTCGGCGCGGCGCAGTCGCAGGTGGGCGTGGAACTCACGGACAGCGCGTATGTCGCGCTATCTATGCGAACCATGACGCGCATGGGGCAGGTAGCCCTGGACGCTCTGGGCGAAAACGGCGCGTTTGTGCGCGGTTTGCACAGCATCGGCGAACTCGATCCCGACCGCCGCTTCATCTGCCATTTCCCCCAGGATGGCTCGATCTTATCGTACGGCTCCGGCTACGGCGGCAACGCCCTTTTGGGCAAAAAGTGCCATGCGCTACGTATCGCGTCGGCGCAGGCCCGGCATGATTCCGTCGAACGCGGCAAATGGTGGATGGCGGAGCATATGCTTCTGCTCGAACTGATTTCCCCGGACGGGGACTCGATGTATTTCGCAGGCGCGTTCCCGTCGGCGTGCGGCAAAACCAACCTCGCGATGCTGGTTTGCCCGCCCGCGCTCGCCGACGCAGGCTGGCGCGTCCGCACCATCGGCGATGATATTGCCTGGATGCGAATTGGCGGTGACGGGCGATTATGGGCGATTAACCCGGAAGCGGGCTTTTTCGGCGTTGCGCCCGGCACCAGCGGCAAAACCAACCCCAACGCGCTCGAAACCATGCGAACCGACACGATTTATACCAATGTCGCCGTCAGCGACGATGGCATGCCGTGGTGGGAAGGCATGGACGGTCCCGGCTCCGTTTGCCCGTACCCGTTCCTGACCGACTGGAAAGGCGTCCGCCGAGCGACAAACGAGCCGGACGCGGCCCCGTTCGCGCACCCGAACAGCCGGTTTACCGCGCCCGCCTCGCAGTGTCCGTCGCGACCGGGGGCCACGATGGAGCGGCGGCGGATTATACGTGATGCCCTCACTGGCGAGGCCGGCCTGCCGCCGCTGCGGACCGGCCTCATCGGACCCTTCTATACTGCCGCGCTGTTCGCGTCGCGCGCCCGCGTCGACTATCGACGCGAACGCTGGGACA
>CAXUMS010000162.1:2927-11239 GCA_964252165.1 uncultured Armatimonadaceae bacterium
ACCCGAACAGCCGGTTTACCGCGCCCGCCTCGCAGTGTCCGTCGCTGTCGCCGCACTGGGAAGACGCGGAGGGCGTACCGATCTCGGGTATCCTGTTCGGCGGGCGGCGCGACGCCAAATCGCCGCTCGTGCTGGAAGCGTTCGACTGGAACCACGGCGTTTTTCTGGGCGCAACGATGGGTTCGCAGACCACGGCGGCGGCGGCGGGCGCGCAGGGCGTACTACGCCGGGACCCGTTCGCGATGCTCCCGTTCTGCGGCTACCACATGGGCGATTACTTCCATCACTGGATCGAGATCGGCGCCCGACTGACCAACCCACCCAAACTCTTCCAGGTCAACTGGTTCCGCAAGGATGAAATCGGCAAATTTTTGTGGTCCGGCTTCGGCGAAAACGTGCGCGCACTGATCTGGATGCGCGAGCGTATTAAGGGCGGCGGCGAGGCGGTAAAAACGCCGATTGGCTGGACTCCCCCGGCAAGTGGTTTGAACCGAAGCGGTTTGGACCTTGCGCCGGAGCGGCTGGAGGCCGCGCTTCACGTGGACACGCACGAATGGCGCGATGAAATCACCGACATCGAACGCCATTTCGAGCAATTTGGAAACCGTTTACCCGACGAGTTGCGCGACGAGCTGGTTTCGATGGGTGAGCGGCTTCGATAAGACGGTTCGACCTGACTATGTACCGAGGTCTATGTTGTCCCAGTCGGTTTGGTTGTCCATCAGCCATTCCAGCGCTTTTCGCCGCTCCCAGATAGTATTCGCCGTGACCGGCGCGGTCGAGTAGCGGTTGATCTGCCCATCGCGGGCGTACCAGTGCAAACGGTAATACAAATCGAGCATCGCGAATAATGACGGATACGGGCGAAGTCGCATGGCTTCAAACTTTGCGCCGTTCTCGTTTTGTTGCAGGTTCGGGACAAGCGACGCCATTGTGTCGGCGGCCGGCTGATCAAATGGAAGATCGGCGATTAATCCGCCCGCCCACATCAAAGCCCAAACGCCCTCGATGTACCAGTACAGGTTGATTCGCTCCTGCTCGGTTACGGCGCGATCCGGTTTCGTGATAAGCGCGACTTCCCCGGCGGATAGATGAGGGCGTAAACCGTTGCGGTCAATCCAGTCGCGGATCACCGCAACAGGCGCGCCAAAGTGAATGTTAAGCAGGGCGTTCATCGTAAGCGCGCGGCCCACAAGGGCGTTCCGGTCGCGCGCTCGCGTCAGATTGAGGACCGGAAGCCACGCGCAGATTTTGCCGTTGGCGCGCAGGATAACGGATTCGGATTGTTCCTTGACGCGCGCCGGTTCTACTCCACTTGTGTCGCCAGGGGGATTGTTGACGAGCATCTTTTTTCCTCACATCGTTTGTCATAAACCCGCGCTCGGGTTGACTTATTGGCCTTGTATCAACGCCGCCATCGCCTCCGGCGTTCGCTCGCTTGGGGAAAGGCGGCGCAGATCCCAAACAGTCGTAAGCGACAACGCTTCCCCTTTGGCGAGACGGGCGAGCGGGCCGGTGAGTTCGAGTTCGACGTAGGGCAAAATGCCGCGCTTCACGTCGTCCGCGATCTTGGGATTGGAGTAGATTTGCGCGCGGTCGCCCGGTTGAAACGCGCTCAGGGGAACGCCGGGGAGGTCGGCGCGAACAGTGAGAAGGGTATCGCCGTAGCGCGCGGCGAGCAGGTCGGCATCGAAGAAAACCTTGCCGCTATTGGCGAGGGGACGCGTGACAGCGAGAACCGAACTGCCAGATGCGACCGGCGCGACGGTTCCATTTTGCCATCCGTGCGTTTCCTCGGGCCGGTAGCCTCCGGTAAGCGTGGAACCGGGAACCGTTCGCGCCAGAAGCGGCCCGTCCGGCACGCGCGCTTGCAAAATCGTCCACACCGCGACCGGACGATCTATGCCATCCGCGTACTTTTCAAAGCGCGTGTGAACGGTCACGCGCGCCCCCTGCGGCGCGAGCGTGATGTCGCGCACGATACGGAAGCCAAAACCGATCAACGGCGGCGACGTAATGCGAAGCGTATCTCCTCCGATTACTTCGGCCTGATACGGCGTTTGATCCGCTCCCGGTGGCGGCGGCCAGTCCGCGCCTTGGTATTTCGGCCAATCGTTCTGCGGCCACGGCCACGCCTTTTCGCCGCCGATATTGGGCCACTCGCCGATTTTCGCGGGCTTGCCAAACGTGAGGGGATTGTCCCACAACAGGTTGGGACCGCCCACGAAGCCGTAGCGCATCACCCGCGAAACCTCCGGTACGACCACGACCTCCGCGACGCCGTTGCTCAGCCGCCACGCCTCGGCCCAACCGTTATACGTCACGCGCTCCACAATGGTTTTCCCCTTCGCTGTAGGTTCGCCCGTTCGCGCCAACGCGCTATGCAAGCAAAAAGCAGTGGCGACGCCGACCGCACCAAACCACGTCAAAAATTCGCCACGTTTGAGAGCGGGCGGTTTATTCCAACGAGTTTGCATGACGTTTTTCGCTCATCGTCGAGCTAACCCTGATTTACTCGCTGTTCTTCATAACGAGCATAGCGACGAACTTGAGCAACTCCGAAGAATGTGGCATGCCCGTAATTTCCATATCGGGAACATAGCCCATTTCGGCGAGCTTGTAAAATTCTTCGTTGCTACGAGAAGACATCCAATCGTGCGTGATGTCCGTTGCAATACGAACAATACCAGGCGCAAGCGGCAAGCCATTTAACCATTGAACAAATTTATCGCCGTGTTCATCGGGCCATACCTCATTTACAACGACGGCGACGTTGTAGGTTTTGCTCAACAATTCTTTTTGCGCCTGAGAAATATCGGCCCATGACATGACCGAGTAACCCGCTTTGACCAGGATTGACTTGATAAGCCCAGCCGCCTTTTGCGCGTCCGCCGCCTTCGGCGCAACGATACAAATGTTACGCAGGTTTCGCGACGCGGGCTTTGTTTCCACCTACTCGGCGAGGAACTTCTCGAAATTGGGGTCGCCGCGCCACGTTTTCTCGGCGACGAAGCCGATGACTTCTTCCGCTCGGCGCGTGTCGTACAGGCTGTCCGAGGGGCCTTGATGTGCGACACTGTCCGCTAAATCCCCGAAGTGCTTGCGGGCGAGTTCCCGGACATCATGGATGGTGAACGTGTCGCGGGCGGCGATGATCAACGAGTGGCTTTCACCGAGCGGCCCGTTCTCAATAGCAAGGCGGAAAGCGCGGGCGACATCGCGCGCCTCGATATACGCCCAGAAGTCGTAGCTTTTGTAGTCGCCCTTTAAACTGTTTTTCCACCAGCGGTTTGCCGGATTAACAAAGTTCGTGACCATCGTCAGACGCAGGGAAACCGTAGACATTCCGCACCGACGCGAATAGGCGGCGGCGGTTTCCTCGACCAGAACTTTGGAGAGGCCATATAGGTCCTGCGGTAAAAGCGGATGTTTCTCGTCCACGGGGAAATACTGCGGATCGAAGCGATGTTTGGCAAATACCATTCCGAACGTGCAACACGTGGACGCAAGCGCGACACGCTTGATGCCGTGCGCCTCGCAGGCGGCGAAAACGTTCGCCGTTCCGCCGACATTCACCGGCATAATTTGGTCCGTGCCGTGCATCGGGTTCGGAATCGCCGCGAGATGAACTACGGCGTCGCAACCTTCCGCCGCCCGCATGACGTGGAGCGGGTCGGTGATGTCGCCGTAGATGGCTTCGACCTTGCCGCGCAGGGCCTCGCTAGGAGGGGCCTTATCAAAAGCGCGCACGTGGTAACCGTGGGCGACAAATTCTTCCGCTGTCGGTCCGCCAACAATACCGGATGTGCCGGTGATCAAAACGCGCTTGGTTGTTGCGGCGTCGTTACTACTCATACAAAATTAATCTTTCAACAAAAGTTCAATCAGGCGATGGCCTTCCTCCACAACGAGGCGTGTTTCGTTCAACGCTCGCTCGTCGTAGCGCAGTCGTTTCCCCCCGCTCGCTTTGCGGGAATCGTACAGGAGAAAAGGCACAGGGCCTTCACGGTGGGTTCGTAGCGCAATCGGCGTGGCGTGATCCGGGCAAACCAGCATCTTAAACGGCTGCTTGCGGGTGGCGAAGCCGGATAAAAGCGTTCCGACAACGCGCCGGTCAATGTCCTCGATGCTTCGGACCTTATGCTCGATATTACCCTCATGCCCCGATTCGTCGGGCGATTCGACATGAAGATAAACGAAATCCGCGCCGTTGTCGAACGCGCTAAGGGCGTATTCGGCCTTGCCCCGGTAGTTGGTATCAATATAACCGGTCGCGCCCGGCACGTTGATGATCTGCATTCCCGCCGCCTGCCCCAAACCGCGCACCAGATCCACGGCGGTGATGACCGCGCCGGTTAAACCGCGTTCCCGAAAGAACGACGGCAAAACCGTGGCCCTTCCCTGCCCCCACGGCCAAAGCGTGTTGGCGGGCGGCTTGCCCTCATCGCGGCGGCGGCGGTTGATCTCGTGGTTGTCCAGCAGATCGAGCGAGTCGAAGATCAGGCCGCGCAGTTCGTCCTCGCCATCGCCGACAGGGAGATACGGCGCGAGCGGTTTGTCCTGAATATCGTGCGGCGGGACGGTTTTGAGATCGAGCGGGCCGTTCGCCCAGCGCAAAATGTGTCGGTACTGAACGCCGGTGAAGAACGTCCATTTGCGCTTGCCGAACTTCTCCTGAGCCAGTTCGATGAGAACGCGCGCCTCGTCCGTAGTTACATGACCGGACGAGTAGTCCAGCAGGTTTTCGCCATCGGTCGTGACCAGCGAGCAACGGAACGCGGCGTCGCGTTCATCGAGCGGCACGCCAAGCGCGGCGGCTTCGAGCGGTCCACGCCCCGTGTAGTATTTCCCCGGTTCGTAACCGAGAAGCGACATATTGGCGACATCGGAACCCGGATACATCCCGTGCGGGACGGTGAGAACGCTTCCGACCTGACCGCCCGCCGCGAGTTCATCCAGGTTGGGAGTGCGCGCGGCTTCCAGGGGCGTTTTGCCGTCGAGTTCGGGGAGGGGATCGTCGGCGGCTCCGTCGGGAACTAAAAAAAGGTACTTCATGAAACGGTTACGGCGCAAACGGCGGCTCTTTAACCTTGCGCCCTTACGCTTGTTATTATCCGGCACATTCGCCGCCCGCGCCCGTTGCGCGCTACGGCAACGCGTGTCCGGTCAAACGCTGGTATGCGTCGCGGTACTTTTCGGCGGTTTGCGCCACGACCGTTTCCGGCAGGTCGGGCGCGGGCGGCGTTTTGTCCCAATCGGGAACGGTGAGCAGATAGTCGCGAACAAATTGCTTGTCCCACGACGCCTGCGGACCGCCCGGCGCGAAAAGACTTTGGTCCCAAAAGCGCGATGAGTCCGGCGTCAACGCCTCATCAATCAAAATAAGTTGCGGCGGATCGGTCGGGTTGGGACCGGGCGCGATTCCAAACTCGAATTTGGTATCGGCGAGCAAAATCCCGCGCTCGGCCGCGAAGTCGTGCGCCCATTCGTACAACCGAACCGCGACATCAGCGACCTCGCGGGCGGTTTCCGCTCCAATCAAAGCGGCGATGTCGCCCGCCTGCATCGGCTCATCGTGTCCCTCGCTCGGTTTGGTGGACGGCGTGAAGATGGGCGTCGGGAGTTTGTCGCTTTCCCGAAGGCCCCGAGGAAGCGGAACGCCCCACAGGCTCACGCTGTCACCGCTACCAGGCGCGCTTTGGTACGCGGCCCATGCCGAACCGGACAGATAACCGCGCACCACGGCCTCGACCGGTAACGGAGCGGTGCGGCGGCACAACAGGCAACGGCCCCGAAGCGTTTGCCGCAGTTCATCGGTGACCGAAACGCCCTCGGCGGAAAGCCGCGCGGCGATCTCGTCATCGTCTGCGGAGAGCAGATGGTTGGGGACAATATGCCGGGTTTGCTCGAACCAGAACCGGGACAGTTGCGTTAGCACCCGGCCTTTATCCGGGACGCCCTGATGCAAAACCACATCGAACGCCGATATTCGGTCGGTCGCAACCAAAAGAAGCGCATCGGCTCCGACCTGATACACATCGCGCACCTTGCCCGTCGCATGGCGCGGCAAGCCAGGAATACGCGTTGTCAGCACGACGCCGGACGCGTCCACGGTGTCGGAATGAAGTAAAGCGGGTTTGTTTTCGTCGACGGGCATGACGTTAGTGATTCAGCACCTTCCCCATGATTTCCTCATCCCGGAGCGCGCCAAACTCGCGCGAATCGCTTGAGTTCATAATGTTATCGCCCATCACCATAATTCCATTTGGCGGCACGACCCTGGAACCCTCAACCTCATCGGGGAAGAACGGCTCCATAGGGATGTCACCGCGCATCGTGCGAACGGTTGCGGGCCATTTCGCCGTGCCGTCGTCGTTTTGGATAAAGACGACGCGCTTGACAAGTTGCTCGCCCGCATCTTTTCCATACTTGCGCTTGATAACCACAATGTCGCCTACTTTCAGCGGCGTAAATAGGCGATACGATTTCAGCACCACCAGCCGGTCGCCCGTGTCGTATTGCGGCTCCATTGAATGACCGGTCACTTCCGCCATACGGAAGTTGGGGAGCGCGAGGAGCGCAATGCCAAGCGCGGGCAAAAGAACGCGACGCTCGCGCATTACCTGCTGGCGCAACGACTGTTTTTTCTTTTCCTGAAGGCGGACCTCGTCAAGACGGTCTTCAAGTTCGGGGCTGAGAGCGGCGCGCGGCGCGATTGAGTTATTCAACGTGTGGCTCATAAAGCGAGTGGCGGTTTCTAAATTTGATGAAGCGACGCGCCTGTCATACCCAATCGCAAGGCGCATCATCATCAGTTATCGGCATTCACCCCGGTTTGTTCCACTAACGCCCTTTACAGTTCATACATACTACGGCGTTTTCGCGGTTGCGGTTTGGATCACCGCAATCGCGGATTTTGATTTCTCGTCGGCTTCAAAAGACAAGCCACGGAAAATGCGAACCAACTCGGGAAGCGGAACGCGAAATTTACCGCCCGCTGTGGGATAGCCGTATTGCAAACCGGACGCGCCCTTTGGCTTGAATGTGTTGCCGTGCGGATTCCAGATCAACATCTCGTCGCGCGCAACGTCGTATTCCAAAAGAGCGTAGGCGTGATTGGGCGAAATACCTGGCACGGAAACGTTTTTATCGGTTCCGGCGCACGCGAGCCGCTTCTTGCCCATCGCGTCGGTCAGCATCGCGCGCAGAGCGGCAAGTTGCGTTTCCGCATACGCGCCATCCAACACGGCTTTTCCGTTTTGTTGGAACGGCGCGCACGAGAACCGCTTAACCTTGTTGCCGGTGAGCAACTCGATTACCTTGCCCGCCGAGCCGCCGGTCGAGACCGCGCCGATAACGGTCCGCGTGTCGCCCGCTTTCTCTTCCACGCGACATTGCCCCACGGCTTTTTCGTACAGATTGGCCCACAAACCATCGCCGCCGGTAGATGCGGCAAGCGCGTACTCGCCATCCGTGACCGTCGCGACCTTTACGGCCTTCGCGCCGCCGCCGAAGGTCAAAGTGACCTCGCCGTCCTTTTCCGCCTGAAACATCCGCACGACCTCGCCGGGGTCGCGGTTGATCAGCGCGCCAAGCGGCGCAAGCGCGAAACAGTCGCCGATGCGCCCCTGCTTGAGCGCGCTGAGCTTGGGCGGGCCGGACGCGAACAAACTGCGGTTGACCTTTTCGATCCGCGTCACCGTCCCGGCGTAAAGGCGGTCGAATGCAAACCGGGGCGCGGCGAGACTGGGAGCGGCGGTTATCGTCAGCGCGCCGGGCGAAGTCGCATTGGTTGTCGCGGTGACAGTAGCGTCCGAGGGAGGCGCAGGCGCAACCACGGACAAGCGCGATTTGGCGTCGGCGACGGCGCGGGTGAGGCTTTCCGGCGTTATTGGTTCGGGCAGATGGTAGGTTTTGGATTTCGCCGCCCGGCGCAGGGTCACTGCGGCGGCGGCGGCCTTGCCGGTCACGCGCGGGTTCGCGATAGCCGCTTCGATTTCACCCGTGGAAAGCGCGCCGCTACGGTCGCTATCCCAAGACGCGAAGTTCGCGAGCGTTTCCGTAAGGAACAGCGACTTAGCGACAACCGCCGAAGGCGCGGCAGAGGCGGGCGTTGCGGTTTGCGCCCAAACCGGCGCGGCGGCGGCGTTCGCCCAAACTGCGCCGACGCTCGCGGCCCATATCGTTGATAGAAGTCGTTGGTTCACTGCGTCGCTTCCTTTTGAAATCAAGCATTAATTTGCGCGTTGTCCGAGCGCGTTGTCTCCGAGGGGCTAAAGCCCGCTCGCTAAGCGGCGCGAAGCGCGCCACAA
>CAXUMS010000163.1:0-11231 GCA_964252165.1 uncultured Armatimonadaceae bacterium
GCGAACTGGATTCCCGACCATTCGCTTCCGTCCGCGATCACGCGGGCGCAACTGCGCGAGCGGCTGACGCAGGCGCGCGATGCGGGCATGAATATGTTGCGCGTTTGGGGCGGCGGCTTGTACGAATCTGAGGATTTTTACGACCTGTGCGATGAGCTGGGCCTCCTCGTCTGGCAGGATTTTGGGTTCGCCTGCTCGATGTACCCGGACGATGACGCATCGTTTGTCGAAGATGTCCGGGCGGAAGCCATCGCGAATGTGCGACGCTTGCGGCATCGGGCGTGCCTTGCGCTGTGGTGCGGCGGCAACGAAAACCTCGAACTGTTTCAGGGACGCTGGGCCGGGAAAACGCAGGCGACCGAGTTCTTCGGCGACAAACTCATCCACGAGGTTCTGCCCGCCGTGTTAGCCGACGAGGACACGCGAACGCCGTATTTGCCGAACTCCCCATACGGCGGCGAGCCTTGCACATCGGAAGACTTTGGCGATTCGCACTACTGGAATGTCTGGCATGCCAAAACGCCGGACAGTGACGGTGACTGGGTTCACTACGCCAAAAGCCGGACCCGGTTCTCGTCGGAGTTCGGGTTCGCGTCATCGTGCGGGATGCGGGCGTGGGATTCCTGCCTCGCGCCGGAAGATAAAACGCCGCGCTCGCCCGTAGTTCGCGCGCACGACAAAACCCGCAAGGGCTACGAAAAGTTTCTCGGCTACATCGAAAAGCACTTCCCCGCAATTCAAACGCTCGACGATTTGGTCTATTATGGGCAGGCGAACCAGGCGCTCGCGCTTCAGTTCGGCGTGGAGCATTGGCGTCGCATGAAGGGCCGGTGCTGGGGAACGCTGTTCTGGCAACTCAACGACTGCTGGCCCACGCAATCATGGGCGGTGATTGACAGCGCAGGCGAGCCGAAAGCCGCGTACTACGCCGCCAAACGCTTCTACGCGCCGCTTCTCGCATCGCTGGTCCGCGAGAATGACGGCGGCAGTGTCGCCGCGTACCTGGTCAACGACGATTTAGCCGACGTTGCGGTCCGCGTCACGCTTTCGCTGTTTTCGGCGAACGACAAGGAGTTGGCGCGGGTCGAGGCGGACGCAGTCGCGCCCGCGAATGCCGCAACCAGCGCGCCGGTCGCGACGCTCCCCATCGCAAGCGGCGCGGTTTTCGCGCATGTCACGTTGAACGCGCCGGACGGCGCGCCGCTTGCCGAAAACCTGCTTCTGCTTATCGAACCCAAAGGGTTTGCGGTCGCGCCGCCCTCGCCGGACGCGCTTGCCATAGACATCGGCGAGGTTGCGGGCGGGAACGCGAGTATCACGGTTCGCGCCGCCGCCGAGCGACTGGCATGGGGCGTTTTCCTGTCGCTTGACAGTGAAGTCGCAACAGCGCAACTACGATGGAGCGATAACTTCTTCTTTGTTCCGCCCGGCGAAGCGCGCACGATCACGGTTCAGGGCGTGCCGGAGAACCTGAACGCGGACGCGCTCCGAGCCGCCCTGCGGGTGCGGCATTTATAAGCGCGGCGCGTACGGTTTGGTTCGTGACCCTATGGTTCGGGCTATTCTATCGTTATCGAACGAGTTTGTGAAAAGAAAACAGTGATAAATAACCCCTACGCCGCCCGTCGCGCGGAAAATCATGCCCCTTCTTACGACCTGCGCCCGATGGCCCGGCGCGCGATGGTCGAGGCCGGATTCGCCGTGGACGTTCCGCCGCAGGTTGAGCGCGATTTGCGCGGCGTGACCGGCGACGACGCCCCGCCCGGCGAGCCGATCCGCGATCTGCGCGCGCTCTTGTGGTCGTCCATTGACAACCCCGAATCGCGCGATTTAGACCAACTGGAGTACGCCCGTCCCGAAGCGGACGATGCCATCCGCCTTTTGATCGCTATCGCCGATGTGGACGCCCACGCGCCGAAAGGCTCCGCGACCGACCAACTGGCGTTCCAAAATTGCACGTCGGTGTATACCGGCGTGGACACGTTCCCGATGCTCCCCGCCGTTCTGTCCGAGGACATCACGTCGCTCCTGGAAAACGACGACCGCCTCGCCGTTGTGGTGGAAATTCTGGTAAGCAAGGATGGAACGCTCGCCGATGGCTCGGTCTACCGCGCCCGGGTCCGCAATCAGGCGCGCATGAACTACGAGGATGTGAGCGCGTGGCTCGCCGACAACCGCGCGCCGTTCCCGTCGGATTTCGCGGACCACGCGGCGATGGGCGAGCAATTACGCCTTCAGCGCGAGGCGACACGGCGTTTGCGCGATCTGCGCTTCCGGCGCGGCGCGCTGGATTTTGAAACAATTGAAGCAAGCCCGGTCACCGGCCCAAACGGGCAGGTGACGGGCCTTGCGGTGACGCCGAAAAGCGAGGCGCGGTATCTTATTGAGGACGTGATGCTCGCGGTAAACGGCGCAGTGGTGGATTTACTCGAAGAGCGCGGCGTGGCGTCCATTCAGCGCGTGGTGCGAACGCCCAAACGTTGGGACCGTATCGTGGAGATCGCCGCCCGCTTGAACGATCCGCTTCCCCAGGAGCCGTCGTCGCGCGCCCTTGCGGATTTCCTCGCCCGACGCCGAACAGCCGACCCGGTTCACTTCCCCGACCTGTCCCTATCGGTCGTCAAACTCCTCGGCGCGGGCGAGTACACGGTGATACGCGCGGGCGGGGAAGCCGAGGAACACTTCGGCCTCGCGGTACAAGGCTACACCCACTCGACCGCGCCGAACCGGCGCTATGCCGACCTCGCGATCCAACGCCTCATCAAATCGGTGATCGTGAACGCCCCCGCGCCCTACTCGCTCGAAGAGTTGGAAGCTATCGCGGCCCGCTGCACGGAACGAACCGCCGCCGCCCAAAAAGTGGAGCGCAAACTCCGTAAAGCCGCCGCCGCTGTCTTCCTGCGCCCGCGCATCGGCGAAACATTCAACGCTATCGTCACGGGCGCATCCAACAAAGGAACCTACGTTCGCCTCCTGTCCCCGCCCGCCGAAGGCCGCGTCGTCCAAAACGAAGACGGTCTCGATGTCGGCGACACGGTCCGCGTTCGCCTCCTCAACACGAACCCCGAAAACGGCTTCATAGACTTCGCGGCGTTGTAAGTCGTTTGGTTTAGTTGTTGTCGTTTTGTGGGTGCGCTCATGCCGCGCGGCACCCCTTCCGGGGAGGACCAGCCGGGCGCTGGACCGTGCATTGCTTCGGCGATGGGTTTCTCGGTAAAACGCCTCAAGCGTTTTACCGAGAAACCCGTCGCAAAAAGAAAAGGACCGATCCAACGTAAGGTTGGTCCCCCCTGGAAGAGGGTGCCGCGCGGCATGAGCGCACCCACAAAACGACAACAACTAAACCAAACGACTTACAACGCCGGGTTTTCGAGGGTGAGGAGATGGCGTTTGCGGTCGAGGCCGAAGGCGAAGCCGGTCAGGGCGCCGGTTGCGGCGATCACGCGGTGGCACGGGATCACGATAGCGATACGGTTCGCGCCGTTTGCGGCCCCGACCGCGCGGGAGGCCGTGGGGCGTCCGATGCGGCGGGCGAGTTCGCCGTAGGAGATCGTTTCGCCGTGCGGGATTGTGCAGAGTTCGCGCCAGACCGCTTGTTGGAAGGCCGTTCCGCGCGGCGCGAGCGGCAGGGTGAAGGCTTGGCGTTCGCCGCGCGCGTACTCGGCGAGTTGGGCGCGGATCGGCGCGCACGCATCCGGGTTCCAGACAATGGTTTCGCCCCGCCGGGCGAGGGCTTGCAGGAAAGCGGCGTCCTCGGCGCGGGCGTTGTGGGACGGGTCACGGAACGATAGATGGACAAGCGCGTGGTTGTCGTCCACGGCGGCGAGCAGGTCGCCGAAGGGCGGTAGCGCGAATCGGTCGGCGTATAGGGTTTTCATGGCGTGGTTGATTCTTGCAGGCTGGCCCATAGGTGGGCGGTGGCGAGGCTTCGGTGGGGCGCGAACGGCTCCATCAGGGCGATAGTTTGAGTTGCATCGGGGCGGTAGTGTAACGCCCAAAAGCGTTGCAGACCCGCGGTGAGGCCGGTATCGCCGAGCGGGGCGCAATCGGCGAAACCGAAGCCGCGCATCATTACGTAGTTCGCGGACCACGGCCCGAACCCGCGCATGGCGAGCAATCGCGCCTCGATTTGCGGAGCGGTCGCGGCGCGCATGAGTTCGTTTAAGGGCAGGTCGCCGGACGCGACGAGGCGCGCGGCGTCTATGAGGTATTCGGCCTTGCGGCGGGAAAACTGCAACGTGGTCAAATCGGCGTAGTCGAGGCGCGCGACCGCATCGGCTGTGGGCGATGCGATAAGATCGCTACCGGGAACCGGCGCGCCGCAGAGTTCGGCTAAGCGGCGGCGGAGCATGTAGGCGAACGGCAGGCTGATCTGCTGCCCGATAATCGCCCACGATAACGCTTCAAAAAGGGTCGCGGACAGGCTGATCCGCAAGCCGCGCCGGTTCTCGACTGACGGGCGCAAAATGGGGTCGCGATCACAGCGCGCCTCGAATGCGGCGGGGTCATCGTGGAGGCCGAGCAGGCGGAGCGCGACAGTGTGGGCATCGCGAACGGCTTGCGGCGGGAGGGCGTGCGCGGTCTCGATGCGGCAAACGGCGCGGCGGTGGTCCCCTAAATCCAGACGAAGAACGGCGGCTATAGATTCGTTTTCGTGGTTAAGCGTCATCGCTTTGGCGATCTCGCGTCCGGTGACACGATCGCAAACGCTGTGCGGGTCGCGGGCAAAGGCGACGAGCGCAAGGTCGGCGCGGAAGTTCGGCGGCAGGGCGAGCGCGAAGCCGGGCGGGCAATCGCCGGTTGTTTTGCCGACGCGTCGCCATTCGCCCGGTGTCATGCACGTTACAGCGCGGAACGCGTCGTGGAACGCGGACAGGCTTTCGTAGCCGACCGCAAGCGCCGTGTCGGTGACGGATTCGCCGCTTGTCAGTAATTCCTGCGCGCGGGCGATACGGGCGCGCGCGAGGAAACCGCCGGGCGTTTGGTGGTACGCGCGCCGAAACAGCGCGTGGAGTTTGGTCGCCCCTACCTCCGCGCGTGTCGCGAGTGCGGAGACATCGGGGAAGTTTTGCGGCGTGGCGCGCAATTCGTTTACCAAGTTATCGAGACGGTCCGCATCCGGGTCGAAGCTTTTATAGAAATGGTCGGGGCGGCGCCGCTTGCACGGGCGCAGACCCGCCTCCCGTGCGGCGTTCTCGGTGTCGAAGAACGCGACATTTTCCGGCTTCGGCTTGCGGGCCGCGCAGGACGGCAGGCAATAAATACCCGTGGTCCGAACGCCGGTCAGAAACCGCCCCTTGTAGGCGGCGTCGGACGCAAGGAACCGCGCCAGCATCGCGTCGGGAGTAAGCGCGGGAACGGCAATGTCGGTTTTGTCGGCGAGTTTCATACCTCATAGGATACGGGCGCAGGGACGCCTTCGCCTCCGGTTTCCTGCGCCGGAACTTTTTGTTTAGATGGCCCGCTCTACAAAATCATCCATGCCCTCTATTTTGTTCGGGTCGCGAACCACCGTTATGAAATCATCGGCGCGTGAGAAACCCCCGACCGCGTTTGGCGTGACTTCCATCTCGAAGTCGCCGAACCGTAGTTCGATTTCCGGCGTCAGTGTAGACCGATATGTGACGCCTTGTGCGGCGTCACGGCCCGTCACCACGTTTGTGTTCCACAAAATGCGGTGGACGAAGAGCCGAGCGGCGTCGGTCGAACCCGCGCCCCCCGCTATGTCTACGATATCCACCTCACCCCAATACACTTCCGCATCTTCACGGTGGGCAATCAAACAAAAAAGACTTATTTCCTGCGCCGTGAGTTGAATGTCCTTGTACTTCAGATCGAGATTAAAGTATCCCACCGGTGAATCAAAACAGGTCAGGACCAACTGAACCGTTTGTTGCACGGTGTCAATTTGTAACGACTGAATCTGGGCGTCGTGAATGTATGCCTCCTGAAGCCATTGAAGGGACGGCGGTAGGAGCGGGCGGATGCGCGCGTTGTGGTCCCGAAACGCCTGCGCTACAGCCTCCTGTCGCTGGGCGACAGCCCGCCGCACCGCTTTCGGGTGGCTCATGGGATCGTTCAATTCGGGCCTGACAAAACGCATACTGATTACCCTCTTGACGACGGATACGAAGAGCGCATGGCTTTACAACGCGGGTTTGTTTTCGCGCGCCCAAGTCCGAATACGCGTTCGCCATTCGAGAACATCGTCCCGCTTACTACTTTCGATAAATTGGCCCAGCGCTTCCTGCGTCAGGCCCGGCAAACACAAACTCACCGGGGCGGGGACATACACGCCGTTCGTAGCGTTCAAGCGGAGAATCTCGATGCGCACATCGTCGTAGCGCCATATTTCTGGGACGCCGAAAACGGCGTACGTTGGCAATTTGTTGAGCGACGGATTTGTAATATCCACTTCGATAACCAAGTCCGGGGCGGGATCCGTGGCGAGGTCAGGACGCCGTTTGCCCTGTACGGATTGGTAGTTTTGAATATAGAAACAGGAGTCCGGCTCGCCCCCCCGCGCCACCCCTTCCCTACGGAACGTCATCGAACCGAAGTTACGGACGCGCAAATCCCATTCTTCCGCAATCATCTCCACGATACGGGCGAGCGTTCGATTTGATTCTTCGTGTTCGGGAAGCGGACTCATAATCTCCAAAGTTCCTCGGTCGTAAGTCAGGCGGGGCGCGCTGGCGTTGGCGAGGTCGGCGAGTAAGTTTTCATACGTTCGCCATGAAATATTGTGTAACACAATGCGGTCCAAGCCGACGACAGTTGGCCCCGGTGCGGTCGTGGCGACGGGCGCGTTTAGGGCGGCGTTAACAACCGTTTCGGCGATAGCCATTTTTGTTTACACGCTTTCGAGAACGTTGTGCAGGGCGGGCGCGAGTTGTTTTTTGCGCGATACGATGTCTCCCAGATCGAACTCGCCTGACCCGGCGCGCGAGAACGGCAGGGCGCTGACGATGCGGTTTTCGCCGCGCACCAGCATGCGACTGCGGCCCGTGACCACATCGGTGATCATCAGGCAGATCAGCGCGAGGTTTTCCCGGTCGCGGCGGTCTTCGAGGGCGGCGAGGAGTTCGTCGCGGCGCTGGGGCAACTCGTCCATACTGGTTACCTCGACCTGCCCCACACTCACCATCAGGCGCGACATCTCGTAGGGCTTACGGTCGCCGTCAATGATCTCGTCGGCGGTGCGCGATCCAAGACCGGGCGAGGAGCGGAGCAGTTCATCTCCCCACTGGTGCATATCTATCTGGCAAATGTTGGCGAGCCATGCCGCCGCCGCACGGTCGCGCGTGCTGGTGGTCGGCGAGCGGAACACCAGCGTATCCGACAGAATACCGGATAAAAGCATCCCGCAAATCCCCTTTGGCGGCATCAGAGCGCGTTCGCGCGCTTTCTCGGCGACCAGCGTAGACGTGCTTCCGACCGGGTCCACCACAAACGGGATTGGGGCCGCCGTGGGCGGGTTGCCCAAACGGTGATGGTCCAGAACGCCCACAATATCGGCCTCGTCCGCGCCCGCGACCGCCTGCGTCAGTTCGTTATGGTCCACCAGAATCAGGCGGGCGCGCGGCGGCTGAAGCAGACGCCGCTGGGTTGCCACTCCGACATACTTGCCCTCCTCGCTGACCACTAAGAAACTGGTGTCGTCCTGCCGCAAAAGGCCGTTGCGATGGTCGCTCAAGCGGTCCCGCTCGCGGAACGTCGGCACGGCTTCCACCAAATCGCCGCAGGTCGGCTCCCTCCCGTCGCCGTCTTTTCGGCCTTGTTCCAGAGTCCGCGAGAACGCGCGGGCGATCTCCAGCGGCGTGACCACCCCCACCGGCTTGTCGTCGCTGTCCACCACCGGCACAATTTGGTCATCGCCGACCGCGAGCCGCATCAGCGCTTCGGCGAGCGGCGACTCGGGGCGGACAGACTCCAGCGGTTCGGCGATATGCCCGAAAGTGGGGGCGACAGCGGTCAGCAGTTGCGGGGCTTGTTGCCCAAAGCGCTTTAGCGCGAACGCGGTTTGATCGGCGGGCTGTCCGGCCCGGACCGCGCGAATCCCGTCATAGCCGCTCTGGGTCAGAACCCACGCATAGCCGAGCGCGGACGCGATCGCGTCGGTGTCGGGGCGTCGGTGTCCAATAACATACGTGATCTCGGGGTCCCAAAGCTCGTGTTTTTCAAGAAGGCTACGGTCGGCGGCGTTTGGCATACCCTTGTTTTACCCCAAATTGGGGCGAGTAAGGCGAACAAGCGTACCGAAAAGCGCAACTTTACCAACCCGAATTTGCGCGGTTCCTTTGAATACACGGTAATTCAGGGCTGGATTGTACGGAACGGATGGCTCGCCGCGTCGGTTACAGCATAAATAAACAGGCAACGGTCAAGCATCGCCCAGCAACTCTTCCAGGCGGTTGATTTGCGCCCCAACATAGGCGCGGGCCTCGTCGTCGCGCGCCGCGTTTGTCGGCTCCGGCGCGTCCTCGTCGTGGAGATGCGCGATGTCGTACTTCGCCGCGTACGCGGGGGGCGTGTCGTTGGGCAACTCCAAACCGGCGCACGACGCCGTGACCATTGTCCATAATCGGGCGACCGTGCGGATGTTGTAGCCGCCGCCGCCCGTGACCACGACCGGTTTGTCACCCGCAAGCGCGAGCAGTTTTTCTATCGCCCGCATCCAGCCGTGCGACGAGAGTTGCAGGTGCGCGAGCGGATCGCCGTGGTGCGCGTCGGCCCCGACCTGAAGCACGTACGCGTCGGGGTGGAAACGCGCGAGAGTCGGGGGAACCACGCGGTCGAACGCCTCGTGCCAGACCGTGTCGCCGGTGTACGGATAGAACGGCACATTGATAGACGTTCCATACGCGTCGCCGTCCCCGATCTCGTCGGGAAAGCCCGTGCCGGGGAACAAGTATTTCCCACTTTCGTGGAGGCTGATGGTTAGAACGCGCGGGTCGTCATAAAAACACGCCTGCACGCCGTCGCCGTGATGGGCGTCAATATCGATGTACGCGACCCGCGCGCACCCGCCATCGAGAAGCGCATACGCGCCGAGCGCGCAGTCATTGAACGTGCAAAACCCGCTCGCGTAGCCGGGGTGCGCGTGATGAAGGCCGCCCGCGACATTGAACGCGCGGTTGTACTCGCCGGACAGAACCAGACGGGCCGCGTCAACCGTGCCGCCCGCGTACAGCGCGGCGGCCTCGTACATGCCCGGGAACGCGGGCGTGTCGCCCGCCCCCAACCCGAACGCGGAAAGGTACGGCCCGGTTTGCCCGTCGCCCGCCCGCCGCACGGCCTCGATATAGTCCGGGGCGTGGACGCGCAAAATCGCCTCATCGGGCGCCCGAAGCGGCGTGATCCAGTCAATCGGCCCGGTCGGGGCGAACGCGCCGTAGGCACCCAGAAGTTGCTGAACCATCTGGAGGCGATTCTGCTTCAGCGGATGGCGCGGCCCCAGATTGTAGGCGAGAAAATCGTCCGTATACAGGAACGCGGCGCGCGGCGGGTCGGGGCTTGTGGGCGTGGCGGCATCGAAACTCATGTGTTTATTGTACCCGCGCGAGGTTAAGGGCAAAAAAACGACCGCCCCGGTTCGGTTGAACCGGGGCGGTCGCTTACCTTCCTCGAAGGCCACAGGTCGCGCTTACTCGGACGTCGGAACGTCTTCGGCGGGCGTTTGGTTTGTGGTCTTTGGCTTGCCGCTTTTGATAACCAAGCGCCATGCCGTTTGACCAGCGGGCGGTAGTATCTTCTTGCCGCCGCGCGTGATGTACCGACGATAGATGACCTCGTACCCGTCGGGTACGTAGTCGTTGGGCGGTTTCGCCATGTAGCTACTCCTCATTCGCACAACGCCGAGGCGTGCGCGAGGGTTATGCTACATCCGCCAAATTATGGTACATTACAAGATGTGAGGCTTGCGTAGGCCATTTGTTTGGCGGACGTAGTCATTTGCGGCACGATTGCCGCAAACCGTTAAGAGGCGATGGGTTGCACCCCATCGCCTCTTTCTGTTTTAAGGCTGTTTAATCTTCATTGTCTTCACCAGCGTCCTCATCATCTTCGTCATCCGCAAATAGATTTGCTTCGTCTTCGATTTGGTCGTCTTGCTCACCCTCGTGCGAGTTCACAGTCATTTCGCTCCCACGCCGGTTTCCCGCTGTTTTGTCGCGGCGCTGAACTCCGCCGCCTGCCTTTTCGCTGTTCGCCAATACCTGATGAGCCGGGGACGCGGTGACATCCTCGAGTAGGTCTTCCGTGAAAACGTCCAAATACGCTTTTAATCGTAGGATGACTCTATCGGTGGCTGTACCTTGAAAAACTACATATGCGCGACTGTTATTTGGCAGTGTAACACTAAGTTCTCGGGTTGGCAAGCCCACTTTCATTCCGTCTGGTATTCCGGACGAAAAAAAAGTATCAGCTCTCGGCTTCAAACTTGGCGCGTCTTCCTCGTCCTCCATGTCGTTGGGCGGAGGTGACTGCTCATCGGTACCGTCCTCGTCGAGATTCTCCGCGCTAGTATCTAACGCTCCAGGCGTTTGTTGCAAAAAATCGATAGTACGGCGATAGTTCTTTATTACCTCTGTCGCCGCTTCTGTAGTGAAACCCCGCCCGACCAAAACGAACTTCAGGCTGTCTGCGCCGGGCGGGTTGACTCCGTACGTAGCGTACAAGTCAGCAAACGCCACAGGACGCAGTGCGCAACGCCCCGCCGCCGCCACGTACTGCGGATCGTTGTTAGGCAACATTACAAGCGCCTTGCCATCGCCGGTTAGTTGAAGTCCCTCCCGCCCTACTTCTTCTAACAAGCCAAATTTGCGCAGTGTAGACATCATCGTTCGTGACGCGCCGTTCAAGCCTTTATAGCCCATGCTTTGGGCGATGACCTCATAACTGTTTGGCCTTGTGCGTATAGTTCCAAACACTTTCTTCAACCGCTCAACCGCGTCGGGGAAGTCTGTGACAGGATAATTGGGGCTACGCACTCCCGCCCCAACACGAGGTTTTGAAGGAGATTTTGCCCCTGCGCTTTGCGTGGATCGTCGCCCCGCAACACCTTCGTTTTCAATACTCATGCAACTCTTCCTTTCGTTCAACGCTTACGTAGAGATCATCAGGATTATTAGGCGCCGAATAAATACCTTGGCTCCTTCCGTCATCCCTCGTGCGGGTTCACAGTCATTTCGCTCCCACGCCGGTTTCCCGCTGTTTTGTCGCGGCGCTGA
>CAXUMS010000164.1:0-1733 GCA_964252165.1 uncultured Armatimonadaceae bacterium
CTCGCTACGTGGCGCGCGGCGCGCCGGTCGTCCTGCGGACGGAATGGACGAAGTTATTGATAGGGTAAGACGACGGCGCAACATTGCAGGGTAGAGCGGCGTGGTTTACCAACGCAACCGCCCGGTTCCAAGCAAATCGCATTAGATTATTCCGCAATTCCGTCCGCAGGACGACCGGCGCGCCGCGCGCCACGTAGCGAGGAGATTTATCTCCTTGTCACTCACCTGACGCCAACTCTGACACCGACCAAACAATCCACGCGCTTCGTCCAGCGCGTTTCGTCTTATCGCTTTTATCCCCCCATTATTGGGGGTTAGGGTGCTTTGCAGATTTTCTATCACATCGTCTGGTTGACCGCGCTTTTCGGCGGGGACTATAATAACACTATGACCCAAGTAATGGACGAGGCGGTAGTAACCCCGCAAACCGCGCCGACGCTAACGGCGGCGCTGAAAGAATGGGCGGTCGCGATTCGCGCTTTGCGAGAGGGCCGTCAGGTCGTGCTGTTCCGCAAGGGCGGGATTCGCGAGGCCGAGGGCGAGTTCGTGGTCGAGGCGCGCAATGTGTTACTGTTTCCCACGTTCGAGCATCAAATCGAGCAGGCGGGCGACGCTCTTCAACCGTGCTACGGCGCGTGGCAGGACGATGAAGTAAAGCGCAAACCAAAGGGCGAAAATGTGCGCATGGATGCGTGGGCGACGATTACGGATATTGTGGTGGTCGAAAACGAAGCGGCCCTGTACCGCTTCCCGATGCAGCACATTTACAGCGACGCTCTGCTCAAGTTCCGCTGGGAAAGTTCGCCGGACAAGCCGCTGTACGCCCTGTTTCTGCGCGCGTACGATCTGACCGAGCCGGTGACGGTCCCAATGGAAATGGACTACTACGGGTGTCGGTCGTGGGTGCAGATGAAGGGGCCGGTATCGCTTGAAAACTCCACTCCCGCGCTCTCCGACCACACGTACAACGAGCGTGTCCGCGTTTTGAAGCGGCTTTTAACCGAGGACTGAACCGGCCCGGCCCATTTTCGATTAGAAAAGAAACAAAGAGTTATGGCGTTTACGCTACCCGAAGGTATGACGATTACGTGGTTTGGACATGCGGCGTTTCGCGTGGAAACGCCGCAGGGCAAGCGGATTTTGTTGGACCCGTGGATAACACACAACCCGACCTGCCCGCAAAGCGTTAAAGACCACGGCGTCGGTCCCGCTGACTTGCTTCTGATCACGCACGGGCATTTCGACCATATCGCCGATGTCGCGGACATCGCGAAGGAAACCGGCTGTACCGTCGTGTGTATCCCGGAGATAAAAGCGTTTCTTCTCGGCAAAGGCGTTGCGGAAAGCCAACTTCAGGAGATGAACAAGGGCGGCACGATCCCGATGCCCGAACTCGGGCTGTGGGTAACGATGACGATGGCGTTCCATTCGGGCGGTATCGAGGGCGGTGAGCAAACCATCTACGGCGGCGAGCCGTCCGGATTTGTCGTCACTTTGAGCGATGGCTTCGCATTCTATTTTGCGGGCGATACATGCGTGTTCGGCGATATGGCCCTAATCAGTGAACTGTACAAGCCGTCGCTTGCGTTCCTGCCGATTGGGAACCGCTTCACGATGGGGGCGCGCGAGGCGACCAAGGCGGTTCAACTGATGACATCGGTCGAGGCGGTGGTGCCGATGCACTGGGGGACGTTCCCGATTTTGACCGGGACGCCGGAGATTTTCAAGGGCGA
>CAXUMS010000164.1:1743-11172 GCA_964252165.1 uncultured Armatimonadaceae bacterium
GAATTGGCCCAGGCGGGGAGCGCGGTTCACGTTTTCGATATCGCGCCGGGCGATGCGCTTTCCGGGGGCGACGGCGCAGGGTAAAGTAGAACATGGGCGACCGAGAATCGGACAACGGCGTAGAAGGGGAAGTCGTGCTGGACTTGGGCGCGCTGTCGCGTCAGGTCGAGGCCGAAGAGTTTCGCGTGCTGGGTGAGGAGCGGCAGGCGAGCGGCGATATCGAGGATGCCGCCGCGTACTACCAGATGTCGCTTGACCTATACCCCACGGCGGAAGCGCACACCAATCTCGCCACCGCGCTCGCCAAACGGGGACAGTTCGAGGACGCGATCCGGCAGTGCGAACAGGCGATTGCGCTTGATCCGAACCTGGGCAACCCGTACAACGACATCGCGGTCTATCTGATCGAGGAAGGGCGCGCGGATGAGGCCCTGCCCTATCTGGACCGGGCTATCGCCGCACCGGTGTACGATTGTCGCCACTACCCGCACTACCACCGGGGCCGTATATTGGAGCGCAAGGCGCGTTTCGGCGAGGCCCGCGACGCATACCAGGCCGCGCTCGATATCGAGCCGGAATGGGAAATGGCGCAGATCGCTCTCCATCGCGCGCTCGGCTTTCTGAACTGACGATGCAGAGCAAACTGTGAAAATCGCCACATCGGAACAAATGCGCGCGATAGACCGCCGCGCTATCGAGGAATACGGCATACCGGGCGTGTGCCTGATGCAGTCGGCGGGCGACGCCCTCGCGCGCGTCTGCATTGAAGAACTCGGCGGGACCGACATACACGGCAAGCGCGTCGTTTTCTTTTGCGGCATGGGCAACAACGGCGGCGACGGTTTCGTCGCCGCACGGCATTTGGCGGATCGAGGCGCGCACGTTTTCGTTTTGCTGGCAGGTAAATCGGAAGATTTGAAGGGCGACGCCGCCGTGCATTTCGCGCCGCTTCGCCGAATGATGCCCGGAGGCATTTACGAGGAGACGCCAGGGCGGAAACACCCGATGCCCTTGTTTGGCGCGGAAAATACCGAAGACGATGAAACGGCCCGCATAGTCCTTGAAGATGGCATCTTACGTATCGCTCATCTTTTCGTAGATTGTTTGCTTGGCACTGGGGCGCGCGGCCCCATCGATAGGAATGGCGCTATCGGGCGTTATTTGTTTCTACTCAACCGCATGAGGGGCTTTCCGCCGCGAAAGACGCCCGTTATCGCCGCTGACGTACCGTCTGGGGTCAACGCGGACACGGGAAAGGCGGATTACCTTTCGGTCCGCGCGACACGCACGGTAACGTTTGCGCTCCCTAAGCCCGGTTTGTTTACCTTCCCCGCTCCTGACTATGTGGGGAAGTTGACCGTCGCCGCGATTGGAATGCCGCGCGACCTGCTTGAAGCCGACACACTCACGCAAGAAGTGACAACGCAGGACTTTATGCGGCTCCACCTGCCGCGCCGGGCGCAAACCCGCGACGCTAACAAGGGAACATTTGGCACGGTTTTGGTGATCGCAGGATCGGCGGGAATGGCGGGGGCCGCGTCGCTGACGGCGTTGTCGGCGTTGCGCGCGGGCGCGGGGTTGGTGGTGCTCGCCGTGCCGGAAAGCGTTTTGGATACCGCCGCCGCGCTTGCGCCCGAAGCCGTTCTAAAAACGCTCCCGGAAACGGCGAACCGGGCGCACGGTGGGACGGGCGCGCTTGAGGCGGCCCTCGCGCTTGCGGAAAAGGCCGATGCGGTCGCTATCGGGCCGGGCATGGGCGGAACAAACGAGACGGTCGCGTTCGTCCAAGCGTTTGTGCAAGCCTGCCAGAAACCGCTCCTTATTGACGCAGACGGCTTGAACGCGGTCGCGCAGATGACGGTCGCCGCGCCGCCGCTTGCGGGCCGGAAGGTCGTGCTGACGCCGCACCCCGGCGAGGCGGGCCGATTGTTGAACCGCGACGCCAAAGCCATACAGGAAAATCGCCTCCAAACGGTCCGCGAACTCGCAACTAAATGGGGCGCGACCGCGTTACTTAAAGGAGCGCGAACCCTTGTCGCAGAACCAAACAACGACGACGGCAAAGAAGGCCGCCTTGCCTTCAACCGGTTGGGAAGCCCAGCTCTCGCCACAGCCGGGAGCGGCGACGTTTTGACAGGCGTTATCGCCGCCCTTTTAGCGTACATGGAGATGCCCTACGAGGCGGCCCGCGCGGGCGCGTACCTTCATGCTCTTGCGGGCGAGTTGTACGACAAAGAAACCGGGAGCGCGGGCGCGCTCGCAACCGATATACGCGACCTTTTGCCGCGCGCCCGTGAAGCCTTGTATACGAACGATCATCTGGACGAGTTTAACCTTCTATGACCTACCGGCGCAGTCGCCATTGCTGTTTTCTTCGCGCGCTTCCCGCCACGCTTGCAGTGGCGTCTGCGTTCGCGCTTGGCGTAACGCCCGCCCGGGCGCAACAAGCTCCGTTGCTACCGTCGCCGCCCCCGGTCGCGCTGGCAAGCCCGCCCGGCCCCGCCGCCCCGGTTGCGGCGACGGCGAAACCCGTTGCGCCGGGCAAGATTAGCGTTACAACTCCCAAAGGCGGCAAGTACACGCTGTATACGGTTCTTCCTGCGGGGCGGCTCGGCAGTCTCGTAGACAGCGGCGCAGGTTCCTACACGGTGGATAAGGCCGCCCAAAGTTTCGCGGTTTTGAACGCCGGAACCGGGACCGTCGCGCTGTACCCCGTCGCGGCGGGCGGGGCGGCGAAACTTACCGTCGCGCCCGCCGACTTTACCCGCGTCCGCTTCGTCAAGGTAACAGTCGCAAGTAGCGGCGGCGCAAGCGCGAACCGGCGCGGGGCCGCCGTGAGCGTGACCGACGCCGCAGGTCAAACCACGGAACAGCCGGTGTCCGGCGCGGAATCTGAGGAACTGCTTTTTGAACACATTCCCGTGGGCCGGGCCAGCGTTTCGGCGGGCTGGGCGGAAGCGAGCGGGACGCGGCGTCGTGTGGCGAAAACCGTGTTTATCGCGCCGGTCAAAAACGGCGGGCCGTTCGCCGTGTCGCTCGATCTCGGTCCCGCTGTCGCCGCGCCGGTTGGCGGCGCGGCTCCCGGCATGGGCGCAACCGGCGGCGCGCAATTTCCTACCGCCGCTCCCCTGCCCGACACTCCGAAAAACAACAGTTGGATCGCGGGAGTTGTCGGTATGGCGGCCCTCGCCGCGTTGGGCTTTTATGGCATGCGCTACGCCAAAGGGCGCGGCCTGACCGTGCAGGACGGTTTGCAGAAATTGGGCGTTGAGATGCCGCAGGACGCGCCGGGCCTCAACGCGGCGGCGGGCTTGAAGCCGGTCGCGCCGGTTGCTCCTCCGCTTCCTTCTCTGTCCGATCTGCCCGCCGCCGGTCCCGCTACTCGGGGCGGCGTAGGCTCCGCCGGGGTAGCCGCCTCTCCGCCTGGCGCCACCGTCACCACCGGCCCGCCGCGCCTTGCGGGCGTTGGAGGGCCGGTCGCGGGCGAAACGTTCCCGTTAGACTCCCAAACGCCGTTCACGGTCGGGCGCGACGCCGCGAACGTTCTTGCGCTCGCGCAGGATAACACCGTTTCACGTCGCCATGCCCGGTTCGCCGCTCTACCGGGCGGGAACGGCTGGTCGGTCACGGATGACGGGTCCAGCAACGGCGTCTACGTCAACGGACAACGCATCACCGCGCCGCAAACGTTGCAACCGGGCGATGAAATTCAGGTAGGCGGCGCGCGGTTCCGCTTCGAGGGCGGCGCAAAGTGAAAGGACTTCCCGGGCGCGTCACGCTGTTCGTTCTCGCGGGCCTCGCGGCGGGCTTGCTGACCTGGTTTTTCGTGGACGTTTTCGGCTTCCTCCATATCGGCGACAACGCGGGTCTCCTTACGCGCGAACAAAGGCGCGATCAGACGATTGCCGGTATTTTATTCGGCGTGTTTGTCGCGCTCGCGCTCGGAACCGCCGACACGCTCGCGTCGGGCATGCAGGGGCGATGGGCGCAGGTGGTCGGGTTCGGGCTAATCGTGGGCGCGGTGGCGGGCGCGGTCGGCTTGCAGTTCGGCATGGCGGTTTACGGTCCGCTTTATGTCAAGACCGTCAGCAACCCGCTTCAGTTTTTGTGGAACGTGCTGGCGCGCGCGCTGGGCTGGGCGTTTATCGGCGCGTTCGCAGGGACATCGGATGGCTTCCGCAAATGGAGCGTTCGGGTCGGGCGCAACGGTTTTATCGGCGGAATGCTGGGCGGCCTTGCGGGCGGAACCGTGTTCGAGATTATCCCGAACCTTCTTCCCGGCATTCAGCCCGGCCCGTTTTCGCGGCTTTTCGGTTTCGTCATTACGGCGGGCATGATCGCCCTATTCGTGTCGCTGGTGCAGAGTTTGTTCAAGGAAGCGTGGGTGCGCGTGGTCGCGGGCAAGAACGAGGGCCGCGAGTTCCTGATCGAAAAGTCCGAAACCAAAATCGGACGGGCCGAGTTATCCGATATTCCGCTTTTCGGCGATCCGCAGATCGCGCGGAACCACGCCATTCTTGCCGCCGTTCCGTCCGGCGGCGGTTTTGTGGTGCGCGACACCAGCGAATCCCCGCTCGGCGTTCTGGTGAACGGCGCAAAAATTGCGGGCGCGCAAGCCGTGCGTAGCGGCGACCAAATCCAGATCGGCGGGCGGGTTTTGGTGTTCCACGAACGCTTGACGCGCGCCCGAACCGCCCCGGTCCCGCGCGATGTCGCCCGCCCGTCCGTTCCCTCGTCCCTGCCGTCGCTCGCCGACGCCCTGCCGCCCCCTGCGCCAACCCACCCCGTGTCGTCGCCGGTCGGCTTGAACCACACCGGCGCGAGCGGCGCAACCGCGACCGCGCCGCCCCCCATCGCGACGGGAGCCGCGACACGCCTTGCGGTGACATCCGGCCCGCACGCCGGAGCGGTGTTTCCGCTCCGCGCGGGCGCGGTTATCGGGCGCGACCCAAAGGCGGATGTCGCCGTTCCCGCCGACACGAAAGCGTCGCGCGCCCACGCCCGCCTTGTCGCCGACGCAACCGGCGCGTTCGCCATCGAGGACGCGGGTTCGACCAACGGCACATTCGTCAACGGTCAGCGCATCGCAGGACGCCAACCGCTCGTCGCGGGCGACGCCGTGACGGTGGGAACCACGGCGTTCCGGGTGGAGTAAGCCTAACAGTTGTTGCTTGATGGCGCCGATACTAAAACCATGAACCAACAAGATGAACTCCGGCAACGGCATCAATGGGAGATGCAACAAAACGACCTGCGTCAGCGCGAATTGGCGGCGCGCATACCAAGAAAAGATCGACCACGTTCTGCAGACGAAAAAAGAAACCGTTTAGCGGCATGGTTAGTCGGTGCGTTATGCGCTTCTTTTGTTTTTACATTCATGTTTTCGCAGTTGGGATTAGCGTTTGCCGTGAGCGCGGGCAATATTTCCGCCGCGCGTTTTTTCGTGGCGGTGGGCGCGGATGTCAGATCGGACGACTGGCTGACCAATGAAGGTTTACTAACCGAAGCGGTGCAGAATGATGATGAGAATATGGCTCGCTTTCTCGTTGAGAAAGGTATAGACGTAAATTTCAACGGCATTATAGACGATACTGAACTGCCCTTCTCTAATTTGACACAGGCGGTAAGTTACAACAACCGCCGACTGGTTGAGTTATTTCTCACGCACGGAGCGAATGCCAACTACGAAATGCCGGATGATGGTGAAACGGCTTTAACAATAGCCTGTTCTCGCGACGATGAACATATCGAAATTGTGCAAATGCTTCTCGCGCACGGCGCCGACCCGAACCATAAAACCAAATCCGGCGAAATTCCTTTGCGCCGGGCGGCGAATGCGAAACGCCCCGACGTATTAGCCGCACTTAAAAAGGCGGGGGCGCATCTTTAACCCGCTACTAAACCGTTATTTATCAACACCATGAACCCAAACGATCCCAACCAAACCCAGGTTTTTCCCAATGCCGCGTCTAACGCCACAATCGCTTCGGACCCGAACCGCACCCGGCAGGTCGGGCAGGCGACATTGATGGGCGGCGCGACCGTTGCGCTTCCGTACGGCGCGGCGCCCTCTGCGCCCGGTCAGGGGAGCGCAGACAGCCTGCGGTTGTCCGTGCGCGTCGGGAACCGGATCGCGTATGCGGGCGAGCGGACGCGGGCGTTCGTGATGACCGAGGTCACGGCGGGCGGCGCGAGCAGCGGGATGGCGACGACCGGGCGGCGCATGCCGGTCAATATTGCGCTTGTGATTGACCGTTCCGGCTCGATGGAGGGTGAACCGCTCGACTATGTCAAGCGCGCGTGCGCGTTTGTGGTAGATATGCTCACGCCCGATGATGTGCTGTCCATTGTCACGTTCGAGGAAACGGTCGAGGTGGTCATGCCCGCGCGGCGCGTGACCCAGCCGGATTTGATCAAGCAACATATCGCCCGTATCGCGTCCGGCAACACGACCAACCTGTTCGACGGCTTGTACGCGGGCGGCGCGCAGGCCGCCTCGGTCCCGCAGGACGGCTACGTGACCCGCGTCCTCCTGCTCACCGATGGCGAACCGACAGCGGGCTTGAAGGACTTCACGTCCATCGTCAACCAGGTCGGCGAACTAAAGGCGCGCGGCGTGACCGTGACCGCGCTCGGCTTCGGACCGGAATACAATGAAGAGTTAATGGCGGGTATCGCGCGTAAAAGCGGGGGCAACTATTACCATATCCAGCGACCGGAACTGATTCCCGATGTGTTCCGGCAGGAGATGGAGCAGGTGCTGGGCGTGTCCGCGAAAAACCCCACGCTTACCCTTCATCTGCCGCGCGGTTGCACGGTCCGGCAGGCGTACGGCGCGCCGGTAAACTTCGGGCCGCGCACCGCCGAGATCGCGCTTCCCGATATCGAACGCGGCGCGACCGTCACCAAGTTATGGGAAATGGACTGGGACGCGCGTACGCCGGGAATGTTCCGCGTGGCGAAGGCGACCCTCGCGTGGGACGACACGACCACGGGGCGGCGGGAAACCGCAAGCGCCAACGCCGTGGTGGAGTTTGTCGCCGACGCGTCGGGCGTTGCGTCCGGGGCGGACCCCATCGTGGCGCAGGCCGTGCAGACCGCGCAGGCCGCGCGCGATATAGAAAAAACCATGATGGCGATGCGGACCCAGCAAATCTCGGTCGCGCAGGCCACGCAGGCTATCGAGAAAACGCAGATGTTCCTGGCGCAGGGCGGACACGCGGAGGAAGCGGCGAAGCTGGGGCAAGCGGCGAACTCGGTGCGGAGCGGCGACACGGGCGGGGCGGCGGAGAAAACGCTGATCGGGGCGATCTACGATTTGGACCTGGGCAAGCAACGGCGTTAGGAAACGTGCGAGCCGCGAAACAATATTATGAGCATGACGAACCAAACGGGAGCCGCCGCGCCGCCGGAGGCCGACCATTACGCCGTTTTAGGAATTTCGCCCGATGCCGCGCCGGATGTGATCCGGCGCGCGTACCGCGATCAAGCGCAGGACGCGATGATGAACGACCGCCCGCGCTTCGAGGCGCTGACAGCCGCCTTCGATACGCTGAAAGACCCAAAACGTCGCGCCGAGTACGATCGCGTCCGTAGCGCAGTCGCTAACACTGCCGTGAATGCGACGCAGGGTTTCGCCGCCGCTCCGAATGCAACCCGCGCGATGCCATTGCAAGCCGCGTCCACGGCGCTAACGGTGACAAACGGCGCGCCACAGGCCGCGAGCGGCGGTGATCCGAACAGAACGCGGAATTTTGAACTTTCGCCCTGCGCTATTTGCCAAACGCAGTCCGTGCCGGGCGAGGATTTTTGTTTGGAATGCGGCTTTCTCCTCGGCTCGGTTGCGGGCAAACCTCTCGGCGCCGCACGCCCCCTCCCGCGCCTGGTAGATGCGACCGGGCGCGAGTTCGTTCTTCGCCGGGGCGAAAATACGGTCGGGCGCGAGGGCGCGGACATTGCGTTGCCCGATAAATCGGTGTCGCGGCGTCATGCGCGCGTTGTGGTGGAGGAGACCGGCGCGGTTTGGGTTGAAGATACCGGCAGCACCAACGGGTCCAAACTCGCGGGCCAGCCGCTTTCGCCGGGGAGGAAGGCGTCGCTGTCCCAGGGTGACCGCTTGCTGTTCGGATCGGTTCAACTTACTGCGATTATTCCGGTCGGCGCGGGCGCAACCCAGCGCGCCCTTCCCGCAACCGCGCCGCCCGCCGCCGCGAAAAAGCCGGTCGCCGCGCTCGCATCGCCGAAGGGACAGGCGTCGGCGGCGATGCTGAGGGGCGCGAACGGCGCGGCGCACACGCTCGCGGGAACCGTAACCACGGTAGGACGTAAACCGAGCAATTCGCTGGTAATTTCCGGCGATTCTTTTGTTTCCAGCAATCACGCGGAAATCCGTTTCGAGGCCGGAAAATTCGTTCTACTTGACGTAAACAGCACAAACGGGACAAAATGGAATGGTCGCAAGGTTCCTGCGGGCGTTCCGCAGGTTTTAGCCGATGGCGACGAGATTGTTTTTGGCAGAACGCCGTGGACGTTCCATGCCCCTGGCGGGGGCTGACGAACACGGGCTACGGCGTCGCCCATCGCGCAAGGGCGCGTGTACGCTATAGTTAGCGTTTGGCCCATTGGCCCGTAGCCCATCGAAAGAAGGTTCCCGGTGACATGTCCGCAGTGCGGTACGCTGAACGAAAATCAACTTGAAACTTGCATTCGTTGCAAGCGGCCTCTTCATCCCACGGCAATGAAGGGCAAGATCGCCTGCTCCACGCATGCGAACCGCGAAGCGACCACCTCCTGCGCATCGTGCGGGATCCGGCTTTGCGATCAGTGCGCGGTAAACGCGGGCGGCATTGATTACTGCGATGCGTGCGCTCCCGCGAACGCCGTCCGGCACACGTTCGATGCGGACTACGAGCGTATTCCCGTGGTGGACCCCGGAAAAGCCGAACGCGCCCCGTTCTGGGGCCGCATGGTGGCGATCATCGTTGACAGCCTTCTGCTGTTGGCCGGGGCGATGGTGGTCGCTCTTGGCCTATGGCTCCTCACCGGTAGCCTGAATTTCGTGCAGTCTCCGCAAACAAGCCCGGTGGCCTATTACTTTTTCTGGAGCCTGTTCTGGATCTCGCCCCCGGTCTACAACGCGGTCCTAACCGCAATGACAGGCCAAACCGTGGGCAAGCAGGTGGCAGGCGTGATCGTTCTCGAACCGGACGGCCATATTCTGACCCTGCGCGCCTCCGCCCTCCGTACGCTCTTCGCCATTATCTCCGCCCTCCCCCTCGGCCTCGGCTTCTGGTGGGCTGTCTGGGACAAAGACGGCGAAACCTGGCACGACAAATGGGCCAAAACCGCTGTCTTCCGCTGGATCGAAACGATCTGACCCGTTTGTGTTGTCGTTAGCGTCTACTTACCGTTTGACTAAATCGCTCAAGC
>CAXUMS010000165.1:0-11167 GCA_964252165.1 uncultured Armatimonadaceae bacterium
TCTTACGCTAAGTAGACGCCCCCGCCAACACCACACAACCTGACGGAAAACATCAATGACAACCAACCAAACCAAATCCGCCTACGCCATCGGCCTTGACTATGGCACCAACTCCGTGCGCGCTCTGGTCGTGCGGACCGGCGACGGGACCGAGATCGGCACGGCGGTTTGGGCGTTCCCGTGCGGCGATGCGGGCGTTATCCTCGACGCGCGCGAGCCGGAATTGGCGCGGCAAAACCCCGCCGATTACCTTGCCGGGGCCGAGGCCGCAATACGCGGGGCGATTGCCGACGCGCAGGCGAGCGACGACGGTTTTGCGCCCGACCGCGTCGTAGGCATTGGCGTGGACACGACCGGAAGTACGCCGCTTCCGCTCGACAAGAACGGGCGCGCGCTGGGTTTATTGCCCGCTTTCGCTGGCAACCCGCATGCGCTTGCGTGGCTGTGGAAGGACCATACGGCGACGCGCGAGGCCGAGGAGATTACCGCCCGAGCGCGGGAAACGCATCCCGAATATCTCGCCAAGTGCGGCGGGGCGTACTCGTCGGAATGGTTCTGGTCCAAAATGTGGCGGTGCGCCCGTGTCGCGCCCGAGGTTGCCGAAGCCGCGCACACGTGGATCGAGTGCGCGGATTGGATTCCCGCCGTGCTGACCGGAACCGAGGCCAAACCCCAGCGCGGTTTGTGCGCCGCCGGTCACAAGGGTATGTACAACGCCGCATGGGGCGGCTACCCGTCGCGCGACTTCTTAGCGGGCCTGCATCCCGATTTGGGACGCTGGCGCGACGCTTTGGGCGACGCCCCCGCGCCAGTCGCCATCAACGAGGCGGCGGGAACGCTTTCCCCCGAATGGCAGGAGTTGGTCGGCCTTCCCGCCGTGCCGGTCGCGGTTGGGGCGATTGACGCGCATCTGGGCGCGGTCGGGAGCGGCGTCGGACCGGGGGCATTGGTTAAGGTCATGGGAACGTCCACGTGCGACATCATGGTCGCCCCGCTCACATCCGGCCTGCCCGATGTGCCGGGCATGTGCGGCATCGCGCCGGAGACGGTGTTGCCGAACTTTTTTGGCTTGGAGGCGGGCCAATCGGCGGTCGGCGACCTGTTCGGCTGGTGGGCGAGCGTGGGCGCGCAGTTCGTCAAAAACGGCGACGCCCTGAACCAATCCGATCTGACCGACCGGGCCGCGCGGCTTGCGCCCGGAGAGTCGGGCCTCCTTGCGCTCGACTGGAACAACGGCAACCGAACCGTTCTGGTGGACCAACGCTTAACCGGCCTGCTTGTCGGGCAAACATTGCAAACAAGCCCGCACGAAATCTACCGCGCGCTGATTGAGGCGACCGCGTTCGGGTCGCGCGTGATTATCGAGCGCATGGCGGAGTACGGCGTCGCCGTCGAGCAGGTGATTGTTTGCGGCGGTATCGGCGAGAAAAACGCGCTTGCAATGCAAATCTACGCCGACATTCTCAACCGCCCTATCCGCCTGTCCGGGTCCGCCCAAACGTGCGCGCTCGGCTCCGCCGTCGCCGCGTCGGTTGTCGGCGGCGCGTACCCTGACTTCCCGACCGCCCAGGCCGCTATGACCGCGCTCAAACCAAACGGCTTCGCCCCCAACCCCGACGCCACCCGCGTGTACGATGACCTCTATGCCCTGTACCGCGCCCTCCACGACGCCTTTGGCGGCGTCACCGCGTCGGCGGATTTAGGCGGCGTGATGAAACGCCTCCTCACTATTCGTGACACGGCGCGCGGCGTTTAGGCAGTATAAAAAAGCAGTTCTTTTGGTGCATCTTATTAACTTGGCGGGTCGGTTTGTTCGATAGATGCCATCATGTCAACGCCCAAATTTTGTAGTATTTGCTCTACCTTCGCCCGAATCGTTTCTTCTTTCAGGTTGAATTCGACAGACTCCCCATAAAGAAGCCTACGCAACATAAAGTCGTGTTTATCTATCAAATGTGCCAAGCCGCGAACGCAACGCGATAATTGTTTCGCCGTGATTTTGTTGTTTTCCAGTGGAAATTCTATACAAGGGCGTACCTCGCCGCTCCCGGCGTTGTACTCATAATGGACAAGTTTCGAGACCCATTGAATCTGACAACAAGCCAGCAAAAATAGCGTGATTTGTTCGTGGTCATGTGGGATTTTGTAGGCTTCAGGCGCACAAATCTTGATGTATCTCCCGCTCTCGCAAAGCGATATTTCAATTACGACCTTGTTTTTGTCAAGGAAGTCACTGTAGTCCTTTGTTGAAAAACTTACTGTTAATTTACCGTCATCGCGGGCCGTGTACTTGATGTTCTTTTTCTCAAGCAGGCGCGCAACCTTAACAATGTTCGTTCCCATAAAGTATCTCCTTCTTGCTGTTTTATAGATAGGACTTACGCGGTTTGTTCGAGTTGTATTGTTGGATCGGCTAAGTAGGCTCGTACCGCCTCACGAACAATCTGCCATTTGGCGCTGTACCAACCGACGCCAGTAACAAAACGATGTTTCTCCAACCGAACAAAGGCCCGAACCGACAGCAGGATATGGTTGCTTTGCGCGCGCGCCCCTCGGCACTGGCGCCGCTCCACCCCGCAACATTGTTTCAAGCCCCGATGATAACTTTCAATGGCGAAAAGTTCGCGCTCCCACACGGCCCGTTGCTCCTCGGTCATCGAAAGGTCACTTGTCGCCCAAATGCGCTCTTGTTCCGCGTCACCGTTTGGGGCGACTGTCCGAAACGTCCGAAACACACGCACAAAACCAAAACCCTTCAAGTGAACGTGCGCCCCGCCGGTCGCCGGAATCACCAACGTAGAAACCGCTACATTCCCCGTTCCGTCGGGGTTGACTTGCCGGTTGCTTTTGAGACGGGTCAAGAAATGCCAGCCGTGCGACCGGACTGCCTTCAGGTTATCCAGGCCGCTATACCAACTGTCAAAACAAACCATCACAAACCATCTTGGGGGTAAAACCACGCTCTTTGGCAAGAGCAAGCATCTCAACAAAATGGTCATTCTTAGTCGCTCCTGTTTTGTCATACAATCGGCAGTCGCACGGGATAGCCGCCTGGCCCTTCGTCCACAAAAGCGTCATCAGGTTGATGCCCGAGACCACTTGTTGATGCTTTCCGCTCCAATGTCTTGTCACCAACTCCATCCGCCTTGCATACGGCTTGTCGAGCGTAGTGTCGTCAAGAACCAGAATACCTTGCTCTTTTTGAACCAGCGGCTCGACTTCTTGCCACAACGCCGCCGTGTCAGGCGGCAGTCTTGTCAGCAAGCGCGTGAATGCGTCGTGAGCGATAGGTTCCGCTTCCGCCGCGCCCTCGCGCGTTCCGGGCTGACATCGCGCGGCCTCACAACCGGGCTGACATCGCGCGGCCTCACAACAAGAAAAGACGTGCTGAGTAGCGATCAGGAACTGGATGTAATCCGTGTCGGAAACTTTGGCGGAGCGCATACCAAAGTATCTCGGCAACATATCAAAAAAGCGATCGCGTAAGTCCTATATAGAAAGAACTCACCCAACGCAACTCTCCGTAGGGTGGGTTCTTTTTCTCGTCAAGCGAACTTGTCGAGAAGTTCTTTGTCTTCGTCGCTCAATTCGCCGCTTGGTTCGGCTTTAACATTCTCATCTTCATGATTGCGTTCCGTCTTCGCCTTCTCTGCCTCAAACCATGCCTGCATCAGCGCGAGTTGCTCTGGGTCAACTTCCTCCGCTTCGGGGTCTTCGTCTTCCTCGTCCGCATCGTCCGCTATGACAGGTTTCTCTCCAAGCGCTTTGCGTAGTTCGGGATCGTAGCGGTCGATAATCTGCGGCAGGCTACTCACATAGCGTCGAAGTTGTTGCGCGGTTAGCTTGTTGTCTTCCAAAGCCAAATGGATACTTGGACGCACTTCGCCATCGGATTCATCGTACTCGTAGCGGACAAGTTTGGACTGCCACTCGATTTGACTGCATACCTTTAGGAACCAAAGCGAGTTGTTTTGCTTAAGCGGAACGCTATACGCGCCGGGCGCGAAAACGGACAAGAACTCGCCATCCTCCGACATCTCGATAGCGATGACTATGCCGGTTTTGCCGGTCGGGTTGATGTAATTGCTCGTGCCGAACGCCGCTGTGATTTTGCCGTCGTCACGGATTTGGTAGATGATGCCGACCTCGTCGAGCAAACCCGCGACTTCCACGATATTTGTTGCCATAACCGTAATCCTCCTTTTCGTATCACAAACTAAACGGTCCTTCCCCGCCCGGTTGTTGCGCCAAGCAAGGAAGGGCTGTGCTAGGTCAAACTACTTTGGGCCACTCCAGTAGTGACAACCGCTGAATGAATTTTTAGGGCATTTGCCGCCATCGGTCATTGACGGCGCCCCTTGACTACGACGGCGTGTAATCGTTTGCTTGCAACTGTTGCACTCGTAGTAGACCATGTCATCGCCGTTGTCGGCGGCGCGGGCGAAGGGGACGCGCGAGGACGCGGGGGCGGGCGAAAGCCGCGTGGTGGGCAGGGAAAGAGGCTTTCCCGTGGGAGACGAAAACTGCATAAGAACCTCCTGTGGTTGCGTGTGTGTTCAACCGCAACAAGTATAAATTATAGTTTTTTTTTGTCAACAGCATCACAAGATTATTTTTCCAAGTTTTGTATTTGGCAGGAACGCGTTACGCCCGGCGCTGACTGCCTTGACGCCCCGCCGCGCGCCGCGCTATACTATCAAGCGACCCGCAAGGGCGAAATCAACCACTCTTCACAATCCGGCGCGGGCGATGTAACTGGCGTTCACGGGGGCTTTAACTCCGAGGAAGCGTCGCCGACGCGAGACTGCAGGCGCAACCAAACGCCCGCGATGTATGCCGTCCGCCTGGGCTTCCCCCTTCCGCTTTTGCGGCGCCGACCCGCGCCGCAAAGCCGTGTGCGGGGACGCCGGGCGTTTTTTATTGCCGGAGGCTTTCGACTTCAAGATGGACAACATCATCGTGCGGCGCGCGCTCCTCAGCGTGTCGGATAAAACGGGACTTACGGATTTCGCGCGGCGGCTTCAAGCGCGCGGCGTCGAGATCGTTTCCACGGGCGGCACCGCAAAGGCGCTGACGGACGCGGGAATCGCCGTTACCGGCATCAGCGATGTGACCGGCTTTCCCGAGATGCTGGAAGGGCGCGTCAAAACCCTGCACCCGCGCGTCCACGGGGCCATCCTCGCCGACCGTGACAAGCCCGATCATATGGAGACCATCGCCGCCCACGACATTGCGGCAATTGATCTTGTGGTTGTGAATCTGTACCCGTTCCAGCAAACCGTCGCAAAGCCAGGTGTGAGCCTTGCCGACGCTATCGAGAACATCGACATCGGCGGGCCATCAATGGTGCGCTCGGCGGCGAAAAACCACAACGGCGTCGCTATTGTCGTGGAACCCGGCGACTACGAAACCGTTCTCGGCGAAATCGAGGCGAGCGGCGGCGTTTCCCTCGCGACCCGCAAACGCCTTGCCGCGCGCGCGTTCGCGCACACCTCCGCGTACGACGCCGCTATCGCCGATTATCTGGAGCGGGCGTACCCCGCGCCCGATCAAACGCCGGACGAGGCCGCCGCGCCGCTTCCCGCCACGCTACGCGTAAATTTTCCGCGCGTCCAAGTGTTGCGCTACGGCGAGAACCCGCACCAGCAGGCCGCGCTGTATCGGGAGCCGGGCGTGACCGAACCGTGTATCGGGTACGCGACACGGGCCGACAAATCGAACAAGGAAGTCAGTTACAACAATTTGTACGATCTGAACGCCGCGCTCGAACTGGTCAAGGAGTTTCCCGAACGGCCCGGGGCCGCGATTATCAAGCACGCCAACCCGTGCGGGTGCGCCCTCGGCGACACGCTCGCCCAAGCGTTCCGGGACGCGCGCGAGGCCGACACAATTTCCGCATTTGGCGGTATTCTCGCCGTGAACCGGCCCGTGGATTTAGCGACCGCCGCGCTTATCACCGGCCCGAACACGTTCTTCGAGGCGATTGTCGCGCCCGGTTATGAGAACGGCGTGGTTTCCTTTTTGACTGAAAAGAAGAAATGGGGCGCGAATCTGCGTCTCTTAGAAGTCGGCGATTTAACCGGCGGCCCGCGCGGCGACGGTTTGGACATGAAGCGGATCGTAGGCGGTTTGTTGGTGTCCACGCGCGATCACCGCCCGCTCGCGCCGAGCGACCTGTCCATCGCCTCGAAGCGGCAACCGACCGAGGCCGAAATCGCCGAGATGCTGTTCGCGTGGCGGGTCGTCAAGCATGTCAAGTCGAACGCGATTGTGTTGACCAAAAACGGCGCGCTGATCGGAACCGGCGCGGGCCAGATGAACCGGGTTCGCAGCGTCCGGTTGGCGGTCGAGCAGGCCGGGGAGAATGCGAAGGGCGCGACCCTCGCCTCCGATGCGTTTTTCCCGTTCCCCGATGGCCCCGAGGCCGCCGCCCTCGCGGGCGTGACGGCGATTATCCAGCCGGGCGGCTCGGTCAAGGATGCGGAAACTATCGCCATGTGCGATCAGTACAACATCGCGCTTGTTTTAACCGGCGTGCGGCACTTCCGGCACTAATCGCCGGTTAGATTAGGTTTTGGTTTTTATGACGGATGTAGCGCAAACTATTGCCGAAACGATGAATGCGGGCGTGGAAGATGACTTTCTGCGCGCGCACCCGCCCGCAACCGCGCCCGACGACCGGCTCGCCTTGCACCTCGCGTTTATCGGTCACGACCTGGTGGTCGAAACGCGTGACGGAAAGGCGGGCGTCGCGCTTTTACGACGGAACACGCCTATTCCCGCGTTTGCGGGCGTTGCGGACCAGGCGATTTTGTTCCTCGGCACGCTTGGCGCGGGCGACGACGCCGTTTCCGTCGTTGCGTATCCCCTTGCCAAAGGAACGGAAGCGGCGACGCTCGGCGACAACCTCGAAACGGTCGGATTGCGGAACCTGTACGGGCAGGTTCCCGATGCCGAGTACGGTCTCGCCGGGTACGCGCACCAACTGCTTCGCTGGCGGCGCGAGTCGGGCTTTTGCTCCGTTTGCGGAAATCCGACGGAAAGCGTCGCGGGTGGGTGGAGCGTCGCCTGCACGGTTTGCAAGCACACCGTCTACCCGCCCGTCAGTCCCGCCATGCTCCTGCTCGTTCATAACGGAGCCGACCGCGTTCTGCTCGCGCACAAGCCCGGTTGGGGCGACCGGTACAGTATCCTCGCGGGCTTTGTGGAGCCGGGCGAGAGCTTGGAAGGCTGTTGCATTCGCGAGGCATTCGAGGAAACCGGCGTCCGGGTCGGCGACTTGGTGTATCAAGGTAGCCAGCCGTGGCCGTTTCCCCATCAGGTGATGATCGGCTTCATGGGCCGCGCCCTCGACGGCGACCAAACGCCGCTCACGCTCGATGAAACCGAACTCGACCGCGCCGCATGGTTTTCCGTGGACGATTTACCGGAACTTCCCGGCAAAGTGTCGCTGTCACGGCAAATTATAGACGCGTGGCGAGACGGCGTTCTTTCACGGCGATCAGACAGAAAGATATAGCGTCCTGACCGGGCTTGACGATGCAGTTACCGGTAATCCCAAACTGTAGCGAAAACACGCTGAGGCGGGGGCGCAACGGTTGGTCTTCCTGATATAAAAGAGGTTGCGCCCGGTTGATCCCGCTTGCCAAAACCGGGGCGTTTTTTCCGCTATGACACTTTCCCCTTCCGTTTTCGCCTCCCCGACTGTGCGCTCCGCGCCGACGTTTTCGGGACATCAAACGTTTGTTTTTCGCTACCCGTGGCTCAAAAAAGGCGTGGACGCGCTTGCCAAAGACGCCAAAATTTTCCGCGCGGACGACGCCATTGTGCGCCTCGGCGTGGGCAAGAACATGGTGGATTCGATCCGCTACTGGGGCTTGTCCACGGGCGTTATCGAGGAGACGCAAACCACCGGCGAAGGGCGCATCAAAGCGCTCCGGGTGTCCGAGTTCGGAAAGCGGCTTTTATCCGATGACGGCTGGGACCCGTACCTCGAAGACGACGCGTCGCTCTGGGTTCTGCATTATAGCCTCGTTACCAACCTGACCCGCGCGACGACGTGGTATTTCACATTCAACCTGTACGGCGGCGCGGAGTTCACCAAAGACGGCTTGCGCGATGCGGTGAAGCGGTACGCGGAAACGCAAACGGGCGGCAAGGCGAAGGTGTCCGACGCCTCGATTGACGCCGATGTGTCGTGCTTTGTGCGAACGTACCTTGCCGGACGCCGGGGCCTCGCGTCCACGCCCGAGGAAACGTTCGATTGTCCGCTCGCGTCGCTCGGTTTGCTTGCGCCGGTCGTACGGCAAAAAAACGAGGACGGCAAAAAGCAGGCGACGCTGTACCGCTTTTCCAACAAGCAAAAGCCCGGCCTGCCCGCGTCCGTGTTCGCGTACGCGTTAGCCGACTTTTGGGACAAGCATCACGCCCGGCAGGAAACGCTGTCGCTCCGCGAGATCGTTCACGGCGAAGCGGCGCCGGGTCGCGTTTTCCGTTTGGACGAGGACGCGACCCTGTCCTACCTCGACGCCTTATCGCACGTCACCGACGGCGCGCTGTTTTTCGCGGACACGGCCCTGGTGCGTCAGGTCGTGCGGCGGAAAAGCGTGGATCCCCTGACGCTTTTGGAAACGTATTATCATGCCAACCGCGCCTGACGCCCCCGCTCCCGACGCCCTTCCGACCTTGCCGCTCGGCGACGCGATCCGCGTTCAGCGACGCTTTCTGCGGTCCGTGCATTTGGAGCGCGATTTTTACACGCCGGGCGCGACCGAGGGCTATGTCCCGACACCCGCCGCACTCGGGTCGCTCGCCCGCATTTTGCCGGGCGCGGCGGATAAACCCGCCGCCCGCGCGTTTTCGGTCACCGGCCCGTACGGGTCGGGCAAATCCGCGTTCGCGCTCACGCTCGCAAAAGCCCTCGCCGCCGCTCCGGTCGGCGACGCCGACCTGCGGCGCAAAGCCGAAGACGTGCTGGGCCAACCCCTCTTTGACGGTCAAAACACGGACGGCTTATGGCCCGTGCTGATCGTGGGCGGGCGCGAACCGCTCACCGACGCCCTTGTCAACGGGCTGGCGCGCTCGTGGGAGCGGCTACCCGTACGCGGCGTGGTTTTGCCGGAGATTCCCGTTCTTCGGACCGGCGCGGCTATAGCGCGGTTTTACGAGGAAGCCACTGCCCGGTTGCGCCAATCGGTTCCCGGCGTCTGGGGCATTCTCGCCCTTTTAGACGAGGCCGGGAAGTTCTTAGAGTTCGCCGCCGAAGACCCCGACGCGGGCGATGTGCAGGCGCTTCAGGAACTTGCCGAGGCCGCCGTGCGCTCCGCCCCCCATGCCCCGCTGATGGTGGTTACGGTTCTGCACCAATCGTTCGACGAGTACGCCCAGCGTTTGGGGCCGACCACGCGCAACGAATGGCGCAAGGTGCAGGGGCGCTTTACCGATTTGGCGTTCGCCGACGCGCCCGAAGAAATGTTACGCCTGGTCGCCCGCGCGATGGAGCGCACGCCCGACCCGGCCCGCGACGCCATTATCCGAGCGAACGCCCAACAAGCGGCCCATCAAGCCCATGCGCTACGCCTGCTCCCGCGCGCCGTGGGCGAAGGCGAGTTTGCGGATTTGTGCGACCGGGCGTTTCCGCTCCACCCTTTGACGCTTCTATCCCTGCCGCACGTTTTCCGGCGCTTCGGGCAGGGCGAGCGGTCCCTCTTCGGGTTCTTGTCCGGGGACGAGCCGGGCGGCCTCCATGACTTCCTGGCGACGGGAGGCGCATCGTACTACCGGCTGGACCGGCTGTACGATTACCTTTTGGCGAATGTCGGAGCGTCGGCCCTGGTCGGTGGCGGAGCGGCAGGCGCGCACTCGGCTACCGCGCGACTGTGGAGCGAAACGCAGGAGGCCGTGGAGCGGAGCGGCGAGCAGGAAGCCCTGCCCCAAATCGCAGGCCCGGTCGCCAAAATCATCGGCCTGCTCCACGTCTTGGGCGATACGACAACGCACCTTCCCGCGTCCGCCGATGTGTTGCAGTTTGCGCTCGATGACGCCCCTTCCGAAAGTGTGGACGCCGCGCTTGCGGGCTTGACGCGCGCGACACTGGTTACGTACCGACGCTACAAGAACGCGTTCCGCCCGTATGAGGGAAGCGACCTGGATGTCGAGGAGCGGTTGCGCGATGTGCTGGGGCGCAGGAACAGCGGCGGCGGGATGGGCGATGTGGATGTGAGCGCATTGGCCGCGAAACTCGGCGATGCCGCGAGCGCAAGCGGCGACGAAACCGACGCGCCTCCCCTGCTCCTTCCTCTGGTCGCGCGACGGCATTTGTTTGAAACCGGAACCCTGCGCGTTTTCGATGTGGCCTTGCGGCGCACGGACGACGCCTCCGCCCTTACATCCCCCGCCCCGCGCGCGGGCGATGCGGCCTTTGACGGGACGGTTCTCCTTGCCCTCGCCCGCGACGCGCAAAGCGCGGACGAGGCCGGGGCGAACCTGGGGGTGTTGTATGCCGACCGGCCCGACTTTATTGTGGGCGTTGTGCGCGAAACCGTGCCGTTGCAGGAAGCCGCGCGCACGCTCGAAGCCTTGCTGACCCTGCAAAGCGAAACGCCGGAACTTGCGCGGGACCGGGTGGCGGCGCGCGAGGTGCGCGAACGGCTCGCCGAGGCCGAGGCCGCGTTCCGGGCCGAATGGGACCGCCTGCTCGCGGGCGGCAAAACCGCCGTCGTACGGCGCGGCGACGTCCCGCCCGGCGACAGCGGCGATTCGGCGGCGACCGGCGCGACGACTGTTTGGCGCTGGTGTGGCGAGATCGTGCAGGCCCGAACCGCGCGCGACCGGCAAAAACTCGTCTCCGATGCGTGCCTTGCCGCCTACCCGCACACGCCGCGCCTCCTAAACGAACTCGTCAACCGGCGCGCGCTTGCGAGCGGGGCGGCGTCCGCGCGCCGGACATTATTCGAGGCGATGATCGAGAGGGGCGAGGAGGAAACGCTGGGTATGGAGGGCTTCCCGCCCGAACGCTCCATGTACGCCGCGCTTCTCCGGGAAACCGGTATTCACCGCTTCGACGCCGACCGCGACATATGGACATTCGGCCCGCCCGACCCCGCCCGCGACCCGGCCCTCGCGCGCGTGTGGGACGCTATCGAGTCGTTCCTGTTTGGCGCGGACG
>CAXUMS010000166.1:0-11147 GCA_964252165.1 uncultured Armatimonadaceae bacterium
TGCCCGAACTTAAACAACGATAACAAACCTAACAACATAAAGAAAACCACGACCAAACTCCATATGGAAATTTGAGGGCGTTTGTCAGCATCTATTCGATTCATTGAATGTAGTATTGTTGAAAATGCAATTTTCGATGTACCGCGCCTAAAACACTTTTTGCTCTTGTTTGAGGCCATAAACCGCCGGTAACGAACTTCTTTTAGAGATTTAGCTGACAAAGAGAGTTGCAATCGTTGCAGGTTACGTTTTGCAACCTCGATCATAAAACGCCAATCGGGCGAGTGGTAGATAAGGCAAGAACTACCCGGTTCTCCTGTGCCTCTGTCGTTTGCTGTTTTTTCTATGCTAATGGGTGAGAACAAAATAGATAAGGCTACCCATCCCGCCGCTCTATACCCTTCATCCAGATTAGGGTAGCAACTGGGGCGCTCGCCTCCTGAAGACAACAGCGGCATTTTAGACTTGTCAATCCAGACGTGGGCTTCCTGCCCAGATACTGAACAGGTGCCAATGGAAGGTTCCGCCATCGCATTTTGAAGCCCTTTGACGTATTCAAGAAACTTTGTTTCTTTACTGCCTGCTACGTCGCTTCCTGATTTGGATTGGTCCCACGAGGAGCCTGGCAAGACCTCTTGAAGCAAAAAGTAAAGCAAAGGCATTTTGTCTAATGTTTTGTCGTCTTTACAAATTCGTATGAGATAAAGGTCTTTCATCAACTCGACCGCTTGCTGAAAATGCTCCGGGGTAATATCTTCAGGACGCTCAAAGGCGGGTGCGCCTTTATCCTCTAAAAGAGCGGCAACTCCAGCGACGCCTGCGTCAACAAACGGATGGCCGGTAAAACGTAGGGTCATCGGGTGGTCTCGATCATGCCGAAGCCGGTGGAGTTTTTCTCGCCCAGACCGCACTCCCACGCGAGTTTCAAAAGGGCCGGGTTGCCGGACAGCGTGAGCGGGGCCTGCGCGCCGATGATGTTCACGCCCTTGAAGGCGATATTTTTCGTGCCGTGATGCGGGTCCCGGGCGAGATAGGGGGCGTCGAACTCCACGGACAAGCGGTCGTCCTCGATAGGTTCGGGGTGGACCAGCGCGTACTTTTGCAACAGGTTCTTGCGGACCGCGCCCCCGAACGCGGCGGCGTCCGGGCCGGATGGGCGCAGATAGTACGGCGTCGCGCGACCGTCCGGCGCTTTGGTCGCGGCGACAATCGGCGTCCAGCATGTGAACCGGGCCTGCTCGCCGAACGCGGGCGCGTTCTCCACGTCAATCGCGGCGATGGTCACGGTCGCGTCCGGGCCGATCTGAAGCGGCGCGCCGACCGCGAGCAGGCCGGTCGCCGTGTGCGTCAGGAAATCCGGGAGCGGCGAGGCGATATACCAGTCAATGACGCCCGGACTGAACCGGAGAAACGCGCCCTCGCTCCGCCTGCGGGACGGGGCCGCGCGGAGCGTGGAGAACGTGAACAGCTTGAAGCGCCGGTGTCGGTTCACATCGGACGCGTAGCCCTCGTCGTGGAGGAACCGGGCGTATTCGGCGCTCGACAGGCCGAGCAACCGGTACGCCAGCCCGCTCAAGAGTTCCTGATGGCTGTACGGGACGCGAATGGAACGGTCGGCCTGTAGGGTAATTCTGAGGCGCACGATTAAAAAGTCTCCCCAACCTCGCGGGTTTGCGCGAGTTCCTGTTATACATCTAACGACGCGAACAAGCGATTATGACAGATTCGGCTCGCTTTTCTAAAAACTTTTTTGCCACGTCACTCCGCGCGAAACGGCGATACGGAAAAGGAGACGCTTCGGGTACGCGATGCGCCACCGCCCGATCACAAGCGAACGGAACCCACAAACCAAACGATACGCAAAATTACAGGAGACGGGGGCGACGACCGATAATAGTACCGGTGATTCTGCGGGGGCGGGGCGTTGGAAGGCGCGGGGTGACGGGGCTTGTCTGAATCCACTTACAATACGAAGTTTTTTGGCATAGCCGTTCATCTTCCGAGCGTTGCGGTCGCGCTGTTTCTCGTGCTGGGGATCGGCGCGGTTTTGTGGGCTTTGGTGTTGCGCGCCGGGTCGCCTGCGCCGCGTCGGGGGCGGCGTCGCGGTTGGACGGAGCCGATCACGGGCGCGGATTATGTGATTGCGGGCGCGTTCGCGGTCACGTTCTACGTTTTCGCCCTGTGGCGTCTTGCGACCCCGCCGGTACAAATCTTCGATGAGGTGTACCATGCCCGGACCGCAATGGACTATGTCGCCGGACGTGACCCGCACGAATGGACGCACCCGCCGCTCTCGAAACTGATCGCCGCCGTGTCGCTGAACGTGTGGGGGGCGCGCTTTGAAAGCGGCGACGGCGCCTACGCGGACGGCGCGCACTACCCGGCCCGGACCGTGATCGCATGGCGGTTTGCAAGCGTTGTCTGGGGCGCGGGAACGCTCGCCGTGCTGTATGCGCTCGCGCGCTCGCTATTCGGAAGTCGCGCGGTCGCGACCGTATCCACCGCGCTTTTGGCCCTTGATGGCGCGTTCTGGGTGCAAAGCCGGGTTGCGATGACCAACATTTTCACGGTCTTCTTCGTCCTTCTCGCCACGCTCGCCGTTTGGAAGTACGCGCAAACGGACGAAGCGAGGCAGTCGGAGGCCCCGGACAACGCGGACGACGACGCCATGAACAAGCGCGCCCGCACGGGATGGCTCCTGTTATCCGGGGCGGCGATAGGGTGCGCGATTGCGACGCGCTGGTCGAGTTTGTACGCGTGGGCCGCGCTTATCGCATTCCTCCTTCTGCACCGCTTCGCGACGCGGCGATGGAGCGGCGCGCCGTTGTGGACGGTCCCGCTCGCGGGCGCGCTCCTTATTTTGCCCGCCGCGATCTACCTATTGTCGTATATACCGTACGCTCTGCAAGGGCCGGGAACACTCGCCGAAAAACTGTTCACGCCGGACCACAACGCGCACGGTTGGGGCAAGGTGATCCGGCAACAGTTCGAGATGTGGGACTACCACGCGCACTTGCAGGCGACCCACGGCTACAACTCGCCGTGGTGGTCGTGGCCGCTCATGCTCCGGCCCGTTTGGTACTACTTCGAGGGCGCGGACGGCGTTATTCGCGGCGTGTGGTGCGTGGGCAACGGTCCGCTGTGGTGGGCGAGCGCGCCCGCGCTGTTTCTCGGCGCATTTATCGCCGTTCGGGAGCGGCGAGCCGGGCTTGGTCTCGCCTCCCTGATGGGCTTGTCGCTGTGGCTTTTGTGGGGGGTGAAATCCCGCCCGCTGAACTTCATGCACTACTACTTCGATACAATCCCGTTCGCCTGCATCGCGCTCGGCTACTTCCTGGTGCGTATTTGGGACTACATGCCGCGCCATCTCGCCTTAGCGGACGAAGATAGCGCCGCCGTTACCGCGCCGTCGCTTGCGGAACCGGGGCGCGGCAACCTCCTGTACCTTGCACCCGCCCCGCCCCGCTCCCTGACGCCACGCCGCGCCCTCGTCGCGGCCTTCGGGGCGAACGTCGTCGGCTGGTTTATCTCGTATTACCCGCTCTTGTCCGCGTATCCGATCTCGGATAAGTGGTTTCAAAAATTGCTGTGGCTGGGGCGAACGTGGATTTAACGTTTGTTTTAACAAAATGCTAACCGCGCTGACCCTGATATTTTTAGCGACCGTCGCCGGATACATCGCCACGTTCTGGTTTATGGACGCGGCGCGTATTCCCGGCGCGCCCCTTGCTGTGGGCGCGCGCGCGACGCCGTTTTGGGCGCGGCTCACGGTCGGCGGCGTGTTGGGGCAAACCGCGTTCGGGTTGATTGGGTTCGGGGTCGCGTCCGGGATGGGCTTGTCGCGCGCGTCGCTCTGGATAACAGCGGCTCTGACGCTTGCCCCCCCGCTCGCGTATGTCGCGCGGCGACGCGCGCAGGCGGCTCCCTTGATTTTGCAGAATCTGCGCGGCGGGGCGGCCTCGCTTCGGCGTCCGACACGCTTTGGCTTGTCTATCGCGCTCGTGTACGTTTTGCTCGCCGTGTTTATCTGCGGCGCGCTTCGCGGGGCGCTATACTTCAAGCCCGACGGCGTTTACACGTCGAACCATCACAACACCGGTGATATTCCGCTTCATATCGCCATCATCACCGATTTCGCGTGGGGGGATAACTTCCCGCCCGAACACCCCGAATACGCCGGTACGCGCTTGACCTACCCGTTTCTGTCCGACTTCACCGCCGCGCAGTTCGTCACGGGCGATCTGGGAATCGCGCGCGCGCTGTGGGTTCAGAACGTCACGCTGGTTCTATTTTTGCTCGGCGTGTTCTTCTACTGGGCCTGGCGCGTGACCGACGAGAACCGTGTCGCGACCGTTCTGACGCCGCCGCTCGCGCTCTTGAACGGCGGCTTCGGCTGGTTCCTTTTGTTTCGCGACCGGGCGGAGATGGGGACGCCGTGGCGCGAAATGCTCCTTGCGCCGTCCCGCGATTTCACGATCAACAACGAAAACGGAATGCGGTTAGGCCAGGCGCTCCTTCCGCTCCGATTCGGGAACATGGTGACCACGCTTCTCGCCACCCAGCGCTCGATGCTTCTCGGCGTGCCGCTCGCGCTGATCGTGATCACGCTTTGGAAAACCGCTCTGGACGCGTATCAGTATGCGCCGGAAAACGGCGACAACCCGGAGACGACCCGGCGCGCAACCCAATCGCGCCGCGCTCTGCTCACGGCGGGCGTTTTGACCGGTCTGCTCCCGCTCGCCCACGCGCACACGTTTCTGGTCTTGTTCCTCGCGGGAGCGGGCCTTGCCGCGCTTACGTTCCGCAGGCAGTGGCGCGACTGGGCGATGTATTTCGTGGTCGCGGGTTTGATCGCCGGACCGCAAATTTTGTGGATGCAACACGGTAGCGCCGCCCATACCGGAAACTTCATCGGGTTTTATGTCGGCTGGGACAGCGGCAGCGACCAATTCGCCGCGAACGTCGCGGGCGCGTTCCGCCTTCGTCACAATATCCTGCCGCCCGTTTGGACGCTCGCCTCGCACCTGATCCGTTTCTGGTATCAGAACACGGGCCTGCTCATCCCTTTAACTTTAATCGCGCTCTGGGGAACCTGGCGCAAACCGGGCGACAACCCGCCGCCGTTTGTTCCGCGCTCGGTCGCCCTGCTGTATGTCCCGTTTCTTCTGTGCTTCCTGGTCCCGAATTTCGTCAAACTGGCGCCGTGGGTCTGGGACGGCATCAAAGTCCTGATCTACTGGTACATTGCATCCACACCCGTTGTCGCCTGCCTGCTCGCCCGCCTTTGGGCGTCGCGCCGCATCTATGTCCGCGCTCTCGTTCCCCCCCTATTCTTCCTGCTCACCGTTGCGGGAACGCTCGACATCTGGCGTATCGCCGGACGAAACCACGATCAGGGAACGCGCACGTTCGACCGCGAGGGGATCAACTTCGCCCAAGCGGTGAAGCGCGCCACCCCGCGTCACGCCCTGATTCTCCACTCACCCATCTACGATCACGCGTTAGCCATCTCAGGGCGCCCGTCGTTTATGGGTTACTCCGGTCACCTGTGGACCCACGGTATCAACTACACGGACCGCGAAACCGATATGAAGAAAATCTACGAGGGCTATCCCGAAACCCCCGCCCTTCTCCAAAAACGCCACATCGCCTATGTCGTCTTCGGCCCGTACGAGGGCTACCACGCCGCCGACGCCCATTGGACCCTGAACCAACCCTACTTCGAAGCCCACTACCCCGTCGCCGTCACTGTCGGCGCCTACCGCCTGTACGATGTCCGTTAGGTTAGGGTGTTGTGTTGTGTGTTGTCGTTGCCGTCTACGTTGTCGTTTGACTAAATCGCTCCTGCCGCGCGGCACCCCCTCAGGCCGGGGGCGGCCCAAGCCTGACGCTTGACCGTGCATTGCTTCGGCGACGGGTTTCTTTGTTTTGCCGTCTTCGCGGCAAAACAAAGAAACCCGTCGCTAAAGAAAATGAACGATGCAACGTAAGGTTGCCGCTCCCCCGCGCAGGGGGTGCCGCGCGGCAGGAGCGATTTAGTCAAACGCCACGTAGACGGCAACGACAACACACAACACAACACCCTAACCTAACGGGCGACCGCAGTCGGGGCAACGCGTGTGGGGAGGCGGGACCGCGTGGCCGCACGCGTGGCAGAGCAGAGTTCCGTCATCGTCTACGGCGTTTTCGTCGGGTTCGGGGAGCGGGGTAGGGGCTTCTTCATAAAGGCGGGATAGGTCGTACGGGTCTTGGCGCGCGTGGTAGAGTTTTCGGATTTGGTAGAAGGCGGCGAACCCGCCGATGAAGAAAAGCGCGAAGCCCAGAAAATGGCGCGGGCCGATCTCGCCGCCATCGGAGTAGGCGACCCCGCCGCCGCCCATATCCGAACCGACAAACAGGCTCAGGCCGACGAGGCTGATACCCGAAAGGAAAAGGAGCAGGGCGCTGATCAGGCCTGCCCAGCGTCGTAGGGCCTCCATTTAGTTCGTCTCCGGTTGGGGGGCGACCTCGGCGCGGGCAAGGGTTGCGGCAAGGCCCGTGTACGTTTCCGGCGTCAGGGCGAGCAGGCGGGCCTTGTCGGCTTCGGGCAGATCGAGGGTTGCGACGAACGACTGGAGCGATGCCTGGTCAATCGCTTTGCCGCGCGTCAGGGCTTTGAGTTGTTCGTAGGCGTCAGCGTGGCCCGCTTTTTTCATCACGGTTTGAACCGCCTCGCCCAGCGTTTCCCAGGTTTCCGACAGATCGGCGCGCGGCTTCGTTCACGGTCAGTTTGCCCACGCCCCGTTTGGCGACGGTCACGGCGAGCAGGGCATGCGCGAGGGCGGACCCGACGCTCCGAATGGCGGACGAATCCGATAAGTCACGCTGAAGTCGTGAAACCGGCAACTTTTCGGCTAAGTGGCCGAGCAAGGCGTTCGCGAGGCCGACATTCGCCTCGGAGTTCTCGAAATCAATCGGATTGACCTTGTGCGGCATCGTGGACGAGCCAACTTCGCCCGCAATGGTGCGTTGTCCAAAGTAGCCGAGGGAGATATACGCCCAAACATCGCGGTCGAAGTCCAGCAAAACGCTGTTGAAGCGAATTAAAGCGTGGAACAACTCCGCCATGTAGTCGTGCGGCTCGATCTGCGTGGTCAGCGGATTGTACGTCAGCCCCAGACCTTCGACAAAACGGCGCGCAATCTTTTCCCACGGCGCATCGGGGTACGCGACCACATGCGCGTTGAACGCACCGACCGCGCCGCCGAACTTGCCCAGATACTCCTGCGATTCGATCGTCCGCAGGGCGCGCCGCATCCGCGCGACAAAAACGGCCAGTTCTTTTCCAACCGTGGACGGCGACGCGGCCTGACCGTGCGTGCGCGATAAGAGCGGCGTGTCGGCGTGCCGGGCGGCAAGGCTTGCGATAGCGTCTACAAGCGCGTGGGCCTGGGGCAGGAAAACATCTTGTATTCCTGCCCGAAGCATCAGGGCATGGGCGAGATTGTTGATGTCCTCCGACGTGCAGGCGAAGTGAACCCATTCGCGCACATCCTCAAGGCTCGTTTGCGCCAAACAACCGCGAACGAAATACTCGACCGCTTTGACATCGTGGTTCGTGGTCCGCTCGATCTCCTTGATCCGGTCGGCGTCGGCGAGCGCGAAGTTACCGGCGAGCGCGCCAAGCGTCAACGCCTCGCCGGGCGCAAGCGGACGCACCTCGGGGATAGCGTCTTCGTCCGCGAGCGCCTGCAACCAGCGCGCTTCCACATACACCCGGTAGCGAATCAGCGCGAACTCAGAGAAATGCGGCGCGAGCGGCGCGGTCGCGGCGTGGTAGCGTCCATCGATTGCGGACACCGCCGATAAGGGCGACAGGTCGGGAAAATAGGCGGATCGGTCGAACAAAGCGGTTCGTGGCGGTTCTAAGGGCATAGCATCTATAATGTTCGTCGTTGCGAGACGGTAGCCCTGCCGCGAGGGACACCCGAGCTTCGGGATTGGCGTGAATTTAATGGGCAAATAAAAGCGGGCCGGGAAGTGTTACTTCCCGGCCCGCCTTGTTAAACCGTTTCAAGCGGCCTTGCGTTATCGCCTGATGGCTTAGTACGCGACGTATCCGGCCCGCTTGCCGTTCTGGATCTTGTAGTAGCCGATCCGCTTGCCGTTGCGGTAGCGGTACTGACGTCCAACACGACCATTGTTCTCTTTGCTCTGCGCTTTGCGGGCGTCCTCATACTTCTTCGCCGAGTAAGCCGCGCCCGCGCCGAGAATCAGGGCATTGGTTTTCTTGCCGCGCGACAGTTCGTACAGCGCGCCCGCGCCCAGGCCGACGCCCAGGTTTCGCATGTTGTTCTTGTCTTTTTGGCGACCTTGTTGCGCGAGAACCGGAGCCGTCACCGTCGCCGCCGAGACTAATGCGAGGCCCGCCGCAAACAGGGCCGTGATATTCTTGTTCATAATTTCCTCCGCATAATCACCGCGCCGCATCTATCAAATTCAGGGGCCGCCCCTTCTGCAAAATGCGTCGCGTACTCGCTTGCGGCGCAAACCGCAAGATCGAGGAGTTACATGGTTACTTTTCCCGGCGCGCGTTTTTCCTAAACCGTTGCGAGCCAGGACGATTACCGGGTTTTCGGGCCGCTCACAGGAGCGGACCTTGCTTGACAACTTCGCGCGCATACGTCATTATTAGCCCGGTATTCTCGCTCGGAACCGCAACAAAAACCGGGTTTGTTCTAACGCTTGACGCGTTCCGCGTCCTACACCATACCAACGCCGCGTCATGCTATAATGTGACAAGTCCGCAAAACGCGCTTTTACGCGTTTTTCTGAATTTGTCGCGGCGGCGCGCAACCGCGTAGCACGACAAATCGGCGCGTTTTCCATTCATTTACGTTATTTTTGACCGCCCCGCCCTATGAAGAAACGGCGGCGACGGCTTTTGACCGTTCCCACTGCGATGACGGCTCGCATAGGGTTACTCGCACAGGGTTATTAGAGGACATATGGCGGCTCGACCAATTGAGGAGGCGTGGCGGCGGTTTAAGGATCGCCGTGATCCGAAGTCACGCGCCACCATTATTGACAACTACTCGTACCTGGTAAAAATTACCGCAGGTCGTGTTGTCACCAATTTGCCGCCCAATCTGGAGCGCGAAGATTTATACACCGCAGGCGCGATGGGGCTTATCAAGGCCGTAGACCAGTTCGATCCGGGCCGTCAGGTCAAGTTTGAAACGTACGCTATCGCCCTTATACGCGGCGCCATCCTGGAGTCGCTACGCGAAGAAGACTGGGTGCCGCGCTCGATCCGAGAGCGCGCCAAACTTTTAGAGCGTGCGTTCCACGAGCTTGAGGTGAAACTGGGTGTTCCGCCGACCGAACCGCAGATCGCCGAGCATCTGGGCGTTACGATAGAAGAACTGTTCAAGATGATGGCGGACACCGGGCGCGGCTCGGTTTTGTCCCTCGACGACATGATTCTGGGCGGCGGCGACGGTTCGGAGCGTTTGCACCTGTCCGATGTGATCCCCGACGCCGATGCATCCCCGGTCGCCGATGTGGAACTGCGCGAACGCATCCGCGAACTCGGCGGCGCAATCGATAAATTGCCCGAGCGAGAGCGTTTGGTGATCGCCCTGTATTACTATGAGGGCCTGACCTTCAAGGAGATCGGTAAAGTGCTTTCGGTTTCCGAGTCGCGCGTTTACCAATTACACACACAAGCCGTGGTCCGTATGCGCGGACACCTGGGCCGCGACAAAGAACTCTTTCGCGGGTAACAATCCGTCTTGCCGGAGACAGCGCAATAACCGAGTGAAGTACGTTAACCTCCCGGTATACTTACAGGTAGGTTTACGGGTAAGAATTTGCGCTAAACTCTGCTGTGATACGATGTTTTTCAGACGCCGTTCGCCGCTCGCTCGCTCCACGTTCATTGTTGGCACGACTTCTGCGTTATCACAAGAGCAACTATCGTTTCGGGGAGCGCATCCCCGGTTGCGGGGGCGTGTCCCCGCGCTTTTGGCGAAAAGGCGTTGGCGCTTTTTCGTCACCTGACAGGAACCTGACCGATGCCAAATACGCCTTCAACGCCGCCGCTATCCTTCCGCCGCCCGCTGGCCCTTGCCGCGCGTCGTCGCCGGAAGACCTCGCTTGTTTTCGCTACGCTTGTTCTTGCTGTTCCCGCTATGGGCGGCGTAGCGCGGGCGCAACAAACGACGCCCCCGCCGTCGCCCGCCGACAAAAAAGTCTCGCCTGCGGTGAAAAACCCCTCCGCACAGCCATCCACGGTTTCCGGAGCGAACGACCTGTTCAAGCAGGGCATGGACGCGTTCCGGCGCGGTGAGTTATCGGCGGCGCAGGAATTTATGCTGAAGGCCGCCGACGCCAACCCTAACAACGGCGACGCGCAATCGTGGGCGGGCTTTTTGCTCGCCAAAAACAATGATCCGGTTCGCGCGATCCCGTACCTGGAAAAAGCCATCACGCTTCGCCCGTCGGCGGCGGACGGATACACCAACCTCGGAAACGCCCTGTTCGCCAAGACCGACCGCACGCCCGAAGAAACCACGCACGCTCTTGATATGTTTAAGAAGGCTGCCGACCTTGCGCCCGAGTCCGCCGAGGCGCAGTACAATCTGGGCTTCGCTCACAGCCGTGTCGCGCAATACCCGCAGGCCGCCGAGGCGTACCGCAAGGCGACCGAACTAAACCCACAGGACGCGACCGCGTGGACAAGCCTCGGCTTCGCTCTGCAAAAAGGCGGCGACAACGATGGGGCCGCCGAGGCGTACCGCAAGGCGACGGATCTGAAGCCGGGCGAGGGCGCGCTTCTCGCCAACTTAGGCGCGGTGGAACTTGCGCGCGGAAACACGGAAGCCGCCGCAACCGCGCTCGATGCCGCTACCAAAATGGAAATCGCCGACGGGCCGACACGGTACGCCGCGTATATCAATCTGGGACGCGTCCGCGCCGGGGCGAAGCAATGGGCGGAAGCCGCCGAAGCGTTTGGCTCCGCCGCCACTATCGCGGAAGATGGCGTGGCGCCGTCCGCCAAGCAAGACCCGACCGCCCGCTACAATCAAGGCGTCGCTCTGGAGCGTTCCGGAAAACTCGATGACGCCGCCGCCGCCTACGACGCCGCGTTAACCGTTAGCCCGCGT
>CAXUMS010000167.1:0-11055 GCA_964252165.1 uncultured Armatimonadaceae bacterium
CACCTAACACCTAACACCTAACACCTAACACCTAACACCTAACACCTAACACCCTATTGCCGCCCCGCGCCCGCGTCGTTTCAATCGCGATGCGATACGGGTAAACGGCCCGTATTATGGACCCGCAAATACCGCTTAGCCCCAACAGCCTCGCCTTTGACCCGGAGGCGGACGACATTCGTAACGACAAAACGCACGAGGTCGCGCCGGATGTCGCGTACCGGCGTTTGGGCATTGTCAATGTCGCGTTTTTCGGCATGCCCTATGTCCCGGATCGCGGCTGGGTTCTCGTGGATGCGGGAGCGCCGGGAACGGCGGGCTTGATCGCGAGCGCGGCGGCGCATCGGTTTGGGGAAGGCATCCGCCCATCCGCGATTGTGATGACGCACGGACATTTCGACCACTATGGCGCACTCGAAACGCTCGCCGAGCGCTGGGAAGTTCCGATCTATGCGCACCCGCTCGAAATGCCGTATCTCAACGGCAGGTTGTCCTATCCGCCCCCCGACCCCACGGTCGGCGGCGGCTTGATGGCATTGATGTCACCGCTGTACCCGCGTGGCCCGATTGATGTCGGCAAATGGCTTAATCCGCTTCCCCTTGATGGAAGCGTGCCGGGCATGCCGGGCTGGCGATGGATACACACCCCCGGTCACGCGCCCGGTCATGTTTCCCTGTGGCGGGAAGCCGACAAGACCGTTATCGCGGGCGATGCGTTTATCACCACGCGCCAGGAATCCGCGTATGCGGTCGCGACGCAGAAGCCGGAAATGCACGGGCCGCCGATGTACTTCACGCCGGACTGGGACAGCGCGCGCGAGTCGGTGCGGAAACTCGCCGCGTTGGAGCCGGAGATCGCCGTTACTGGCCACGGCCCGGCGATGCGCGGGGCCGAAATGCGCGACGCCCTCCACCTGCTTGCCCGCGACTTCGACCGCATGGCCGTCCCGGAACACGGTCGGTACGTGCATCATACGGCGTAAGGAGCGGTTTTGGGCGGCCCCCTAACCCCCAACAATGGGGGGACAACAGAGACCAAGCGGCGATGCCTCATCTTGCGGGCCACAGTTAGTCTATGATGGTAGCCTCTTGTTCCCCCATTGTTGGGGGTTAGGGGGCCTCCTAAGAACCGCGATTATCTAAATCTGCAGGTCGTAAGTCACGCTAATTGAGGTCTCGTAGTCAAAGGTGCGGATAGTCGTCGTAGGCGGCGCGCCCAATTCTTGAAGCGTTGTTCGTATCAGGGCCATAGCCTCGTCAATACGCGACTCATCGTAGATTTCAATGTCAATATTGATACCATTCGCGCCGCCCCCGCCGCCGATAACTTCCCCGACGCCTGCGGGTTCAAGCGCTTCGTTCAACGGGTCCTCGACTTCGTCACGACCTTGAAAGCCTGCATCCTCAAGAGCGTCCCCGGGAAAGAAAACTTCTATAAACATTTTCGCCCTTTTACCCCCTTCCAACTTCACGAACGTCGAATTGTAGTTCCTTGTAACGACGTGTGCGGCTTTTTGCCGGGTAACATATTCTATCTTCCCGCCATCGTCCCAAAATGAGGAACCGTATGCCGCCCCTGACCGCCCCGCCGCCCCAAACTACCCGCGCCCTTGTGCTGTGCGCGCCCGAAATGGCCCACGTTGAAACCGTGGATTTGGCCCGGCCCGGTCCGGGCGAGGTCCTATTGCGGACGCTCGCGTGCGGCGTGTGCGGGTCGGATTTGCGCTATTTCGTGGGCGATAACCCGTGGGCGCAACACACGCTGGGACGACAAGCGCCGGTGGACTGGAACCGCACGATTTTGGGGCATGAAGCGTGCGCCCAAATCGAGGCGGTCGGGCAGGGCGTAGATGCGGGCCGGGTCGGGGAAACCGTGGTCGTGCAGGCGATGCACCCGTGCGGCGTGTGCCACGAATGCCGAAGCGGAAACCGCAATTTGTGCAAGGAGTGCAGTCACCTGGGGCATGGCGGCGGCTGGCCCCCCGCTTACGACCGCTCCCACTTTCCCGGCGCGATGAGCGACCGCTTTTTGTACTTCGCCGACGATTGCCTGCCGCTCCCCCAAGATTCAATCGCCGCGCCCGAGGAGTTCGCGCTCGCCGATATGGTCGCGGTGGGCGTTCATGCGGCGAAGCGCGCCGCGCAGTCGCGGGCGCGCGGCTTGGGAGACGGCGCGACCGGCCTGGTGATCGGTTGCGGCCAGGTCGGACTGTCCATCGCGCAGGTCGCCCGCGCCCGGGGCGCAACGGTTGAGGCGGTGGACCCCGCTGAGGTACCGCGCCGCGTCGCAGGCGCGGTCGGCATACCCTGCGCCCCCTCGCTCGCCGACGCAGGAAACGGCCCGTTCGATGCCATCTGGGACACGGTTTGCACAGGGGAAACGCTCACGGTCGGACTGTCGCGGCTCGCGCCGGGCGGGGCGTACGTTCTGCTCGCGCCACACGAGATGATGTTCGGCATCCCGCCCCTTAGCGTCGGCGGCGAGCGCGCCATCACAACGTCGTGCAACTTCGATCCGCCCGATGATCTGATCGAGGCGATTGGGCTTATCGGCGCGCGAACCGTGGATATGCGCCCTTATATCACCCGCCGCGTTTCGCTTGCGGACGCGCCGCAAGCCTTCGCGGACCTGCACGCGCGCCGCGATTCCGAGTTCAAGGTGGTCATCACGCCATGATTACGATTGATTTATCCGGTAAAAACGCCCTTGTCACCGGCGGGACGCGCGGAATCGGGCGCGCCCTTTCGCGATGCTTGGCGGAAGGGGGCGCAAGCACCGTCGCCGCGTACCGAAGCGACGAAGCGGCGGCAAGCGTCTCTCTCGCCGAGCGAAAAGCGTTCGGTCTGGGCGCGCACGAAAACGTTCTGGCCGACATCGGCTCCGAAAACGACATCGCCCGTTTAATTTCCCATACCGCCCAAGCGTACCCGGACGGTTTGGATTTTCTCGTTCTCAACGCTGGTATCGGCTTGCACGGCGATGTCACCGACACGGAACCGGCGCAGTGGCGGCGCATGTTCGAGGTCAACCTGTACTCCACTTTTCTGCTCGCGCGGGGCCTTTTGCCCACGATGCGGCGGGGCGGGAGTATCGTCGCTATCGGGAGCGGCGCGGGCCACGAGCCGCTTCCGGGCCTCGCCTTTTACGGCGCGTCCAAAGCCGCTTTACTGGTGTTCATGGCGGATTTGGCGCAGGAAGCCGGACCGCGCGGCGTCCGCGCCAACGTCGTCTCGCCCGGCCATACAAACAACCAATTTCAAGGAAACGCCCCATCACCCTCGGATGTCGTAGACAGCGCCGCTGCGTCGCCGAACAACGCCCTGCGCCGCGCGGGCGTCCCGGACGATGTCGCGGGCGTGGTTCTGTTCCTGTGCAGTGACCTGTCCGGTTTTGTCACTGGCCAAAGCATCCGCGTGAACGGGGCGGCGCTATGACGACGCCCACGATCTCAGCCGATATTACTTTTTTAACGCCCGAAGAAGGCGGTCGGACTTGGGGTTCCGCACCGTGGTCGCCCGGCCAGTATCGTCCGCATTTGGTCGTGCAAAATCCCGATATACGCCAGGCCGCACACAACGGCAACGAGTCAACCGAGGATTATCTGGGCGTCGTTTTTACGACATGGCCCGCAGAACACGTGGCGGGAAAATCGCTCCGGTACACGCTTGCGCTCCTTTATCACCCAGAGGTAGATTACGATTCGCTTCAAAAGGGGGCGACGTTTACCATTCGTGAAGGCGCAAAGATTGTCGGATTCGGAACCGTCCTGAGCCGAAGCGAAGCGAGCGGACCAGGCGCTGACCAGAGGTGAGGAGAGCGATATGTTGGGTTACTGCGACGTTTGTCCGAGTGGCGGTCATCACGAGTGGCAGATTTCCGAGAGGCTAAAGCCGGCTTGCTATAGGGATAGGAAGCCGTGATTCCGCTTCACCTTCCCGCTTTAGCGGAATCACGGCGCGCCCTGCGCTGACCCGAACGCGCAATCAGAAAAAAGAAAGCGGCGGTTCCGCCCCTTGTGGGGACGGAACCGCCGCTTTGATTGACGAGGCGTGCGGAACGAGAAGGATCGCCGAGGCTCCGATAGCCCGCGTCCCGATGCGCCGCCGCTTAGTTTACCGGGGCGGTCGCTCCCGGGGCGACTCCGCCTTGCGACGCGGACACCGCGCCCGCCGGGATTTCCGCCTTCTCCTGCAGGCTCTTGATAACCACTATGGCGTAGATCATAAGCCCGTACACGGGTTTTGCGATGATGTCGGCGATGGTGTAGCCTACCTGACGACCAACAAGCGAAGCCGCCGCATCCACCGGGAAGAGTGGTAAAAGGTAGGCGATGGGATACACGCCCCAGCTTGCAAGCAGTAGCAAGCGAACCGCAGCTAGCCGCCCGCGCACCTCGGGAGTTTCGCGCGCCATCGCCGCGCCCACCTCGGTCCAAAGCGCGAAAAGAATATAAACAAAGGGGATGGTGCTTAGCGTCCCCCAGATGAGGCGTGTCACCGTGTTATCGGAAACCTCGCCCGGGTAGCCCAGCACAATCATCGCACCCGCCGCCACAACCAATCGCGCGATTAGGCCGTTACGATGCTGACCGGCGATGGACAAGACCGCGATAAGCTCGACCAGCAAAAGGGGAACAGTCAAAAGCCAGTCGGCGTAGCGATAGCCCTCGTTAAAGAGTTCGTTTGTCGCCGTGTAACCAATCCCGCCCACCGGATGGGCGTAGGCGGCCGTCCAGGAAACAAACATCCGGGCGTAGTGATAGCCCGCGACCGCAACGATAAGCGCGGCGACCTCGGTAACGCGTTGGTACTTGTAAGCGACCGTGTTGCGGACAAGCAAAAAGAAGATGAACGCCGCGCCCATCACCGCGATGGTGAAGGAGAGCGAGTTGTAGACCAGATCGTACTGGCCGACAGACAGGTTTGGCAAATTGTTCGGCATTATTCGGTATCCCTATCAAAGAAGAAAGCGCGGTGTCATTGCGGCGCACCGCGCGGTGTCGTGGTTCAAACGGGGCCTTCAAACGGGGCCTTCAAACGGGGCCTTCATCGTCGTCTTTGTCGGTAGGCTCGGCGCGCTCCAGTCTAACTCTCCTTGATCGTGCATCTGTTGTCGCTCGTTGCCGTTCCTAACTAACGAAATGAAAGAAAGTTCGCGAATTATTCACGGAAGACATATTAACGTTTCGCGTAACCAAAGCGCGCTTTACGGTAGAAGGTTTGGCCCGCTTTGGGAACTGAGTGCGGTCGCCCCATGTTCTTCTGAATCAAGAGCGAAACATAAACGAAACAGTGTCGGCGCGATTTTGGAAAAACCCCGTCCGCCAACTGGCGCGCGCCGGTCGAATACATCGCGCACTCGCGGGCGGAAACCAGGGCAAGGCGGCCATGCGTTACAAATACATCATTCTCGGCGCGGGTTGCGCGGGCTTGTCCCTGTGCTGGTACCTGTTCGAGCAGGGCGTTCGCGACCCCATCTTGATCTTGGACCGAAAAAGCCGCTTCGGGGACGACCGAACGTGGTGCTTTTGGGATACCGAACCGACGCCGTTCACGCACTTGGCGACCCACCGCTGGCCCGCTTGGACCGTGCGCGGCGGGGGCGATGCGGCGGCGGCGGGCGCGACTACCGAGGTTCGCGCATCCGCCCCGGAAACGCCGTACGTGCGGTTGCAAGGGCGCGATTTTTACGGGGCGGTCCTCGAACGAATTCAAGCGAGCGGGAACGTGACATTGCGCTTGGGCGTCGCGGTCACCGGCGGCTACCGCGACCACGGTCCGGAAGGAGTTTGCGTCCGGGCCGGTTCGGAAACCTTCCACGGCGAAACGCTCTTCGACGCTCTTGCGCTGGGCAGTCCCCGCTTCCCGGTCGCGCGCCGGGATGATACGACTTTCTTCCAACAATTCTTCGGACAGTTCATCCGAACTGCCGAGGATACATTCGATCCGCAGACCGTCACGTTGATGGACTTCGCGAACGCGCCGCCTGCGGGCGGAACCGCTTCCGGCGCAATTCGTTTCACGTACGTTTTGCCGCTCTCGACCCGGGAAGCGTTGGTCGAGAACACCGTGCTTGTCCCCGGAGGAAGCGGGGCGAAGGACGCCCTCGCGCAGGCGGGAAGCGCCGCCGCGAACCGCGCCGAGATCGCCGCGTATCTTGGGGCGCGATACGGCTTGCACTCGTTCGAGGTCGCGAGCGAGGAGCAAGGGCTAATCCCGATGACGACCCGCGCTTTTCCGCTTCGCACAGGAGAGCATACCTTCTCAATCGGGCTTGCGGGCGGGGCGGCCCGGCCATCGAGCGGCTACGCTTTTCTTCGCATCCAGCGTCGGTGCCGTGCGCTCGCCCAGGCCGTGGTTTGCGGCGGCGATCTAAGCCGCCTCGAACCCGGGTCGTCGTCCTGGCGAACCGCCACCCTCGACCGCATCTTTCTCCGCGCCTTGTTGCAAAACCCCGATGCCGTTCCAGGCTATTTCGCTCGGTTGTTCGCGCGGGTTCCGCCCGGCGCACTGGTGCGGGCTTTGTCCGACTCCGCCTCGCTTCTCGACTGTTTCGCTATGATCCGGGCTTTGCCGCCCCGTGATTTTGTGTGCGCCGCCTTCGACTTAGAACGGCGCGGGGCAAGCCGGTGACAAAACCCGCGCCCGCCCCGCCGACCCCACCGACTCCGCTACTGAGTTTTGGGGGCGCGGACGCCCTGCGGGAACGCGCCGAAGCCGCGCTTCATCCGTGGATGACCTACCCCGCTTGGGCCGCTATGGGACTGGTTCTGATAGCCACCGTTTCGCTTCCCGCGCGCATCGTGGTTCAAATCGCGCCTTATCCGTTTCTACTCAGCCTCGTTTTTTTAGGGCTGCCGCACGGCGCATGGGATCACCGCGTTATGGCCGCTACGCGTGGCAAACGCTTGTCGCTCCGGCATCTGGTCGCGTTTTGCGCCGTGTACGGATTATTGGTTGCGTTGTATGGCGCGCTTTGGACCGCCGCGCCCGCCGCCGCCTTTGCGCTTTTTATCCTGATGTCGTGGCTTCACTGGGGGCAGGGCGACGCCGCGTATTTGCGTCTTTGGCTTCCCGGTCGAGCCGGTCCGCCCGCGCTTTTGACATGGCTGGTGCGCGGCGGCGCGCCGATCCTGCTCCCCGTGTTTCGCTTTCCCGACGAGTTCGCCCGGATCGCCGCCGGGGTAACCAATCTGTTCCGCCCCAGCAAGGCGGCGGACTGGCTACCTGCTCCGAGCGTGCGTGCGGCGGGGGCGATTCTGCTGGGCGGGCTTGTCACGGCGTACCTGTTCTTTCTGTTTCGCGCCGCCCGGCGCGGCGGAGCCGTAACCGCCGCCGCCTGCGAGGACGTCGCCGAGGTCGCGCTTTTGTATGCGACGTTCGCGGTCGCGAACCCAACGCTTGCCGTCGGCATCTATTTCTGTTGCTGGCACGGCCTGCGTCATATTGGGCGTCTTCTTTTGTTGGACAACGGAAGTCGAGTTCTGTGCGCCGAAGGGCGGGTAACGCTCGCCGCCGCGCGGTTTGGGCGACAATGCCTTCCCATCTTGATAGCGGCGCTCACGCTTCTTGGGGGTATGTATATAATCGCGCTTCGCGCCGGGGCGGGAAACGGTGTGGGGACGGGTTTATTTGTTTACCTTGCCTTGATATCCTGCCTGACGTTTCCACATTTTTTGCTGGTGTGCTGGATGGATCGCCGTTCATCGCTATAGTGCGTTTCCACTGAGCGTTTTGTCGCAAAATCTATGTTTCCTCCAACCGAATTATCCAAGTCCCGCTCGGAAATCCTTGATCTGCTCATCATCGGGGCTGGTCCCGCCGGGCTTGCCGCCTCGTGCGCGGCCCAGGACGCGGGATTGACGCATATCGTGATCGAGAAGCGCGGGCCGGTGCAGTCGCTGGTCGAACATCCCCAGCAGATTCGGTACTTCTCCCCCGCCGACGAACTCGCCATCGGCGGCGTTCCATTTCCAATGGCGGGCGGGCATAAGCCGACGCGCGAGGACGCGCTCGCGTATTATCGCGCCGTGACCGCGTCACGAAACCTGCCGCTCGAGACATGGGAGGAAGTGGTTTCGGTGGAACCCATCGAAAGCGGCGGCGATGTGGCGCACCGTTATTTTGTTGTGCGCTCGGTCCGTCGGGTCGCGGGCGAGGGCGAAACCATCGAGCGACGCGCGCGGTTTCTTCTCCTTTGCACCGGCACGTTCCCCAACCCGCGCCGGCTGTCCGTGCCGGGCGCGGACCGGGCGAAGGTGTTCACGCGTTTGGGCGACCCGACGCCGTTTTGGGGCAGAAAGGTTCTCGTGGCGGGCGGCGGCAACTCGGCGGCGACGGCGGCGATGACGCTGTCCGAGGCGGGCGCGCATGTCACGGTCGCTATGCGACGCCCCCCCGTGGATTTCCAAAGCCATCTGCGCCCGTTTATCGTGCGCGACCTCAAAATTATGGCCGAAGAAAAACGCCTCACGCTCCTGACGAACGTTCGCGTCGCCGCTATCGGCCCGCGCACGGTGGAACTCGAACACGTCCCCGAGGGCGGAAACGACGCGCCGCCGAACGAGTCGCCCACGCTCGCGCCCGCGCGTCAGATTATCCCCAATGATTTCGTGTTCGCCTTGATCGGTCAAACCGCCGACCCGATTCTTTTCGGCGCTCTCGGCGTTCCGCTGAACCACGACGGTTTGCCCGTGTACGATGAGGAAACCGCGGAAACGCCGGTTCCCGGTTTGTATATCGCTGGAGCGTTGTCGCGGGCGAACATCATTTTGGAATCGCGCCGCCGCGCCGTGGAAATTGTCGCCCGAATCGCCGGTTTGCTATGACAAACTGCGAGTCGTTGTTCCGCTTCCTTTTGCGGTCGCTTGCACCGCAAAGGATTTTTCCTAACGTGTGCGAAACTACACCCTGCGACCACGGTGTAAATGGACGGCGTTTCTTTTTCTGATGAACCCCTGCGCGCCGCAGGAATGTAGCGAACCTTTTAATTCCTAATTTTTAACCTGTCCGGCCCCTTCAAACAGGCGAAAACCGCAACCAGCGAATCAAGGAGGCTAATCTCGCCTGATCTGTGTTTTCCCGATGTCCTGAACGCCGTTGTCGCTACAAGTCATTGTTGATGCGCCGGTTTGCGATGCTTGCTTTAGAAGCGTCCCCAAACCGTCGCCGCGCTTATTGTCGCTGGCCTGCGCTTGACGGCGCCGCCGCCGCAATACGAAGCGCGTCCGCTTGTTCGAGAAAGAGGACATTGTTATGCCCCCCGAACCGACGCTCCGGCCCGTCCAAACCCAGGACGTGGCCGCGCAAATCCGCGTTCTTAACCAAATGCGCCGCGAGGCGACCTGGTGGCGCTACGGCGCGCTCGCCGTAATGGCCCTGACCGTCGCCTACAGTATCACGTCGCTTCGTAACTCCGCGCTCGCCTTAGCGCAGCCCGGTCCGATTCAATCCGAATTTACAACGAAACTCTCCAGTGGCTTGCAACGCGATGTGTACCCGAACGTTCAGCGTATCGCCGCCCAAACGGTAACCGAAATGCGCCCGCAAGTGACGGCGTCGTTCGAGAAAATCAACAACCGCGCGCCCGAAGTTGCGCAGGCGTCGCTCGCGCAACTCAACGAACTGCAGCAGAACCTGCCCGCCCGAAGCGAAAAGATCCTGGACGAAACGTTTTCCGCCGAACTTCAAAAGCGCGAATCCAAAATCCGGGAAATGTTTCCCGATGTGACCGACGACAAAATCAAAAAACTGGTCACGAACATGACCGAGGTCGGCAAAAAGCGAATGCCGCATGTTGCGGACCAAATTATGGGCAAGCATGTCGCGGCGGTAAACGGCATCATGGACGATGTGCTGAAAATCCACGCGCAGGAAAAGGTCAACGGCGCATCCGATGCGGCGACATGGGAAATGACGCTCGCCGTGATCGATTTGGTGCGCGACGATGTCCTCGCCCTTGCCCCGGCAGAAGCGAAAAATGGCGGCGAAACCGCTCCCGCAGGGCCGGGAGCGGCCCCATCCCTCGGTAAAAAGGAGGCGAAAAAATGAGTACGGACCCCAAAAACTCCCCCGCCGGTAACAGCGACGACGACGCCGCGGCCCGCATTTATTCCACCCCGGCCCCCGGCGCGCCGACCCTTCCCGCTCCGGGCGCGCCGGTAACGCCTGCGGCGGGAACCGAGGCGGAGCGTTTCTTAGCCGCCGAGGTCGCCGAGGCCAAGCGCTCGCTCATGATCACGCGTATTGTGAGCGCGGTGGCCTCGTTGTTTGTGTTGTTTTATCTGGGCTATATCACCAGCCGGTTCCAGGAATCCATGAAACCCGCTGTCGCCGCCGAGATCGCCAAAGGGCTGGTCGCCGAGCGCGTGGATACGGGCGCGAATGAGTTCGCTGACGAGATGAAAAAGCGCGTTCCCGCTTTTATCGAGGGCCTGCCCGATTACGCGCTCAAGGAAATGCCCGGCTACCGCCAGAAATTGGAAGACCGGATCATCACCGACCTGAACGGCTATAGCGCGGAAAACGCCCCGAAGCTGGGGGAGCATTTAGACGATTTCCTGACCGCGCACAAAGACGAAGTCAAGGAGATGATTGACGCCGGGCAAGACTCCGCTGTCGCGGATAAGGTCGGCGCGCAACTGGAAGCGGAGTTTATAGCGTCGCTCAAGGAAACCGATGCCGGGGGCGGCGAAACGTTCAAGGAAAAAATGGACAAATCGCTGGTTTCGCTCCAGGACATCCATAAAAAGGTCACGCGTTTGGCCGCGAACAAGGGCCTGACGCCATCCGAAAAGAAAACCCGGCGCGCTATCGCAATTCTCACGGGCAAGATCGAAGGCGCGACCGCAACGAACGAAACCAGAGCGGTTTCCGAGGGCGCGGCGGGTATTCGCAAAGCCGTCGGCGACGCCACGCCGTAGCGCATGCTGATTACCGGTTATGCTGGTTTCTGATTGTTGGTTAGCGTCTACTTGGGCGACGCCGTCTACTTGGGCGACAGACTAAATCGCTCAAGCCGCGCGGCTCCCTCTTCCAGGGAGGACCAGCCACACG
>CAXUMS010000168.1:0-11002 GCA_964252165.1 uncultured Armatimonadaceae bacterium
CGATTGAGGACCCGGTCGAGTACCTGCACACCCACAAAATGTCGGTAATCAACCAGCGCGAGCTGGGGCAGGATACCAAAGCGTTCCCGAACGCCCTTCGCGCCGCGCTCCGCGAGGACCCGGACGTAATTCTGGTCGGTGAGATGCGCGACCTGGAAACCATGCAGATGGCGGTATCGTCGGCGGAAACCGGTCACCTTGTTTTCGCCACGCTTCACACCAACTCTGCGTCCACCACGGTTGACCGAATCGTGGACTCGTTCCCGCCCGGTCAGCAGGAGCAGATTCGCTTGCAGTTGTCGAACAACCTGCAGGCGGTTTTGTCCCAGCAACTGATTCCCCGAAACGGCGGTCAGGGCCGCGTTTGCGCGCAGGAAATCATGATCGCCACCCCCGCTATCCGCAACCTAATCCGCGAGGCCAAAGCCCACCAGATCACCTCGATGATCCAAACCTCGGGCAATATCGGTATGGCGACAATGGACCAAACCCTGCGCGACCTGTACATGAAGGGCGTTATCTCCCGCGAGATGGCTTTGTCCCGCGCGATGAACCGCACCGACCTCGAAAACATGATCATGCAGGCCGAGATGGCCGCGCAGGCCCCGGACCCGAACAGCGCCCGCGTCCGCCGCGCGTAATCGTCGCTCGCCGCCGCGCTTTATTCGCGGCGTTTTATACTGCTAAGCCTCGGTTCCGCGCAAAACGGAACCGAGGCTTAACTTGTTTATGCTTCCCGGATGAAACGACAAGTCACCCTCCAACTTTTCGCATATACGCTTTGCGTCGCCGCTACCGGTTGCGCGGGCAGGGGCGTAGCTCCTGCTGTCACCGCGACCCGCGCGCCCGCACCGGTCGCGCCTCCCCAACGTAAAATACGTCCCGATTTACTCCCGCCTGCACCCACGAAAACGTTGTCCGTTCCGGCGGCGTTGTCGTACGCCCAAAAGCCCGGCGCGAAACGAGTTAATTGGGTCATCGGTCTTGCCTATTACAAGGCCAAAAATTACCAAAAAGCGGCGAACTGTTTTGAAATCGAAGCGCGCTCAAGTCCCCAAAAGCCCGGTCCGTTGTTTTGGCTGGGCTACTCGTATTTGGCGCAAGGGAAAACAAGCGCGGCGGAGAAAGCGTTTGTCCGTCTCACCCAATTTGATATGGCCGCCGCCAAGAAGGCGCGGATATATCTGGAGATCGGGGTGGAGCGATACGACCGGGACAAAGCCGGTGCGCTGGACGCGTACCAAAAAGGGGCCGCAATAGATCCCACGTATTTCAATGTGAACTTCGGGGTGGGTATCTTGCGGATGCAAACCGGCGATTGGGAAGGGGCAAACCGGAAACTGACCCATTCCGCGTCGTTTTGTTCAACAACTGCGGAAAAAGCCGCCGTGTTCAGCGCGCTTGGCAACCTTTGGGAGAAGCGGTCGGACGGTCGCGCGGACAAACAAAAGGCGAGACTGTTCTACGACAAATCGTTGCGGCTGAACCCCCAAGAAGAGTTCGCCTTAGCCGGTAAGCGGCGTTTGTCCCGAAAACCTTGAACTACGCAAGTTGACGCCACGTTTTTTGCTCGGTACAATTCTCCCATCCCCCCCAATCGTTTGGGGGACGTGCGCGACTACGATGTCGGAGTTATCAGGAACCGAATGCAAAACCTTTTTCTCCTCGAAGCCTTACGGCGTTCGACGCCTTCCAAAACCGCGCCGCGCGTCGCCGCGCATCGTCAACCTTCCCATCGCCGACCGGCGCTTGCCGCTGTCGCCGCATCGCTCCTCGTCTCCGCGACGCTTGGCGTAAGCGCCGCGCGGGCGGGCGTGATGATGCAGGGCTTCTACTGGGATGTGCCGTCGCCCGGCGCGGGAACGCAAAGCGCGCCGTGGTGGTGGGACGTTATGCGGGTTCGCGCCAAAGATTTCAGCGAGGCGGGTTTCACGGCGGTGTGGATTCCGCCCGTCCTGAAAGGCGCATCGGGCGGCAACTCGAACGGTTACGACCCGTATGACGATTACGACTTGGGGAACAAAAACCAGAACTACACGTTCCCGACGCGCTACGGCACGCGCGAGCAGCTAACGCGCGCGGTCGCGACCCTGCGCTCGAACGGTTTAGCCGTGTACGTGGACATCGTCAACAATCACCGGAGCGGCGACGATGGCAATTATAACTTTTACACCGCGAATGCGTACGGCGTGTGGCAACGCGGGCGGTTTCAAAAAGGTCGCTGGGATTTTCACCCCAATGTGCCGCAGGACCCGAACGTCCCAGACGGAAACAACGAATCGTCGTTCGGGCGCGATCTCGCCCCGATGAACGGCGCGAGCGGGTACGCGTACAACGGCCTTTTGCAAAGCGGCGATTGGATGGTTAAAGCCCTCGATGTTCAAGGCTTCCGCCTCGATTACGTCAAGGGAATGTCCACAAACTTCGTAAACGGTTGGCTGAACTACGGCGCGATGGCGGGCAAGTTCGCGGTCGGCGAGTACTGGGACGGCAACCGCGACACGGTCAACTACTGGGTTCAAACGTCGCTTCAAAACCGGGCGAGCGCGTTCGACTTTCCGCTTCGTTACGAACTGAAGGATATGTGTCAGGCGGGCGGCTATTACGACATGCGCCGCTTGGATCATGCGGGCCTTGCCGGGATCAATCCGGGCGGGGCGGTGACCTGGGTTGAAAACCACGATACCGACCGAAGCGATCCCATCACGCAGAACAAACTGCTCGCCTACGCGTATATTCTGACATCGGAAGGCTACCCGTGCGTTTTCTACCGCGACTGGTCCGATGATCCCGGCTGCTACAACCTCAAAACGCGCATCAACACCCTTGTCTGGATACACGAAAAAATCGCGAGCGGCGCGACGGTCGAGCGGTGGAAGGACAACGACGTTTTCGCGTACGAGCGCACGGGCGGGCAACGTCTCCTGGTGGGCTTGAACGACAACGGCGTGTCGGAGCGGACGGTGACAGTGCAAACCGGTTGGGGCGCGAACACGCTTCTGCGCGATTACACCGGCGCGAAACCCGACATCTACACCGACGCGCAGGGGCGCGCGACCATCACTATCCCCAAGAACGTGAACGGGAATGGGTACGTGTGCTACTCCGGTCTGGGTAAGATCGGCGCGATCCGGCCTTTGTCCTACGCCGTGACGCAGGAGTTCGCCGGGGCCGACGACCTCGACATCAAGCCCGCCGACAACACGCAGTTGGTGCAGGCCGATCGGATTATCGCGCAAAGCGGAACGAAAATTACGACGGCGCTGTACTACGACACGAAAGACTGGACTGACAATACCAAAATCGCCCTGCAAATCGTGGATGTCAATGGCGTGGTCGCGGCGTCGCAGGAGGTAACGAAAGCGAACCCGCAAGGCGCATCGCTTCAAATTCAGGCCGCGCGCTCGGACTGGTACGCGTTTCAACTTCGTTCCTACAACACCCCGACCACAAACCCTCGCCCCGCCTACTGGCTCAAGGTGACGTACAAAGCGCCAGTGCGGTAGTTCGCCCATTTTGCAAAAGGCCAACGTTGCCAACGCGCCGGGTTGCGACTGTCTTAAACAATTGACAGTGGCTTGCACGGCGCGTTATACTACGTTGGCCTTTTTGCGCCGTTTTTCACAAAGTCGCCGGGGAAGCGTGGGCTTTCTCAGCGAGACGCAGGCCGCCACTTTCCATTTATTTGATTTTATAGGCGATAATCGCCGCAACAAAGGAACGAGTTTTTTATTATGGCGACAGGTAGAATCGTCCAAGTTCAAGGGCCGGTCGTGGACATCGAATTTGAACCCGGGCAACTTCCCGCGATTTTGAATGCGGTCAGCCTTCCCACCAAAAACATCGGGAGCGGCGGCGACATCATTGTCGAGGTCGCGCAACACTTGGGAAACGATGTGGTTCGCTGTATCGCGATGTCGTCCACGGACGGTTTGGTGCGCGGGTCCCTCGCGACCGACACCGGCGCGGCGATCACGGTCCCTGTCGGCCCGGAAACGCTGGGGCGCGTGTTCAACCTGCTTGGTCGCGCGATTGATGAGAAGGGCGAGGTCCGAGCCGCCAAGAATTACCCGATCCACCGCGCGGCCCCGGTCTTCGAGGACCTCGCGACCAAATCCGAGGTATTGGAAACCGGCATCAAGGTGATTGACCTTCTTTGCCCGTACCTCAAAGGCGGCAAGATCGGCTTGTTCGGCGGCGCGGGCGTCGGTAAAACCGTCACGATGCAGGAGCTAATCCGCAACATCGCGGTTCAGCACTCGGGCGTGTCCGTGTTCGCCGGTGTGGGCGAGCGAACGCGCGAGGGTAACGACCTTTGGCTGGAAATGTCCGAGGCCGAGTTCAAGGACGCCGAAGGCAATGTCGCGCATGTTATTGATAAAACCGCGATGGTGTTCGGTCAGATGAACGAGCCGCCGGGCGCCCGCCTGCGCGTTGCGCTGTCCGGCCTGACGATGGCCGAGTATTTCCGCGACGAGCAAGGGCAGGACGTTCTTCTGTTCATTGACAATATCTTCCGGTTCACGCAGGCCGGTTCCGAAGTGTCCGCGCTTTTAGGGCGTATGCCGTCCGCCGTTGGCTATCAGCCCACGCTTGCGACCGAGATGGGCGCGCTTCAAGAGCGCATCACGTCCACCCGGCGTGGCTCGGTAACGTCGGTGCAGGCGATCTATGTCCCCGCCGACGACCCGACCGACCCCGCGCCCGCGACCGCGTTCGCGTTCCTTGACGCCACCACATATCTGGAGCGCAACCTCGCCGCGCAGGGGATCTTCCCCGCCGTTGACCCGCTTTTGTCGTCGAGCCGTATTCTGACGCCCGAGGTTGTCGGCGACGAGCATTACCGCGTCGCGCGCGGCGTTCAGCAGATCTTGCAACGCTACAAGGAGTTGCAGGACATCATCGCCATTTTGGGCATTGACGAGTTGTCCGACGAGGACAAACTCACCGTCGCCCGCGCCCGCAAAATCCAGAAGTTCCTGTCGCAGCCGTTCTATGTCGGCGAAGCGTTCACCGGCACGCCGGGCAAGTACGTGTCGCGCGAAGAGTCGGTGCGTTCGTTCGCCGAGATTCTGGAAGGCAAGCACGACGACCTGACCGAGCAAGCGTTCTATATGGTCGGCGGCATTGACGAAGTGACCGAAAAGGCCCGCCAACTCGCCGCCGGGTAGGTTTCCGGTTCCGTTAGCGTATAATAAAAAGGCCCGCAGGCGAAACGCCTGCGGGCCTTTTTGCGGTCAAAATCAACAACACTACGGGTAGGAGGTAAGAAGATGGATGGGAAAATAGTCATTAAATCAATTAGCATAAGTGGCTTACTATCTTTTGGATACCCCGGCGTAGAAATCAAATTAAGCCCTCTGAATGTTTTAATTGGGCCAAACGGTTCGGGGAAATCAAACTTTGTTGAAGTTTTTCGGCTATTGCAAAGTTTGCCCGGTGGTAAATCAGATTTAATGACTGAAGGGGGCGGCGTAGCCTCTTGGTTTTGGAAGGGCGCAAACGAACGCCTTGTACCCTTATGTTCTGTAAAAGTAGGCGTTACGACGGGGCCTTTTACTATTGAACACAGGTTTACGCTATCTTCAGGTTTTCCTGAGATACCGTACGTAACAAATGTTTATTTTGTGGATGAAGTTCTGGAAGTGACAAAATCTTCATTTGACGACTATACAGGTGTTTTTTACGATTATAACGGACGTAATCCCAAAATACGCCAACGCCTCCTTTCAGAGAATGAAGATAAAAACAACAAACTTCAATTCACCACACAGACTCTTGAACCAAGTATTATAAAAGGTACCCAGTCAATTCTTTCACAGGTAAAGGGACGTTTTAGTTTCTTTGAAATCTCGCTTGTGGAGAGCGAGTATGAGGCAATTAAGTACTACGGCGTTGTAGGTTTAGGTCAAAACATGGCGGCGCGGCGTCCCCAAGATGCCGGTCTGGATTCAACCTATCTTTTCGAGGACGCAAGTAACCTTGCCCTTGTACTAAACGACCTGCAAAACCAGCCGCAAGCAAAGCGCAATATTGTGGAGCGGCTTCGGCAGTTCTACCCGCGCGTTGAGGACATCATTACGCGGGTGCAGGGCGGGACGGTGCAAATCTTTTTTCAGGAAGAAGGCTTGACGCAAACCGTTCCGGCGACGCGGCTATCGGACGGGACGTTGCGTTACCTGTGCTTGCTCGTGCTGCTCTGCCACCCGACCCCGCCGCCTGTGATGTGTATCGAGGAGCCGGAACTTGGCATGCACCCGGACGTTCTACCGGTGATAGCGGAACTGCTAATCGAGGCGTCGCAACGGAGCCAACTGATTGTCACAACCCACTCCGACCTGCTGGTGTCCGCGATTGGCGAAAAGCATCCTGAGGCTATCGTGGTTTGCGAGCGGACCGCGAAAGGCACGACGATGAACCGCCTCAACCCGGAGTCCCTCACCGAATGGCTTAAAGATTACTCGCTCGGTGAGGTGTGGCTACGCGGCGGTATCGGCGGCGTTCGGTCGTGAGGTATATCAAAATCCATATCGAGGGCGGGCCGGATCGTGGCGGGAAGATGAAGGCGCAGGCGATGCGCGCCGGTTTCAGTGCGTTCTTCAAGGAACTGCGTGACGCCGCCGACGTGAAAGGCGTTGTGGTCGTGCCGGTTCTACATGGGTCGCGCGGGCAAGCGTTCAAGCAGTTTTGTTTTGCGCTTCGAGCCGAACCGGAAAATCACCATGTTCTTTTGGTGGATTCCGAAATGCCGATAAAACCGAACAGCCCCGCTTGGCCCCATGTCAAGGCGCGCGAGGGTGACGGTTGGGATTGTCCCCCAGGCGCGGACGAGGCGAACTTACACTTCATGGCGCAGGCGGTCGAGGCCTGGTTCTTCGCCGACGTGGACGCCCTGGAAAAGTTCTATGGGCAGGGCTTCCAGCGTAATTCCCTGTCCAAAAGAAAAAACGTTGAAGAGATTCCAAAAGCGGAGCATTTGCCGCAGTTAGAGGCCGCGACGAGAGGGACCTCCAAAGGCCGTTATCACAAAATAGATCACCCGCCCAAACTTCTCGAAACGGTAAGTCCTGTAATCGTTCGGTCACGCGCCCCACACTGTGATCACTTATTTTTGACTTCGTTCGTTTTGATTGAAAAAGTTTAATCAGACGCTACAGCGCGAGTACTTGCCTTGCGCGGGCAAATGTTGGTAGAATGTACCCAATCGGTTGGGGACTTTTTCACTATGCGCGGTCGGGCGCCATCGTTGACGCCGGTTCCCAGTCCCGCTCGCAGGGCGTCAAACCCGTATCGCCAAAGAAGGCAGTTATTATTTATGAGAACTTCGCGCTTTTTATCTATCGCCGCGCTTGCCGCATTCGCCGCAGGCGCAACCACGACCGCCGCCCATGCCCAGGCGGTTATTGACGGAACCGCCGAGTCGTTCTACGGAGCGGTCCGCTCGACGCAAGGCAACCCTACCGGCTACGGTGACAATCTCGTTGGTACCGTAGGCGGCGCAGGCGGCCCCGGATCGGAACTCGATCAAGCGTTCGCCCGCATCAGCGGCGGAGTCCTTTATTTGGCGCTCACAGGCAATCTTGAAGCGAACTTCAACAAACTCGAAATCTACTTCGACACGGTTGCGGGCGGCCAAAACGTTTTGCGAAATGACAACGTTGATATTGACTTCAACGGATTGAACCGGCAGGCGGGCTTGACGTTTGATGTAGGCTTCAACGCGGACTACTACATCACGTTCGGCGGCGATGGAACGAACATCTTCGCTAACTACGCGACGCTTCCGACGAACGGGGCGGGGACCGGCGGTTACATAGGGCAAACCACGTACGGTAGCAACGGAATCCTCACTGGTGGCGCGATTACGCCTGGTATTTTGCTGACTTTCAACAACAGCAATGTGGGCGGCGTATCGGGTACGGGCGGTACGGGCGCGGGCGTCGTTACCGGAGCGGAACTTGCGATCCCGCTTTCCGCGCTCGGTCTTCCCGCAGGCGCGTTCAACATTGTCGCGTTCATAGGTAATCCCGGTCATGATGGCGTCTCGAACCAAGTTTTGGGCGGGCTTACCGCCGGAACCGCCAACTTGGGCGATCCGGTCGGCGTGAATTTCGCGAACCAGCCTGGGACGCAGTCGTTCTCGGTCGCCGCCGCCGCGGTGCCGGAACCGTCCGCGCTTGCGCTTCTCGCGCCGGGCGTCGCGGTTCTTGGCCTGATCGCGCGCCGCCGACGCCGCGCCGCGTAATCAGCCGCTATTGACCAAATCCGCAAAGGGCGGATTTAACATCAAAGAAAACCCCGCAGGCATCGCGCCTGCGGGGTTTTTGGTTTGTGAACCAGGCGTTTTGCGCTACCATAACGTATGAGAAACCCGCTTGTCGCGTGGCGACGCGACCGCTTGCTTGCCGAGCCGTTCCCGGACGAATGGCGCGACGTCCTGCGCCGCAACTTCTCGCACTACGAGTACCTCACCGAAGCGGAGCGCGGGCGTCTCGAAAACGATCTGCGCGTCCTCAAGGCGGAAAAACGCTGGGAGGGCGCAGGTGGGTTCTCCTTTCTTTCCGATGAGATAACCGTGACCATCGCGGCGCAGGCGGCGTTGTTGCTCCTGGGCATGGACGAGCCGCATTACTTCCCCAATCTCGAAACGATTATCGTCTACCCCGCCGCGTACCGTGTGCGCGACCAACACGTCGGCGATGCAGGTATTGTAGATGAATCCAACGGCGTCCGGCTGGGCGAGGCGTGGTCTACCGGGCAGGTCGTGTTGTCGTGGGATGACGCCAAACGGGGCGGGCAGGATGCGGGCGACGGGCATAATCTGGTTTTCCACGAGTTCGCGCACACGCTCGATCAGATGGACGGCGATAGTAAGGGAACGCCGAGCTTAAGTTCGCAGGAAGAATACGATCGCTGGTACGACGTGATGAACCGGGAGTTCAAAGCGTTGCGCCGCGCGACCTGGGAAAACCGACCCACGGTTTTGCAGTCTTATGGAACCGAAAACGCCGCCGAGTTTTTCGCGGTCGCGACCGAGGCGTTTTTTGAAACGCCACGCGCGCTCCATCGCCGCCATCGCGCATTGTACGCCGCGCTTTGCGGCTATTACAAGCAAAACCCCGCCGCGCGCCTTCTGCGCTATCTTCGCGCCAACCGCAAACCCCGCCTGCGGAGCGAGCGGGAACTGGCGTCCCCGGTTTCAGATGCCCCGTACTGGTTCGGCTCTATTAGAAAAAGGCGACGGGCTTGAAGCCTCCTCTCGTTTAACCTTTCGCAACAAAATCTCTCAACCCGAACTCAGGTTAAACTCACGTTTGTTACGTTCCCGATTGGTTTTGCGGTATCTTCTTGGTGCGCTCTTTCGCCGCAACTAATGCGTTGCCGTAGGTTAGACGGGGCGTACGCTCCGATGCAAATAACAACGCAATCATTTACCGTTACCAAAGCGGGCGACGCCTCCGGCGAAAACGAAGATGCGGCCCGCCCGGCGTCGCCGCAGACCGTGGTTCTTGAGCCGGGCGGCGTCGCGTTTCGCGGGGCGATTGCGGACGGCGCAACGGAAACGTCATTCGCCGGTTTGTGGGCGGCGCTACTTGCGGACGGCTGGCAAAACAAAACCATCGCCGCCGATGATCCCGCGCCGGGCTTGTCCCGATGCGCCGCCGATTGGCGCGTCCGTATCGCGACGGACTTCGACCGGTTACCGTGGTTCGCGCAGGACAAAGCCCGTGCGGGGGCCGGGGCCGCATTACTTGGCGTAGAGATCGAGGGGAAAGGGGACGACGTGAACGCCGCCCTGTGGCGTGCATTATCGCTTGGCGACTGCGGGCTGTTCCTTGTCCGCGCGGATGCCCTTGTCGCCGCGTTTCCTTACTCCCGCGCGAACGACTACCATTCAAGGCCGGTTCTTGTCGAAACCGACGAACGCAAGCGCGACGGCATGGGCAAGTTCATCCAAACGCACAGTGGCGATGCGCGCGTGGGGGACACTTTTTATCTTGCGACCGATGCGCTTGCCGCGTGGTTTCTCGGCGAGATCGAGGCGAACCGAAGCGCGCCGTGGCGCTGGTTTCGCGGTTTGCAAACCGCGAGAGAAAGGGGCGGCGGTCATACGTTCCCCCGGTTTACCCGCGAGCAACGCGCGCTCGGTCGCCTTCAGAACGACGACACGACGCTCTTAGTTTTGGAGTTGCGACCAAACGAAGATCGGCGGGCGGCATGACGGAGAACCGCCCCGGTGCGTGGCCGTCCCAACTCGACTATCAGGACGCGCTTGCGTCGGGCCTGGATTCGTTCGCCGACGGGGATTTATCGTCCGGGACGCTCGCAGACATGGGACCGTGGGGCTTGCCGACGCCGATCGCGGGGCAGTTCGCCAATGTGTACCGCATCAAGTCCGCAGGGGGCATGTGGGCGGCGCGCGTGTTTTTGCGCCCGGTGGAAGAACGCACGGCGCGCTACGCGGCTTTGCAAAATCATCTTGCCGCGCTTGGATCGCCTCCGCCGCCTTGCCTGCTTCCGTTTGCGTATCAGGCGCAGGGCGTTCGCGTCGCGGGCGAATGGTTTCCTATCGTCAAGATGCGCTGGGCGGAAGGACATTTACTCAACGCATTTATCGAGGCCCATCTCCACGACAGCGACGCGCTTTTTCGGCTCGCGCAGTCGTGGAGTACGGTTGCGCGCAGTCTAACATCGGCTCAAATCGCGCACGGCGATCTGCAACACGGCAACATTCTGGTGGAAACCGATGGCGCCATTCGCCTTTTAGACTACGATGGCGCATTTGTCCCGTCGCTTGCAGGCTATCTCGGGGCGGAAACCGGTCACCCCGCGTACCAGCACCCCGCCCGCCGCGCTCGCGACTTTGGCTTTCAAATGGACTGGTTTTCCGTTCTCGTTATCTATACCGCGCTGGTTTGCCTCGCGCACGCGCCGGAACTCTGGTACCGCCCGCATTGTTTCCGTAGTTTTCCGTCAGGTTGCTTCTTTGCTCTTTTTTATT
>CAXUMS010000169.1:0-10877 GCA_964252165.1 uncultured Armatimonadaceae bacterium
GCCGATAAAAACATCGGCAAGCGACCTGACGGAAAACTACGGAGAATAATGCGCCGCCTTGACACCGGCGATAATTTGCTGTTTCGCCCGTCCGATTTCGCGGACCCCCTAAACTCGCGCGCCTTCACCCTGCTTGCGCGATTGCGTTCACCCGGGCCTCTCCGCGCCGTCGCGCTCCTCCGCGCCGCCTGTACATCGCCGTTCTCGCAAACGCCGGAGGTGGATCGGTTGGGCGAGTAAGACTTCCGGAGGCGCCCTAACCCCCAATAATGGGGGGACAAGACAGACCAAGTAGCAACGCCTTTACCTTCCAGTACAACCGTTTAGCCTGTGGCGAATGGCCTTGTTCTTGTCCCCCCCTTATTGGGGGTTAGGGCGCCTCCGGGCCTAACCAACAACCCAATTCCGCAAATGTTGACACGGACCGGCTTAATAGGTACACTTCGTTTGTAACATTTCTTATTTGACGCAATCTGCTGGGGGGGCTGACACGCGCGAAACGCGCAATGCGGCTGAGAGGGCTTTGGGCCGACCCTGGGAACCTGATCCGGTTCGTACCGGCGTAGGGAAGCGGACGCGACATACTCGCCTCGGTTCGGGAACGTGCGCTCTTAATTGGAGCGGCGTCACAGGTTGGCTCTGCGTTCTTGACGCGGGCGGGCCGCGCCTCTCGAACCGTCGGCGAACTGTCACGCCGTCTTTCCTGCACAAAGGAAAGGCGGTTTTTATTTTGGGTTGTCAAAATACGGTTCACGGCTTTACGCCGCATAAACGCTCCGGGTTCACGCTGATCGAACTGCTTGTCATGATCGCCATCATCGCCATACTTGCGGCGATCTTGTTCCCCGTGTTCGCGCAGGCCCGCGAACGAGCGCGCACTGCGGTTTGCGCGTCGAATGTGCGGCAAATCGGGACCGCCGTTCGGATGTACGTCCAGGACTACGACGAGACGTTCCCCATCTTCCACGCCTACAGCAAGAAAAACGCGCCGCCGCACGTAGGCATCGAGCAAGAACTTGACCCATACGCCAAAAGCGCCGGGTTGTTTCATTGCCCGGATGATAACGGCGGCCCGTTCCAGCGCACCGATGTTCCCGGAACCGACTCGTACTTCGACGCGTATAACTCGTCCTACTACTTCGAGCGTCGCGGCTTTTCCGTGGTCAACGGGTACTCCATCGAGAACAACGTTCCCACCACACGTGACACGGTCATTGTCTACGACGCCCTGTACACGCGCCCGTCGGAGACGGTGTTGCTCCGCGATGAGATGTTCCCGTGGTTCGATCCGGCCCGCGACACCGCCGGTCGCTACGGCTACAACGGTTATTACCAATCCTGGCACCCGCAGGGCGGCAGTATGGCGTTCGCGGACGGTCACGCGAAGTTCACTGCATCCGAGGCCGCAATGCGCGGTTTGTTCAAAGACCCCGCCGCGACCAAAACGTACTAATCAACCGATGTTTTTGAAGAAAGATGTCCTTATGTCGTTCTCATATCGCCCGCGATGTTCGGCTCGTCGCGGGTTCGCCCCGGGTAAAGGCGGAGCCTTTACCCTGATCGAGTTACTTGTCGTAATCGCCATAATCGCTCTGCTCGCCGCAATTTTGTTTCCCGCTTTCGCCCGGGCGCGCGAAAAAGCGCGGGAAACCACGTGTGTATCGAACCTGCGGCAGGTCGGTCTTGCCGCGCGGATGTATGTGCAGGATTACGACGAAACCTTTCCCATCTTCCACGCCTATAACTTCAAAGCGCCGGGAACGCCCGGCCCGGGCGAGCCGGGACATAAAGGGGTTGAGGACGAACTCCTTGCGTACACGAAGAACAAGGAGATCTTTCGTTGCCCCGACGATAGCGGCGGCCCCGCCCAATCCGAGCAGGTTCCCGGCACGGACACGTACCATGCCGCCTATGGCTCGTCGTACCGTTTTATGGCGTCGTGCTTCACGCTTGTGGAAGGTCCGGACGGCTCGTATCAGGGCAATGCGCCCCTCGATGTCAGCGGTCCGCCGTACGGCTACACGCCGCGCGTGGTCGCCGACGCCGATTTCGCGTACCCGTCGGAAACCCGCCTGATGCGCGATGAGATGTTGCCGTGGTTCGCGCCCGACCGCGATCCGAACGGAGCCTCCTACGGCTACGCACCGTCCTACTACCGGCAGTGGCACCCGAACGGCGGCGGTCTGGTCTACGCGGATGGTCACGCCAAATTCACCGTGAGCGAGGGAGCCTTCCAACGCACCCGCGCCACGCCGGAAGGCAAAAACTTCCTTGAGGGCTGCTGGTACGGCTGCGAGTGACACGCGGCTGTATTCGATAAAAGTAACAAAAGGCCCGATATTTCCTTATCAGCGAAGGAAACATCGGGCCTTTTTTGCTTGATGAAGCGTTATGACGACTACGGCCCGATGAATTTGGCGTGGGATTGCGCCCACGGCGTAAACACGGGTTGGAAGGCGCCCCAGTTGGTGGCGCTGTCGCTGACGAACAGGCTCCATGCAAAGCCGCCCGCATACCCCTTATTGTAGATCGAGTCCAAGTACCACTTCGCCGACAAAGGAGCCGTGTCATTCTGACCGTACGACGCGTCCGCGGTCGCGTACTCGCCCACGATCACCGGCTTGTCCAGGTTTAGCGACGCCGCCGTGGGCAGACCGCTTCCCGCGCCGTTGCCGAAGTCCATCCACGGGTAGTAGTGGACCTGGTAGAAGTCAAGGCCGAGGTTTTTCCACGTTCCCGTGTAGTAAGGCGTGGCCGATCCGACGGTTGCGTACGCGCCGCCGCCGTACTGATGGATGTAGGAGGCCGCCCGTCGCACAAAGGTCTGCACCGAAGAGGCGGGCAGGTTGGTTCCGCCCCAGTACCCGGCTATGTTAGATTCCGGCTCGTTGACGATGTCGTAAGCCATAACGCGTTTCGCGTACGGGCTTGCCGCAACGTGTTGAAGGAGCGGCTTCAGGGCGTTGTCCAGGAAGGATTGCTGAACGGCGGGGTCCGTCACCATCGCGGCGTGACCGCCGCTTTGAACGTAGCCGTCATCCCACCCGCCGCTCCACGCCGAGCCATCAAGAACGTTTAGCATGAGGTATACGTTGTTGTCGGCGGCGATCTGCAACGCATGGTCCAGATCGGTCATCACGGAAGCGTCCAGACCGGAAACGTTCCCGTTCGCATTGAACTCCGGAGAATAACGGCAGTCCGCAAATACCAACCAACGCACCACTCGCACGCCCTGGAAATTCATCGCGGCGAAGTGACTGTTGATGTTCGTCCAATCCGTGAACTTTCCCCAGCCGCCCGTGCCGAAGTCTGTTCCGTAGTTCCACCAGGCGTAGTTGACGCCCATCAGGTACGAAAGCTTGCCGTTCCACAACACGCGCGTTTCGGTTGGCATCGTGCGGCGTACCGCGAGACCAAAACTCACCGCGTTTTTTGAAACCACGGTCGGTACGGAAGAAGCGGATGGGGAAGCGTTATTCCGCTTTGTTTTAGCAGGGGCGACATCAAAGCCGCCTGCCACGCTTTGCGCCTGGGCGGGTGTGCAAGACGAGAAAATTCCGATGCCGGAAACAAGAGCGGGGATCACGCCGGAGACGATCATGGCGCGCTTAATTTTGGTCAGCATAGCGACCTTTCTTCTTGGGAGATACGCACGAGACAAATGTACATCCCTAATTATCGGTAAGGTTCGCTCAGTGATTAGGTAAATGAAGAAAAGCAAGTCGGAAAATTCCAGAAAACCGTATCATTCTCAGGGCAACACAGGACGCGATTTTTGCAGGCGGAAGCCAAAAGTGTGAAAACGGGTGTGCGGCGGCGCGGCGGGACGGGACGCGTCCGCTTCGCGCCTTTTTTGACTTTGCGCGTTCCTTTTTCGTGTCCGCGTTTTACGCCACATTATTCACCGAAAAAATCACTTTCTTAACAATTTCTTAAACCAGGGTCACGGGTTGTCAAGTATGCTGGTAGCGGTACGTGTGCGTCCGATCGGTTTGCCAATACATTTTTCGAGATAGGTTAACTCATGCCGCTAAAACAAGGGTTGTCTTTTTTTGCTGTCGCGCCGCTTGCCGCCGCTGTAATTCCGATCCTCTGCGCCGCGCCCCGCGCCGCCGAGGCGCAAAAGCCGGTGGTGAAAACGCCATTGTCCACACGCCCCGAGCCGGTGGTTGCGACGGATGAAGCGGCGTTTATGGTCAAGCCGTACGTGCAGCTTGGCAATGCGCCCGCCGCTGTTGGACGCACGGAAAGCCTCGCTATTTTGTGGCACACCGACGACAGCGTCGAGGCGGAGTGGACGGTGCAAACGCGGTCGCGTGCGCGAAGCGCGGTCGCGCTGTGGGGCAAGGCGATTAAAGCGAATGGGAAACGCGTTGCGGTGCAAGGCGTCGAGCCGCACCGCGTTTGGTCGGCGACGCTTGCGGGTTTGACGCCCGGTCAAACGGTTGAGTATCAAGTCCTGAAAAACAGCAAGCCCGTTTTCAGGGCGACCGCGCTTGCGCGCAAAGCCGCAGGTCAGGCAAGCCGGTTTGTCGTGTTCGGCGATTGCGCGGCGAAAACCGAAGGGCAACGCAAAATCGCGTACCAAACGTACAAACTCGCGCCGGACTACGTTTTTATCACCGGCGACATCGTTTACAGCCGGGGACGCGTGTCGGAATACCGCGACAAGTATTTCCCGGTTTACAACGCGGAAAAAGCCGATCCCGCCGTGGGCGCGCCGCTTACGCGCTCCACACTGTTTATGGCGACCCCGGGCAACCACGATACCGGTAGCGACGACTTCGGACAGTTTCCCGACACGATGGCGTATTTTTACTATTGGAGCCAGCCTTTGAACGGTCCCATCAAGGACGCCGCGAATGCCAATGCCCCAAAGTTAAAAGGGCCGGAAGAAAATGTCGCCGCTTTCAAAACCGCGGCGGGAACGGCCTTTCCGCGCATGGCGAACTTCTCGTTCGACTACGGCGACGCTCACTGGACCGTGTTAGACGCCAACACGTATGTGGACTGGAACGACCCGGCCCTGCGCGCGTGGCTTGCCGCCGATTTGAAAAAAGCCTCTGGCGCGAAGTGGCGGTTTGTGTCATTTCACCAGCCGGGCTTTAACTCGTCCAAGAAGCATTTCTCCGAGCAACAAATGCGTGTAATCGCGCCGCTTTTGGAAGCGGGCAAGACCGATGTCGTTTTCTGCGGTCATGTCCACAACTACCAGCGCTCGTTCCCGATGCGCTTTCAACCGGCGGCGGGCGTAAAAGCCAAAGGCGAGGTCGCTGGGAACTGGACGCTCGACAAGGCCTACGACGGTAAAACCAGAACCCGCCCGAGCGGCGTTATCTATATCGTGACGGGCGCGGGCGGCGCGGATTTGTATGATGAGGAGCAAACCGCTCAGCCCGAATCGTGGCAGGGCTTTACCAACAAATTCATCTCCACGGTTCACTCGCTGACATCGGTAGATATGAAGTCAAACGCTTTAACGGTTCGCCAGATCGACGAGAACGGCAACGTAGTGGACGCTTTCGTTATCACGCGATAGTGGCGCGAAAATTTAATCGAACCTTAATAAAGAACGGCGCGGGTTTAACATAAGGTTAACCTGCGCCGCTCTTCCGCGACATATAATGGGGCCATCGTTGTCATGCGGCGTCTTTTACAAACGCCCGCCCCTTTTTCTTTAACAGGAAAGAAACGAGATACTTAATGCCGTCCTCCTCGTCGCGCCGCTCCGCTTTTACGTTGATCGAACTTCTGGTAGTGATCGCTATTATCGCAATTTTAGCGGCTATCTTATTCCCGGTTTTTGCGCAGGCCCGCGAAAAAGCCCGGGCGACCTCGTGCTTGTCCAACATGAAGCAGATCGGGACCGCCTTGTTCATGTATGTGCAGGACGCCGATGAAACCTACCCGTACTGCTACCTGTACGCGGGCGGAACCTATATTCCCGGTTGCGACAACGGCAAGGGATGCAACGACAACGATCCGTATTATCAGTGGTCGTACGCGCTCGCCGCATACACCAAAAGCAATCAGATTTGGACCTGCCCGTCGTCCAAGTACAACCAAACGCCCGCCAATCCCGGCGTTGATTTCCAAGTCCCGGAACTGTCGTATCTTCCGAACGAGGCCTTGTTGCCCCGGCAAAAATTCGCCGAGCAAAGCGCGACGTATCTGCGCCCGTACCATGCCGTCAGTCTCGCGCAGGTCAGCGCGACCGCAAATGTAATCGCCATCGCCGAGGCCCAGCAGGAAAATAAAAGCAGCGCGGACCACCGCCCCGCGCACGGCTTTCTCCCCGTCGAGCCGTACAAGAGTGTCACCCCGATCACTCGCGTCACCGCCGCCGATGTTTTCCTAAACGCGAACGGCACGACGCCCGCGAAAGGTATGGCGGGCGACAAAACGCGCATCGGTTATGTCGCGATCAAGCGGCACATGGGCGGCGCGAACTACACATTCGCGGACGGCCACGCCAAGTGGTATCGCATCGAGCAAACCCTGGACCCGAACAACTTCCTGTGGGGCGAGAAGTTCTACTCGGCGGAAAACTAACGCCAGCGAAGCGCAATGACACAAAAAAGCGGTTCCGCCAACAGCGGAACCGCTTTTTTGCGTTGTTGCGTCCAACCGGGCGCGACGCTAAACGGGCCGGTTCATCATAAAGTTTGCAGCGTTCTCGAAGTAAGCGCGCATCAGCGGCGCAAACGGCGCAAGTTCGGGCGTCAAATCGAGCGCCGTGTGCACGTGCGAGAGCCACGCATCGCGCTCCCGTGTTCCGATAGCAAAGGGCGCATGCCGCATCCGCAGGCGCGGGTGGCCCCGAGCCTCGGCGTAGGCGGCGGGGCCGCCAAAATACTGGATTAAAAACAGCGTCAGCCGCTCCCGCGCGCCGTGCATATCGTCGTCCGGGTACAACGGGCGCAGAACCAAGTCCGCTTCCACCCCGTCATAAAAGCGCGAAACCAACCGCGCAAAAACGCCTGCCGCATCGTCGCCAAGAGCGGCGTACACCCCGTAGGCTTCCAGAGTCGCTTTGGGTATACCCGCAGGCTTGGCGTCATTTGGTTGCTGGCTCGGTTCCGGTTGGTTCGTCATGCGTTTATTGTAGCGCGCCGCAAACCTGTCGGCCCTCGCTTCGTTGGTCGCTGGGACACGATGCGATTTAATGGCATACTAAAAGAAGAACCAACCGCGCGCGGCGTCGCTTCCTGCCGCGCGAAAGGCTTTTCTCGTATGTCATCAACTTTGTTGTCGGGCGTCAACCCACGCGCCGAATCGCCCTCGTTTTTCTCGTTGTACCGTCACGGGTTCGTGCGAACCAGCGTCGCCGTGCCGCACACCCGTGTCGCTGATCCCCTGTTCAATGCCGAGCGAACCATCGCGCTCGCCCGCCGCGCCTCCGACGAGTTCCGCGCCGCCGTGACGCTGTTCCCGGAACTCGGCATTTCTACCTACACGTGCGACGACCTTTTCCAGCAAGACGCGCTTTTAGACGCGGTCCGAGAAGCGGTCGGGCGCGTGGTCGAGGCGAGCCGCGATCTGCTTCCTGTCTTGCTTATCGGCGCGCCGCTTCGCTTCGAGAACCGACTGTTTAACTGCGCCGTGGTCATCTACCGGGGGCGCATCCTGGGCGTGGTTCCTAAAACGTATTTGCCCAACTACCGCGAGTTTTACGAGAAACGGCAGTTCGCCTCGGGCCGCGACGCCACCTACGACACGGTTCGCTTGAACGGTGAAACCGTTCCGTTCGGAAGCGACTTGGTGTTTGAGGCCGAAAACGTCGCCCATTTCGCGCTTCATGTCGAGATTTGCGAGGATGTTTGGACGCCGATTCCGCCGTCCACGTTCGGCGCTTTGGCGGGCGCGACAATCTTAGCGAACCTGTCCGCGTCGAATATCACGATTGGCAAAGCCGACTACCGCCGCAGCTTGTGCGCCGCGCAATCAGGGCGGTGCCTTTCCGCCTACCTGTACAGCGCGGCGGGACCGGGCGAGAGTACGACCGATTTAGCGTGGGACGGTCACGCGCTGATCTACGAGAACAACGCCTTGCTAGCCGAAAGCGAACGATTCTCGCAAAACGAACACATCATCCACGCCGACATTGATCTAGAAAGACTCGTTCAGGAGCGCGCCCGACAAACGTCGTTTACCGACGCCGCAAGCGACAACCGTGACCGCGTTCGCGCGATGCGCCGCGTCGGCTTCACGTGGGAGACCCCGACCCAAACCGTTGCGCTCGACCGCCGGATTGAACGGTTCCCCTACGTCCCGTCGCTCGCCCGGCTCCGCGGCGAGCATTGTTACGAGGCGTACAACATCCAGGTTCACGGCCTTCTAAAGCGGATGCAGGCGACCGGCATACAGAAAATCGTGATCGGCGTGTCCGGCGGTTTGGACTCGACCCACGCCCTGATCGTCGCCGCCCGGACAATGGACCGGTTGGGCCTGCCGCGCGAAAACATCCTCGCCTTCACCATGCCCGGCTTCGCCACGACCGACTTTACCCTGCAAAACGCGCACGGCCTGATGGACGCTTTGGGCGTCACGTCGCGCGAACTCGATATACGCCCGTCGTGTGTGCAGATGCTCAAAGACCTGGGGCATCCCTTCGCGAACGGCGAACCGGTTTATGATATTACGTTCGAGAACGTGCAGGCGGGCGAGCGCACGTCGCACCTGTTCCGCCTGGCGAACTTCCATAACGGCTTGGTCTTGGGAACGGGTGATCTGTCCGAACTCGCGCTGGGCTGGGCGACGTACGGGGTAGGCGATCACATGTCGCACTACAACGTCAACGCGAGCGTGCCAAAAACGCTGATCCAATATTTGATCCGCTGGGTGATCGCCACCAATCAGTTCGGCGCGGACGCGAGCGCGGTTCTGCAAAGCATCGTGGAAACCGAAATCTCGCCCGAGTTGGTTCCGCACGCCCCTGGGGTCGAGAAAACCGACAAGCCCGCCCAATCCACCGAGGCTACTATCGGCCCGTACCCGCTCCAAGATTTTCACCTGTACTACACCACGCGCTACGGCTTCCGCCCATCCAAGATCGCGTTTTTGTGTCACCATGCCTGGTCCAATGCGAGCGCGGGCGATTGGCCGGACGGTTACCCCGAAGGGAAGCGCGTCGGCTACGACCTCGCCGCGATCAAGAAATGGCTCGGCGTGTTCGTGTGGCGGTTCTTCAAAACGTCGCAGTTCAAGCGCTCGTGCATCCCGAACGGCCCCAAAGTCGGGTCGGGCGGGAGCCTGTCCCCGCGCGGCGACTGGCGCGCCCCGTCGGATTCCGAGGCGACCGTCTGGCTGGACGAACTCAAAAACAACGTCCCGGACAGGGAACGTGAGGTGTGAGTAGTGTGAACAAACGATACGACTTCTAATTCTGTTATTCTGCGTCGTTGGATGCGATGTAGTATCGCTTTTTACACCTCATCGCTTTTGAATTTTAACATCACATAAGTGAGCGTAAATCCTAACGCTATAGACATAACAAATATCAATGCGTCGACAAGAAGTTCTCTTCGATTTAGGTAAACGCCAAAGATGCTGAAACCAAACGAGAGGTAGCAAGCAATAATCGGGCGTTTGTCTTGGTTGCCTTTCTTGTTATAAGCGTCAAGTATCTCGTAATAAAGTACGGCGAGACAAAGTGCGATGACTGACAAACTTACGTACCAATAGGATACCTGCCACTCGTGCCAAGCCATCATCCAAATCAAAAGGCCTATCAGTCCAAGAGTGAACAACCCAGTAAAGTTCACTTTTAAGCGCATGGTGAATTATTATATAACAACTTCATTGCTGACGTAGTGACATCGTAGAGAGCGCATCTAGATGATGTCGTCTGCAACCCGACCGATTGACTTAAAATTTCCGATTGTGATAAACTTCTCAATGTAGGATGCGGGCGGGCGGAAGGGCGAAACGACGCCCCCGAACGCCCCCAGCCGCGCGGATTTTGAAACCATGCCAACCGAGCCTGTCGCCGCCGTTTCGAGCGGCATCCCCATTCTCAACAGTTACATTCCCGTACTCGTGATGGGCGTGGTCGCCATTGGGCTTTCCGGCGTTTTGATACTGCTGTCGTGGGTCTTGGGGCCGCGCGTCCCGACTCCGCAGAAACTTGCGCCATACGAGTGCGGCGTGACGCCCATCGGGTCCGCGCGCGAGCGGTTCCCGATCAAGTTTTACTTGATCGCGATGCTGTTCATTATCTTTGACATCGAAACCGTTTTCCTGTACCCGTGGGCGGTGACGTACAAGAACGCGAAAACTATCTTCGGCTACAACGGCGCGATGCTGTTCAACCTGGGAGAGATGGCGGTTTTTGTCGCGATTTTATTTGTCGGGTACATCTATGTGTGGCGACGGGGGGCCTTTGAATGGGATTAGAAACCGAGGCCGGATTTTTAACCGTCTCGCTGAACAAAATGGTGAACTGGGCCAGGCGCAACTCGCTGTGGCCCGCGACCTTCGGCCTTGCCTGTTGCGCTATCGAGATGATGGCGTCTACGGACAGCCGCTTCGATATGGCGCGCTTCGGCTCGGAAGCGTTTCGCGCCTCGCCGCGTCAGGCCGACCTGATGATCGTGTCGGGCCGTGTCTGCAAGAAAATGGCCCCGGTGCTTCGGCAGGTCTACGACCAGATGCCCGAACCCAAGTGGGTGATCGCGATGGGCGACTGCGCATCGAACGGCGGCGTTTTCAACAACTACGCCGTGGTGCAGGGCGTGGACCAGATCGTGCCGGTGGACCTGTACGTGCCGGGCTGTCCGCCGTCCCCGGACGCCCTGATCTACGCCGTGATGCAGTTGCAAAAGCGGATTGACAACGAGGTTTTCGTCGCCCGTGAGTCCCGCGGCAATCTCGATGGT
>CAXUMS010000170.1:0-10876 GCA_964252165.1 uncultured Armatimonadaceae bacterium
ACACCTAACACCTAACACCTAACACCTAACACCTAACACCTAACACCCAACACCTACCCCTCTTGGTACGCCGCAAAAACCGCCGCTCCGGTGCGGGCGAAGTCGCGGATACGCGCGTCGGCGGACGGGTAACCGGGCGCGGGAACGCCGTCCGGGCCGACGAAACCGGGCAAACCGCGCGCCGTCAGGTACTGGTGCGCGGCGATCACGCACGCGCCTTCGGCGAAGATGTCGGCGATGTCAGCGGGTATCGGCTCGCCGCGCCTGCACGTCGGCGCGAGGGGAATAAGATCCGGCGTGTTGTGTTCGGTTCCCGCCGTCACCACGAAGCCCGCGCTTCTCAGGGAGCGTACGTAGGCGGAAAGAACGTCCGGCGTGTTGCGGACCGGGATAAACTCGGCGGCGTGCAGATTGCGGGCTTGCAGATTTTCGATCAGCGTTTGGGGCGTTTCCTCGAACTGGCACAACGGCGCGGTTCCATCGGCGAGCGCCGGGTAGGACGGAATACCGCCCAGCGCGCAAATGAGTTTGTACGCGTGGTCGAAGTCCACAAATGTCTCAGGAACGAATGCGGGCTTGCCCGCTTTCATCAAATGGGAGCGTATATCGTTTTGAACACTTGCGGCCTCACCTGCTTTCACAGATGCATAACCTCCCAAAAAACGAAATAGAGCGTGAGCATGGGCGTACTGTCCTTTGTCTGCAAATTGCGCGAACAAAGCCTGCTGGAACGCCTCCGCCAAATGTCGTTCCTGCAAATAGACGGTTTCTGCGGCGACACCGTACCGATCTGCGACGTTTTGCCGAATTCTTTCCGAAGTCAATCCAGTATCATGACCGTCCGCTACAAAAACGTCTTCCAAACGCTCCGTCATCGTTGCCATACGTGCGGCGTCGTTCTCACGGATAACGCCGAGCAACCTTTGCGCCTCGTCCGTAATAGGATCAAAGGCGGTGATGCCTTTGCCGCACAGATAAAACTTGCCCGGATTGCCGGGATCGTTCACCTTGACGCCCTGCGCCAGTAAATCCGTGTCGAGCGTGATGATTTCCAAACCGAACAGCGGAAACACGCCCTGTTCGGCGGCCTCCCGCGCGAACTCCTGATACACGGCGTAGTCGTAATAGTTGCTTGCTCCCAGAACCGTAACCCCTTCGGTTTGGGCAAGCCGCACGGCCTCGCTGGCTGACGCGAACGCGGAAAAGTTCGGCGGCAGGTGGATATGGGCGTTGTTCAAGCGGGGCGGGGCGGTGTTACCATCAAGTTGGTTGGGAGCGGGTAGCGCTCGGAGAAAGTCGGTGGCGGAGGACGCCGTAACGGCGGGCGTGGTCATAAATGCGTTTTCCTTTGCAACGGCGCAAACAATCAGGCGAGAAGCGCGCGGGTCGCGGCTTCGACATCGGGCTGGCGCATCAGGGCCTCGCCGACCAGAATGGCGTGCGCGCCCGCCCTTCGGCACTGCGCGACATCGGCGGGCGTGAAGATGCCCGACTCGGCGACCGCAACCGCTCCGGGCGGGAACTGCCCAATCAGCGTTTCCGCCGTCGTGAGCGAAACCTCAAACGTGTGCAAGTTCCGATTGTTGACGCCAACAAGCCGCGCGCCGGACGACACCGCGACCGCCAGTTCATCCGCGTCATGGACCTCGACAAGCGCGTCCATCTGGAGCGATTCGGCGACAAGGCGCAATTCGCGAAGCCGTTCGGCGGATGGCACGCACGACACGATGAGAAGAACGGCGTCCGCGCCCCCAAGCCGGGCCTCGTAGATTTGAACCGCATCCAGAATAAAGTCTTTTCGCAGGAGCGGAAGCGGAACCGCATCCCGAATCGCCTGAAGAAACGCCAGTTCGCCTTGAAAATACGTTTGGTCGGTGAGAACGGATAAGCAAGCCGCCCCGCCACGGTGATACGCCTGCGCGAGCGCAACCGGGTCGAAGTCGGCGCGAATCACCCCTTTGCTCGGCGACGCTTTTTTCACCTCAGCGATCAGCGCGGGGCGTTGCGGGGTTGTGGCCCCTCCCGTCACCAATAAAGGGGGAGCTTTACTCTCCAATGCGCGGGCGAAACCGCGTGTCGGCGACAAATCGGCGCACCGGGCGGCAAGGTCACCGATGCCGTCGCCCAACCGCGCTTTGAGCGCAACGATTTCTTCGCGCTTGGTCGCCATAATACGGTCTAAAATAGTGCCGGTTTGGGGATCGTGGTTCGTCACGATGCGCCGCCCTCCGTTTGCGCTACGGCTCCCGCCGCTTGTTGCGTCCATTCGCGCAGGGCCTGGGCGGCCTGAATCGCCTTGCCGCTGTCAATGGTTTGTCCGGCAAGCGCGACGCCCTCGATCAGCGTTTCCACGGCCCCGCCGACCAGAAGCGCGGCGGCGGCGTTGGCTAGAACTAGATCACGGCGCGGGCCACGGTCATCGCCGGATAACACCGCGCCCAGAATTTCGGCGTTCTCGCGCGCGTCGCGTCCCGGCGCGACGCTTTGCGGCGACGCTTCGCCAAGCCCGAGCGAGTGGGGCGTGACCGTGTACGTGGTCGTGCAACCATTGCGGTGTTCGGCGACAAGCGTTTCGCCCCACGTCGCGATCTCGTCCAAACCCGCCTTGCCGTGGACCACCAAAACGTGTTCCGCTCCCAGATTGGCGAGGACATTGGCGAGCGTTTCGCACAAGTCGGCGCTATAAACGCCAACGACCTGACGGGTCGCGCCCGCCGGGTTGGTGAGCGGCCCGAGAGCGTTGAAGATCGTGCGGACGCCCATCTCCTCTCGCGGAACGACGGCATGCTTCATCGCGGGATGATGGTTTCGCGCGAACAAAAACCCGATACCAACCTCGTCAATGCACCGGCCCACGTCCTCCGGCCCCAAATCCAGACGGACGCCCAGCACCTCCAACACATCGGCGGACCCGCATTTGCTGGTTACGGACCGATTGCCGTGCTTGGCGACCGCGATACCCGCGCCAGCGGCGACGAACGCCGCCGTGGTGGAAACATTGAATGTTTTGCATATGTCGCCGCCGGTCCCGCACGTATCCACAAGCGGCGTTCGGGTGGTCGGGACGCGAACCGACTGCGCCCGCATGACGCGCGCGAAGCCGGTGATCTCGTCCACAGTTTCGCCCTTCATGCGGAGCGCGGTCAAAAGGGCCGCGATTTGCGACGGCGACGCGCCGCCGCTCATGATTTGAATCATAGCGGCTTCGGCCTCGCCGCCGGTCAGTGATTGCCCGGTAATGACCGTTTCGATAGCGTTTTTAATCATAAGTAAACGTGCGCCGCCTCGCTTACGGCGCGTATCGGTTCATCGCCCACGAACCGGGCGTTTCTACGGGCGGCGCGGGCGCGATAGTGAAACGATCAATCGTGGCGGGGTGGAGCAAAAATATCCCCAGGCGATCTTCGGTAGTTCCGAAAACCACGGGGCGCGTGAACAGGTGCGTTAAAAACCTCCCCGAATCATCCGGCGTTAGTTCTGGCCTGCCGTTACCACGCGGTTCGAGATGGAAGCGCAGGTACATCGTCGTCCCGCTTCGCAGTTCGGCGAGCATGAAAATCTTCGGCCCGTTGTCCTCATCGGGCGCGCGATGCGCGCGGTTGAAATCGTCCTCGGTCACCTCCGCCACGGACATGATAGGCGCATTATGCGGGAGGGGCGGCGGAAAATCCGCGCGCACCTCCAACCGCTCAATGCTATCCGACGGGATAACCGTCACGGAATCCTCGGACGCGAAGATAAAATGCTTTTGCGCGAACACGCGATCTATCCGCAACTGATCTAAAACTTGTTGCGCCGTTTTCGCGTCGCGCTGAAGAAATTGCTGACGCCGCCCATTTATCAAGTGCGCGGTGATATGCAAAAACCCGATAGTTGGACTTGTTTCGCTCATGTGTTTTTCGTTTCGTAATGTTAACGCCCTTGATGCAACTGGTTCGGACCGCTCTTGACCAAGCGCGGTTGATAACTCTACGCGCGTTAGCGGGGTTTGGTTCGATTTAATTAGGAGGCGACAAGTGGCGGCACGCGCCGCACACCTCAAACAAATACCACGCGGCGACAAGCGGAACCAACAAACCAGACGGGAATCCCGCGCCTACCGCAAAACCCCACGATGGCCCGGTCAAGCGTGACACGAACCCGTTTACATTTTGACAAAGTTTTCCAGTATGCGCCGCCCCTCCTCGGTCAAAACCGATTCCGGGTGAAACTGAACGCCCTCGACCGCGAGCGTTTTGTGCCGGACGCCCATAATCTCGCCCTCGGCGGTTTCCGCCGATACCTCCAAACAATCCGGCAAACTATCGCGCTCGATAAGAAGCGAATGGTAGCGCGTCGCTTTGAAACCGTCCGGCATCCCCTCGAATACGCCCCGGTTGTCGTGCAAGACCGGGCTGGTTTTGCCGTGCATCAAACGGCCCGCGCGCACGATCTTCCCGCCGAACGCATGCCCGATGCTCTGGTGACCCAGGCACACGCCAAGTATCGGAATTTGCCCCGCGAACCGCTGAATGGTTTCCACCGACACGCCCGCCTCGGTAGGCGAACACGGGCCGGGCGAGACCACAATCTTATCCGGGGCCATCTCGGCAATCTCGTCCAGCGTGATCTTATCGTTGCGCCGGACAACCAGGTCCTGCCCCATCTCGCCCAGATACTGCACCAGGTTGTACGTAAACGAGTCGTAGTTGTCAATCATCAAAATCATAAGGTTTATACCGTGGCGTTTTCGCTACGCCTACCTACGACGATTCCATTTCGGTCGTCAGTTCGCTGAAATCGCGGCGGGCGAGCGCGGCGCGCTTTACGTACGTTAGCATATAGCCCGCATCGCCGAAGTTCGCGCCCACCGCATACGCCGAGTTTATCCACCAGAGCAACACCCAGTCATCCGCGTCTCCGGGAACTGAGGCGGTTAAGCCAGGTTCGTCCGGCACGTACCCGATCCAAAACGGTTGCCCGCCGATTTTCCCCGCCCGCTCCTGTCCCGGCTCGGCTTGAAAACCCCGTTGCATTGTGTGATAGGTTTCGTAAACATCCGCGCCGTCCTCCGCCGCTTCCTCCAACGCTTCCACAATGGCTTGCTCGCCGTCGCTCGACCATTCGGGCAAGTCAATCACGGTTTTGACGATGAGATGGTGACAAAAAAGCGGGTCGCCGTTTTCCGGTATGCGTTCGTCGTCGGACGGTTGCGGGGCGCGAACAAGCGCGTCCGGCGGAACATCATGGTACAGGACCAGCAACTCGTCGAAACTGCCGTACTTATCATTGCCGGAAAAGCAGTACAGATGCCCGGTCGCGGGAAGCGGGTTGTTCACGGGCGGCGGGGTCGCTTCGGCGAGATGGACCTGCATCAAAAAGTCCAGGTATTGCCCCGCCTCGTTCCGGGGCCACGCGACGCCGGGCGGCAAGTCCGGTTCGCCGCCGTACCGCGACGCGCCGAGCGGCAAATCATCCCCCGCCGCGCTTCCAATCTTTAAGCCGATACATTCGGTCGCGTGTCCGACGATCAACTCCTCGGCGGCGGTTAAACCCAACCGTGCGATTTCCGCGCGCAGAAGGGTTTCGTTTTCCGGCGATAGCGTTTTACTTGGCATTTAGTAGATTTTCTTTTGGACGATAGCGCGCCGCCCGCCGCTACGACAACCCGCGCTCCGCCATCTCCACCGCGCGCCGGACCGCCCCCGACTTCGCCGTTGTTTCGTCGTACTCCGCCTCGGGGTCGGAATCGGCGACAATCCCGCCGCCCGCTTGCACATACGCGACGCCGTCCTTGACGAGCAAAGTGCGAATGGTGATACACGCGTCCACGTTGCCGTTGAACGAAAAATACCCGATTGCGCCGCCATACGTTCCCCGGCGCGTCGGCTCCAACTCCTCGATAATCTGCATCGCGCGCACTTTGGGCGCGCCGGACAGCGTTCCCGCCGGGAACGTCGCGCGAAGCAGGTCGAAGGCGGTTTTACCAGGGGACAATCGCCCGGTGACATTGCTGACGATGTGCATCACATGGCTGTACCGCTCCACCCCCATCAACTCGTCCACCTTGACCGTGCCGTAGTCGCACACGCGCCCGATGTCGTTGCGGCCCAAATCCACCAGCATAATATGCTCGGCGCGCTCTTTCTCGTCGGCCAACAGTTCGACCTCAAGCGCGCGGTCCTCCTCGTCGGTCGCGCCCCGGCGACGCGTCCCGGCGATAGGCCGGACCGTAACTTTGCCTTTTTCCTCGGTGACAAGAATCTCCGGCGACGCCCCGGTGAGCGTGACGCCATTGTCGAAGGCCAGATAAAACATATACGGCGACGGGTTCAGCGACCGTAGCGCGCGGTACACGTCGAACGGGTCGGCGTGAAGCGGACGCGAAAACCGCTGGGACAAGACGGTTTGGATGATGTCACCCGCGCCGATATACTCCTTGCCCGCGAGTATCATTTTTTTGTACTCGGTTTTCGTCAGGTTCGAGACAAACCGCTCATCCGGGCGCGCGGCTCCCTCACCCGCTTTCGGCGGGTCGGCGGCGCGCGGGGCTTGAAGCGTTGCAATCAGCGCCTCGACCTTTGCGACCGCCTCGTCATAGGCGGCGTCCGGGTCGGTATCCGGCGCGACACGGGCGTTCGCCAGAACCCGTATTCGGTGCCGCACATGGTCAAAAATGCACAGCGTGTCGGTGAGCAAAAGGCGGACATCGTCCACGTTCAGATCGTCGGTCGCCCGTTCGCCGACCGGCTCCAGAAACCGCACCCAGTCGTAGCCGATATAGCCGACCGCGCCGCCCACGAACCGGGGCAGACCGGGAAGCTCGACATAGCGCACATCCGCGAGCAACTCCTCCAGAACATGGAGCGGGTCGCGGCCCGCCTCCAAAGCCACGGTTCGGGTTTCGCCGTTCTCCGTGATGAACGCTTCGCGGCCTTTCGAGCGGAATGTCAAATACGGGTCCGCGCCGAGAAACGAGTAGCGCGCGATCCGCTCCCCGCCCTCGACCGATTCCAACAGGAACGCATTGGGCCGATGCCGTATCCGCTGAAACGCGGAAACCGGCGTTTCCATATCGGCGAGAATATCACGGCTGACCGGGATCAGATTGCCCTGCCGCGCCAGCCGTCGGAACTCGTCGCGGGTCGGCGCGTACTCAAAGAGCGGCGGCAAAGCGGCGACGCCGCTTTCCTCAAGCAAATGGGTTTCATCGAAATCAGCGGGCGTAGTGGAAGCGGTCACGGCGCAGACCTTTCAGGGAAGCGAGATAGCAAGATAGTTAATGGCAAGATAGTTATAAGAAGCCCCCTAACTCCCAGTAAGGGGGAGACAAGAATAATGCCATTCACTGAAGGTTGATGCATTGTTCCGTACGTTTAGGTGTCGCCGCTATGTCCTTCTTGTCCCCCCATTATTGGAGGTTAGGGGGCTTTCTAACCCAAAAGCGAAAAAAGGACAACCCCATCGTCGGGGTTGCCCTTTGTTCTTTATTTTACGCACGGAAAGCGCGACAAAATCAAGCGACGGAACAACGACGACAACGGGTAGACTTCCCCTGCCAGTTTCGCCATTGCCAGATTTGAACAATCTCGGTTCGCATTTGTTGCTTGCAGTATACCGATGCGCGAACGTTCATGTCAACTGCGTGACCCGATCAACTTAAGGCGGCGGCTCCAACGGTTCGTTCGTTTCGGCGGCTCCAGACTTTCGCGGCGTGTAGTAACGGGCGAGCCACTGCGACAAGCCGTCCAGCCCGGGAAACAAAACGCGCTCGGTGATGTTGGCTTGATCTAACTTATCGCGGATTTCCGACTTCAAACTCGCCGGAATAATAAGACGCTTGCACACGCCCTCGTCCTGCCCGCGTAACCAGTCGGTGAGCGAGGCGGCGGCATCGGACAAGCACGAGAACAGCGCGAACTGGTTGACAATACGGTCATCAAGCGATGGCGGCTCGAAAAACAGGGCGAACGGTTCGGGCGCGAGGGCGTCGAAGGCGGCGAGATTATCAGCGGCGCGGGCAAGCATCTCGGCGGTGAAAACGCCCGCGCCCTCCTGCTCCAAAATGTCTTTCAAAACCGACGGAAGGAACTCATTGGTGCGGTTGAAGTCCACACACCACACGGCGGCGTCGCGGTCGTGCCGCCACAACTCGCAGGTCGCGAAATGAAGCGCGACAAACGGCGAGTACGTCCAGTCCAGAAGGCGCGTCGGTAAACCGTGGTGCTGGGCGAGCGCGAGCCAGTTCCAGGCGTTTCCGCTATCCCCTGGCCCGTAGCGGTGCGCGTAGCGCCGGAAGGCGCGCAACACGGGACTTTCCAACTCGTGCGCCGATTCCGGCCCGCCCAAACGCCGCAGGCTGGTTTCCAGATTGTGATTGGCGTCACTGACGCCGCGAAACACGAACGACGACCGAAACCGCGCGATCGGCTCCTGCCATGCCCCCGCGTAAAGTTGGTCGTTCAGGTCGTTCCACGAGTGAACCGTTATATCTTCCATGTGAGTACGATAAGTGAGAATAACGAGGCGCTAAGCCCGCTCGCTACCGGGCTAAGAAGCCATGATCCCGCTGAAGCGGGAAAAAACAGACGGCTCGTGTCGCAGGACCGCTTCACGACGGGCATAGTTCACGGCGCATGACAAACGCCAAACGGTTTTCTTACTCCACTTCTCGCTTCAGCGTGATTATGGCTTCTTAGCCCGGTAGCGAGCGGGCTTAGCGCCTCGTCCAACCCATACCGCGTTGAGTTGGAACGGAATAACGGCCCCGCTTTCCCATAAGAAAAGCGGAGCCGTAAAGAACAAAATAAACCAGCGCCGCTGAACTACTTGGAGTTCGGAAGCGAGGTGGTAACGTTGTCCGTGATTGCGGCCTGATCTTTGCTATCCATTGTGGCGTCCTGCGCCAAAGTCGTTTCACCTTGCGCCGCCGCGCTTTTATCGTGGAACAGGTACGCCGACGAGTGCGGATCAACCGCTCCGGGCGGGGCCTCATTGACCAATTTGGCGAAATTGTTCAGGTCTTCCTGAAGCGTTTTCTCAAACAATTTCCCCGCGCCCAGCACTTCAGCGATGTCGCCCAGAAAGCCCGCCGGGGGATTGTAATGGATGGTGACATGAACGCGCGTTTCGTTTGCGCCCAATGCCTCGAACCGGACCACGCCGCTATTGTCCACGCCCTCGGTGGAGCGCCAGCCGATCTGCTTGCCGTCAATCCAGTTTTCGTTCACGGCATCCCACTCATGCGTTCCGATGGCGTCCGCGATCCAATGACTTCGCTCGCTATCGTAGTACGTCACCTCTTTGATGTGGCTCATGAACTTTGGGAAATCGTTAAAGTGCGACCAAAGCGCGAAAACCTGCTCCGAAGGCGCGTTGACCACGACTGATGCGCTATGCTCTGCCATAAGTTTTGATTCCGTTTCTAAAAACCGGTGTACGGTCGTTGTTCGATTTTTTCTGGTACGCCGCCTGCCGGTTGCGAGTTTTACTTACCCGCCGCCTGCCCGCTTTAATCGTTACGCACCCCGCCACGCTTGCGAGCGACAAGCAAAGCGAGCGCGCCGATAGCGAGCGCGGCGACCGCGCGGCGGCGATTGGGATGCAGTTCGAGATAACGCGTGTACGGGTCGGAGAACGACGGCGTATAACCGCCCGACACCGCCCCTTTGCCGGAAAGGGGCGCGTATAGGTTTGAGCGTCCGTCGTCCGGCTCGTTTTTCTCGAGTTGCCCTGCAAAAAACGACCCGCCGACCGTCATAAACCAGTCCGCAAACGGCGGCGAAAGATGCTCGATAACGGACAAGCCCTTGCCGAACGAACCGGCGTAGAGATGACGGCGCGGGTTCTCGCACGCAAACGCGATCGCCTCGGCGACCACGCTTGCATCGTAAACAGGCGGAATGGGCCGGGGACGAACGCCCATATGCGACGGGGCCGACCGGTAAAACGGCGTGTTAATCACGGCGGGCATAATCAGCGTCACGTTCACCGGAACCTGTTCGCGCCGCAACTCCATTCGCAAAGCCTCGGTAAAGCCTTTGACCGCGTGCTTCGATGCGCAGTACGCGCCTTGTAGCGGAATGGAACGCTCGGATAAAACGGAGCCGATATTGATAATTGTGCCGCCGCCCTCCTGATACTTCATTACGGACAAGGCGGCCTTGACGCCGTAAACGACGCCGAAGTAGTTGACCTGCGTGATTCGCTCGATCTCCGCAATATCCTGATGCTCGATCAGAGCGTAGGCGGAAACCGATGCGTCGTTCACCCACGTGTCAATGCGCCCGAACTCGCGCACGGCCTCCTGCGCCAAACGCTCGACCTGCGCGCGATCCGAAACATCGGTCACGACCACCAGCGCGCGTCCGCCCCGCGCCCGCGCTTCGCGCGCGACCTCATGCAGGGCTTCTTCATTGCGCGCGGCGAGAACCACGCCCGCGCCTCGGCTCGCCACGAGCAAAGCGGTTTCGCGACCGATGCCCGACGATGCGCCGGTGATAACCACGACCTGCTCGCCCAAAGGCTTTAACTGTGCGCCGGAAGGCATAAGGAACGCTCTTTCTAAGTAACCGGCTTAACCGGCGGGCGGCGGGGCGATGACCGGTTCGGGCGTATCGGACGCGGGGCGTCCCGACAAGGACGATGGCGCATTCAGATTCGCGCCCCGATCCACGCCCACGCCCAAACGATCCACAAACTCGCCGCCCAGCCATGCGGTGACGCCGAACAAGCCAAGCGCGATAACCGACAACACGAGAGCAATTCCGCCCGGGTTGAACGAGTACGGAAGGCCGTTCGCGCCGGGTTGCCCTTTCCGAAGAAGCCATTCAATCGCAAACAACGCGATAACGGCGATATTTCCCACGCCATGCCACAATCCGATGGCTTTGGCGCG
>CAXUMS010000171.1:0-10801 GCA_964252165.1 uncultured Armatimonadaceae bacterium
TGACGGTTCCGCCCCCGAAACCGCCGCCCCCGCCGCCGCCCCCGCCGCCTCCGGCAAGCGGACGTTCTTCGCGCCGAACGATATTGTAACCGGATGTGCGGATGTCCTTTTCCGCAACTCCAGCGGCTTTGAGCGCGCGTATCACGGCATCGGTTTTGGTCGCGTTTTCCTGCGCTGATTTGCCCGCATCGGCGTTTTGCGTGTACACGCCGACCGAGACGCGGGCGATGTCCGGCGTCACCGACACCTCGCCGCTCCCCTGCACCACCATCACGCTTTGCGCGGACGCCGCCGCATCGCCGGAGAGCGGCGCAGTTTGCGCGGGAGCGGGCGTTCGCTTCGCAACCCGCGCCGTTGCGCCCGCCGCCGAGGCTGCGCTGGCTGGAATCACACCGCTCATTAATGCCGCAACCGTCGCCGCAACGCACGTTGCTCCGATTCGTTTGTTTCTCTGGTTCATCATGAAACCTTTCTTCTTGGCGCACACGTTCTGCAAGCGCAAGCATGCTTTTTCACTTTGTTTAACGCCGCTCAATCCTCGTTACGTGACGGTTCGTCGCAACCTGCGTTTATAGCGAAGCGAAAACGGACTACTTGTCGTATCTGCCAACGCCGATGCGCAACTATCGCTCTTCAACGTTTGGTTCACGTATTCGCTTCAAATGCGCGACGTAATCAAGAATAGTCTCTCCAGGGTACCGTTCCTGGTAGCCGGTCAAGTTCTGGATATAGGCGTCCCAGGCGAAACGGCCCCGCCCCATACGGAGCGGAATCTGACAAACCGCATCGGCAAGATCAGCGGCTTGCTCGGATTTACCGTCCCACGACAATAGCCGTATCTCCTTGAACGCTATGTGCAACAGGCCGCCCAGCGCGTCTCGCTGACGCTCGGTCAAATCCGAAGGCGTTTGCGCCAATGTCGCCATTTGGGTGCGAAATTCGTCACGCCGTTCCTCGTTTGAAGTCATCTACGCAGTTTCTTGCATCAAGTGCGGGAGAAGTGACATGCCGAGCGCGGTGGGCGTGGAAACGCCGAGCCAGTCCAAAACCGTCGCGCCCCAGTCGCCGAAGGTCGCGCGGTCGCCGAGCGGCGCAGGCGCATTGACAGCGGGGCCAAAAACCAGGAGCGGGGCGTACTCGCGCGCGTGGTCGGTGGACGGCGTGGTGGGGTCGTTGCCGTGGTCGGCGGTGATTCCGACCAGATCGCCGGGCCGCAAGCGCGGCAAAAGTTCACGCCCCGCCCATTCGTCGAACTCGTTCAAAAGGCGCGCGAAGCCGTGCGGGTCGTTGCGATGCCCGTAGAGCATATCGAAGTCTTCGAGGTTGGCGAAGATAAAGTCCGCGTTGTCGCCCGTTTCGCCCGTAATGGCGCGTGTGAGGGCGTCCATGTGGTCCCGGTTGTTCGTGGTTTGCTCGCGCGACGTGATCCCGCGACCACCGAAAATCTCGGAGATTTTACCTATACCGTGGACGCGCCGACCGGCCTTCTCCAGTAGATCCAGAATGGTGTCGTGCGGGGGCGGAAGCGGGTAATCGCGCCGGTTCTCGGTCCGCTTGAAGTCCCTTGCGGTTTGTCCCGTGAACGGACGCGCGATCACGCGCCCGACCGCATGCGGGCCGGATAGCATTTGACGCGACCGCTCGCACACATCGAGTAACCGCTCCAAACCAAATACCGCCGGGTCTTCGTGCGCGGCGACCTGAAACACGGAATCCGCACTGGTATACACGATGGGCCGCCCGGTCCGCACATGTTCCTCGCCCAAACGCGTCAAAATCTCGGTCCCGGACGCCGCCACATTGCCAATCGCCTCCGCCCTCGCGATTTGGGCGAACGCCTGCAAAACGTCGGGCGGGAAACCGTCGGGGTACGTCGGAAACGGAACACGGGTATGTACGCCCACCATCTCCCAGTGTCCGGTGACCGTGTCCTTGCCGCGCGACACTTCGGCAAGCCGCCCCCATGCGCCGCGCGCATCAGGAAAGGCGGGAACGCCCTCCATCGCCGTCACATTTCCCCAGCCGACGCGCGCCAGGTGGGGCATCCGGAGACCGCCGACCGCGCGGGCCGTGTGCGCGAGCGTGTTGGAGTTTGCATCGTCCGGCCCGAACTCGGGCGCATCGGGGAGCGCGCCCGACCCGCATCCGTCGAGGACGATTAAGGTAAAACGGCGTTGCGGCGGTTGGTTTTCGCTCATGGTTTTTCGCTCATGGTTTTTCGCTTTGGGATGCTTGGGCGTTGCTGGCTTTATGAAGATAGGAGAGGCCCCCTAACCCCCAATGATGGGGGTTAGGGGGCCGTTCAAGCAACACCTTTTACCCCTTATCCGGGTGTAGAGGACGAACGCCGGGCGCAAGATACCCCTGCACGTAATCGCGCACCGAGTCTTCGAGCGGCAGGAACGAAAGCGGCGCGCCGCCGGTTTGGGCGAGCGCGTCAGTGAGACGATCCATCACGGCGTCGGTGCGGTACTGGTACTGGCCCTTAAGCGCGTCCGGCATTTCGATATACTCGATGCGCGGCTCCCGATCCAGCGCGGCGAAAACCGCATGGGCGAGATGGTTCCACGAACGCGCCTCGCCGGTTCCCAGATTGAACAAGCCGTTGACGTTCCGTGCATCCGTGAGCAAGCGGTACATCACGGATGCGATGTCCTTAACATAGATGAAGTCGCGGACTTGCCCGCCGTCGTCGTAGTCGGGCCGGTACGATTTGAACAGTTTGATCGGCTCGCCCGCCCGCACCTGATGAAACGCGTTGTAGACGACACTCGTCATGCCGCCTTTGTGATACTCGTTCGGGCCGAACACATTGAAAAATTTCAGCCCGACAATCTGGTTTAACAGCCCGACCCGGCGCGCATAAAGGTCGAACAACTGCTTGGAGTAGCCGTACATATTGAGCGGCGCGAACGTGTGAATTTGGGTCGTGTCGTCGTCGAAGCCTTGCTCGCCATCGCCGTACGTCGCCGCCGACGACGCGTACACGAACCGAACGCCCCGCCCCGCGCACCACTCGGCGAGGGTCCGGGTGTAGCGGTAGTTGTTTCCCAGCAGGTAGTCCGCGTCCCGCTCGGTCGTCGCCGAACACGCGCCCATATGGATGATAGAGTCCGGTTGAAATGCGCCGATGTTGGTCATAAGGGCGTCTGGCGAAACCACATCGTCAAACCGGAGCGGAACGAGGTTTTTCCACTTGGTATCGGTCCCGAGCGCGTCCACGATTAAAATGTCGTCAACGCCCTCGCGGTTTAACTTCCACACCATCGCGGACCCGATAAAGCCCGCCCCGCCCGTCACTATTACACGCATGGGATTGTTTTACCCCAAGCCCGCCCCCTTCGCCGTTTTTGGAAGGTCGCCCGCTTCATCGCCAGTTTCCGCAGGCGCAGCTACGGCGCTACGGTTTCCTCCGAATTCAAAGCCTGATTTTTGAAGCGCGGCCCGGTTTGTCGCCGCGAGGGTATCGGCGAAGGAAAAGGCGAGCGGATGCGGCGGCGCATCCTTGCTTAAAGGCGCGTCCGCTTGCAGAAAGAACGATGGAAAGGGCGCGTCAGCGCCGCGTCGGGGCGCGACGTTCGGCCCCAACGCCCCGCCTGATAGACGCGAAAATAACGGCGGCGGCGCACGGTCAACGCGGAAATTGGTTGTTGCGGCTCCACCCTCGGTCTGTCGGGTTTCGTCGGTGCGAAACACGCTCAAAGCGGCGCTGAGGCTCCCTTGCGACAGCGGCTTGCGCCCGCCTCCTATATCGCGCAATACCGCCACAGTGAACGCAAGCCGCTCCCAAACGGTTTGGTTCCACAACTCGTCCCAGCGCGACGGGTCAAACGGAGAGCTAAAGTCAGCGGCGTAATCGTAGCGCGTGGAAGGCAGGCGAGCAACGAACCGCTCTTCTTCACGGCAACAAAGTCGCTCCACACGAACGCGGGTAGCGTTTGCGTACGGCACGTAGCGTGTGAAGAGCGCGCCGTGCGTCGCCTCGTGAACGAGAACGCTGGCGCAACAGGCGACATACCATTCGTAATCCGCGCCGTCTGCGCCGCCCGCTTCGGCGGCGTCGAATCCAATAAAGTTCACCGCTATATCGCGCGTCAGGGGACTATAAAAGCCCGTCGTGTTTCGTTTTTGATGCAGTAAAACGAGATTTATCAGGTTTGCTTCGCGCTGTACCCGCCGAAACCGCAACCCATCGTGCGCTTCGAGGAACCGCAGGGCGTCCGTGGTGAGGCGGTAAAAGAAGACAACGCGCCCTTGATCCTTTTTTTCAACAAAATCGTCGAGTAGAATGCCTTTGTGATAAAGTTTGGCGTTGTTTTTGTTGAACGCGCGCGACGCAAGGTCAACCGGCAAGCGGAGCAGGGCGCGCAAGCGGCGCGAGCGTTTGGCATTCAGGAAGTGCATAGCCTACCTTCTTGCGTTGTCAATGCGTGCCGGGATGCGCCTTCTCGTGGGCGACAAGCGCCTGCGCTTCGTTCAAATCCGCTTCGACGGGCGCTCCCGGCTCGCGCCATTTGCCGTCGTGCTGGATCAGGGCGACGAGTTCGGCGACGCCGTTTTCCTGCGGGACGGTTTTGATCGGCTCGCGCTTGCGGTACAGGGTGATCTGGCCGCCGCCCTTGCCCACATAGCCGTAGTCCGCGTCCGCCATCTCGCCCGGGCCGTTCACGATACACCCCATGACGGCGATGTCCAAACCGACCAGGTGGTTGGTCGCGGCCCGGACCTCGCGCAGAACCGTAGGCAGATCGAACTTGGTGCGCCCGCAGGAGGGACACGCGATAAACTCCACCTGCGTTTTCCTTAGCCCAAGCGCCTGCAAGATCTCGTAGCAGACCGGCAACTCGTTGATCGGATCCTCGGCCAAACTGACGCGGATCGTGTCGCCCAGGCCCTCGGCCAAAAGGGTCGCGATTCCGGCTGTGGATTTGACGCGCGCGTATTGGCCGTCGCCCGCCTCGGTAACGCCCAGATGGAGCGGGTAGTCCATGCCCTCAGCCTCCATCGCCCGCGCCATCAAGCGGTTCGCCGCGACCATCACCGGCACACGCGACGCTTTGAGCGAGATGATCAAGTTGCGGTAGCCATGCTTTTCGCAGATACGCAGGTACTCCATAGCCGACGCGACCATGCCCTGCGGCGTGTCGCCGTACGTGACCAGCATGCGCTCGGCGAGCGAACCGTGGTTGACGCCAATTCGCATGGCGATGTCGCGGTCCCGGCACGCCTCGATCACGGGAAGTAGCGACGCTTCGATGGCGGCTTGCTCGTCGGCGATTTCCTGCGCGCTGTACTCTTCGGCCCGCCCGCGCGGTTTGCGGAACACGAACAGGCCGGGATTGATGCGCACCTTGTCCACGAACTCGGCGACCGCGACCGCAATATCGCTGCCCTGATGGTGGACATCGGCGACCAGCGGGACATGGACGCCTCTCCGGGTCAGTTCGGCCTTTATCTCGCCCAAACAGCGCGCTTCCATCAGGGTCGGCGTGGTCACGCGCACCAGCTCCGCGCCTTTGCGCGCCATCTCGACGATCTGCCGGACGCACCCCATCACGTCGCGCGTTTCGGTCGTGATCATGGACTGGACAATAACGGGCGCGGTTCCGCCGATCACGATGTTCCCGACGCGCACGGGACGCGTTTTGCGGCGCGGAAACGTCAGGGGCAAATCATCATACAAACCGAGGGCGTTATCCGGCGCGGGAGCTACGGGAAGCGCGACAGGAACGAGGTCAGGGGCGAGCGTGAGCGGGGTCATGGCGGGTATATTCTCCAATCTTTAGTATACCGCCCGGCCCTTTGCGGCAACGACCCGCCCCCATCCGGCTTGTCGTATAATTGGTAGTAGACAATGTAATCGCGCACGGAAAGAGAAACGATGACGCTTATCTTGAATGAGGAAACCGCCGCCCGCTTGCAGGTTGCCGCCCGCGAACGCGGAACCGATCCGGACCGCCTGCTCGACCAGATCGTGCGCGACGCGCTGGAACGCTTGCCGGTAACGAATGCGCCAAACGACACGCCGGAGGCGGCGCAACCGTTCAAACGGATCGCGGGATTGACGCCCGGTGCGTTTGTCAATATCAGCGACGACTTCGACGCCGAGTTACCGGACTCGTTCTGGCTGGGCGAAGAAGAGTGAGGCTACTGCTGGACACGCACACCTTTATCTGGTGGACGCAAACGCCGCGCCTTTTGCCGCAGACGGTTTACGACGCCCTTGAAGATTCAAGCAACGAGATTCTTTTGAGTGTCGTTAGTGTTTGGGAAATTCAGATCAAGGTGCAACTAGGCAAACTGGATATAGGAAACGCCCCGCTACAGCAGACGGTTCAGGCGCAAACGCAAAGTAATCGGCTACGGCTTCTTCCCATAGTAGCCGAACACGTTTACGCTTTGGACGGCTTGCCTTTTCATCACAAAGACCCGTTTGATCGCCTTCTTATCGCGCAGGCAATCTACGAGCAAGCGCTCCTTGTCAGCCGCGACCATGTGTTTACGGCGTACTCGGTTCCGCTACTTTGGTAGACAAATAGCGAAGCTACGCACGGAACCCGCGACAACAAAGCGTTTATGCGGGCGTCAAACCGGTGGCGACGCGCAAGGCGGCTTCCGCCTTTTCCAGCGTTTGGGGCGTCACCGCGCCGACAAACGAAACAACGCGGGTTTTATCCACCGCGCGCATCTGCAAAAGCAAGACCTTCGAGGTTAAGCGCAAACCCGCCTCGCCTGCCTCGATTAACGTTTCAAACGGGTAAATCTTGTCGGTCTTTTTGCTGGTCAACGCTTTATGTACGTCTTGTTGCCGTTCGCGTTGATGTAGTATCGCCCACCGCGTGGCCCCGTAAATATCTGACGCCCATTGCCTGTTGCTCTACCTCCGGAAGAACCGGACGAAGACACTCTTTGCCGCCTCCTGCCTTGTGGGCGTTTCGGCGTGTGTGAAGCAACAGCGGTAACACGCGCCTTTGTGGCAATAACAACCGGTCTGGGTCTATGGGAAGGTTTGGCCGTTTGTTTCTTAGGAGTCATAACAGTCGAAGCGGCAAACGGTTTGGTCGTTTTCGCTGAAGGCGTGGCCTGCGGTGTAATTTGGACCAACTTACTGGCAACCACATTGTTGGTAGCGCGATCCGCAGTGGGAACAGTGGGAACAGTGGGAACAGTAGGAACAGTAGGAACAGTGGGAGATGTTGTTGTCACCGCGGCTACGGGTTCTTTGGGTGCGGGCGACATCAATGTTGCGACAATAAGAAGGGCAAGCAATCCCGCGAATGTCCCGCCTGCAATGTAAAACGGTTTGCGGGGCAAGCGGCGGAAGAACTGGGCCACCTGCGGTGACACGCGCTCAAGCCAGGCAGCTACTTTCGGCGCGTACTCGCGAACGAACTTGTCGATCTTGGGCCGGATGAGCGGGTGAAAATAAAGCAACGCAACGCCAACCGGAAACAAAAAAATAACGCTGAATAGGATGAACTTCCAGTTCTGATAGAACGGCGCACGCTGGGAAGAAAAAGGTTGATACATGATATTGATACTGTTTAACCCACGGTCAGTCGGTTGACCTGGCCCGGCAAGCCGTTATTTCCTGCTTCGCCTGTTCGTTTCGCGTCTGTGGAACCAGCGCGCCGTGGGAAATCGGCGGCGGTATTACGGACGCGGTTCATTGACCGCCGCAACCTCTTCTTGCGTTTCAATCCCGGTGAGCGTCCGCTCAACCTCGTTGTCTAACAGTTCGCATTCGCGGGACACTTCTTTATACAAGTCGCCCATTTCCAAACAGCCTGCAATGATCTCACGCCGCAACGTTTCGCGCCGACGCGCTTCTAACCAATCCCGCAACGCGTCATTGAGCCGCTGACTGCGCTCGCCTGCGGAAACCGCGGCTTCAAATTCGCGGATTGTTTACTCCGGCAAGGAATAGGTTCTTTTCGCAACCGCCACTATATTACCTCCATAACATTCGCCTTAAAATTTTACCCTACTGGCTGCTGGGAATAATGGTAGGACAAGACCATCCACTTTTACGCTCCTTGACACGCGCCCGGCGCGGTCGGTACGCTACGGTATGGAAAACACCGAAACCGCTACGACCACGACCGCCCCGGTCGCGCCGCGCAAACCGCACCCGACCACGATCCACGGCGAAACCCGCCCCGACGATTATTTTTGGCTCCGCGACAAAGGAACGCCCGAGGTGACGACGTATTTGGAGGCGGAAAACGCCTTTACCGCCGCGCATCTCGCGCCAACCGAGGAGTTGCAAAAACGTCTGTACGACGAGATGCTCGCCCGTATTCAGGAAACCGATTTGTCGGTCCCGTACCCGTACGCGGGCTACTTGTACTACTCGCGGACGGAAGAAGGTAAGCAGTACCCGATCTATTGCCGCAAAACCGCAAGCCCGGACGCGCCCGAACAGGTGACATTAGACCTGAACGCTATCGCCGGCGCGGATAAACTCGCGTTCTTATCGGTCGGCGCGTATCAGGTCAGCGACGACACACGCCTCCTCGCCTACTCGACCGACACGACCGGCTTTCGCGAGTACACGCTTCGTATCAAGAACCTCGACACCGGCGAACTGCTCCCGGATACGGTGGAGAAGGTTGGAAGCGTGGTTTGGTCCCAAAGCGGCGAATACGTTTTCTACACGACCGAGGACGACCAGACCAAGCGCGATTTTCGCGTTCACCGGCACCGGGTCGGCGAGGCGACAAGCGATAACGATGTGATTATCTACGAGGAGCCGGACGCCCTGTACCGCGTTTTTGTCGCCCGAACCCGCGACCGGGAGATACTTTTTGTCGGTTCAGCATCATCCACGTCCACCGAGTACCATTATCTGCGCGCAAGCGACCCGACCGGTTCCTTGACGCTGGTGCGCCCGCGCGAGACCGAACACGAGTATTACTTGGATCACCGCGGCGGACAGTTTTATGTCCGCACCAACAAAGGGGCGGTCAACTTCCGACTGGTCACCTGTCCGGTCGCGGAGACGGACGAGGCCCAATGGACCGAGCTAATCCCGCACCGGGACGGCGTGATGCTGGAAGACCATGATTGCTTCGCGCGCCATCTGGTCGTGTCCGAGCGCGAGGGCGGATTGCCCAAACTTTATGTCCGGGATTTGGAGTCGGGCGACGCCCACGATATCACGTTCCCCGAGCCAACGTTCGCGCTGTCCGGCGAAACCAACCGCGAGTTCGACACGGTCAAGTTCCGGTTCCGCTACCAGTCGCTCCTGACCCCGGCGAGCGTCTACGATTACGACATGACCACGCGCGAGCGGACGCTCCTCAAGGAAACGCCGGTTCTGGGCGGCTACGACCGCACGCTCTACGTGTCCGAGTTCATCCACGCCCGCGCAAGTGACGGAACCGCTGTTCCCATTTCGCTCGTGTACAAGCGGGGAACGCCGCGCGACGGGACCGCGCCGTGCGTTTTGTACGGCTACGGCTCGTATGGGATTTCCATTCCCGCAGGCTTCAGTCCGGGCCGCCTGTCGCTTCTGGACCGGGGCTTCGTCTACGCCATCGCGCACATCCGGGGCGGTGGCGAACTGGGGAAGCCCTGGCACGACGCGGGCAAGATGCAATACAAGAACAACACGTTTACGGACTTCATCGCGTGCGCCGAGCATCTTATCAAGGAGCGGTACACATCGCCGGACCGCCTCGCGGTTTCGGGCGGTAGCGCGGGCGGCCTCCTGATGGGCGCGGTGGCGAATCTGCGCCCCGATTTGTTCCGCCTCGTCCTCTCCTACGTGCCGTTTGTTGACGTTCTCAACACCATGCTCGACGACACCCTGCCGCTCACGGTCGGCGAGTACCTCGAATGGGGCAACCCCAATGTCGCAGACGAGTACGCCGTGATGCGGACGTACTGCCCGTACACCAACCTGGAGGCCAAAGCGTACCCCGCGATGCTGGTGAAAACATCGCTCAACGATTCGCAGGTGATGTACTGGGAACCCGCCAAATATGTCGCCAAACTGCGAACGCTGAAAACCGACATCAACCCGCTTTTGCTCCACACCAACATGGCGGCGGGTCACGGCGGCGCATCGGGCCGCTACGACGCCTTGAAAGAACTCGCGATGGACTACGCGTTCCTGCTCACCGAACTCGGCATCGAGGAGCGCGCGGCGTAAGAGGGTTTGAAAACGAAGCGGCGCGTGAATTGTCGCGCGCCGTCCCCTTACGGAGAGGCTTTGCCGTGATGCCAGAAAGCGAGGCTGTAATGACGCCGACAAAGAAGACGGTAAATCACGTTTGATTGGACGTGATGTTCGTGGCAGTGTATTCAGATGCCCTCGACCCGGAGGTGGTCAAGTATTTGAGCGAAATTGATCCGAACCGGGAATATGATGTTAAACGAATGACGTCAGATACAATCCGCCGTCGAGTACGTATGTTCAAAAATGCGGACGTCGAGATTTTGCGTAATACTTTTCTTTACTACTATCATCAGTCCGTCCAAGAAGTGAAGGAGCAAGCGACTTCTAAGAAGCGAGACCAAACTGTTCTTGAAAGGCTTTTTGCGTCTATGGAGGTTGCCTTTGCACATTCCAATGATTTCCTCTTGTTTTTCGCTTGGGTGTGGGAAGCCTTGTTTAACGACGAGAAACCCATAGCCGGTAGTGGCTCTTGCCAAAAGTCGGTATAGGTCATCAGGTTTTTGTAGCCGTCGGGAATCTTGTTCCATAGTTTCCAGCAGGTTTTTGCGCTTCGGTCGCCAACCACCATTGCCAAAATTTGCCTGCTCTGGTACGAGATAGCAATCCAAACCCAGGCTT
>CAXUMS010000172.1:0-10719 GCA_964252165.1 uncultured Armatimonadaceae bacterium
TCGCCTTTGTTATCTGCTGAATGTTTTTCGCGACGCGGATACGCGAGCGAATTTGTCGCATGGAAGCCATAGTGTTATGTTGCTTGTTCCCAGTTAGGTTTGCCGAAACGGTTTCCCGATTCGGCGCAAAATTCGGCGCAATACAACACCGCGCTTGCCCCGAAGCAAGCGCGGCGTTGTTGTCGCCTACATGTATTGTACAGCGTTCGCCCGCTTCCTGTCATACCAATGCTCCCCGTGGACATTTGGTTCGCACAAAACCGTTTATTTCACTCTTCACGTCGCGTTGTGGATAACGACGTCAAAGGGCTTGCCCGCAGGATCCGTAAGTTGTAAATTTAGGTATCCCTTTTCTTCCCTAATCTCTATCTGCGGGTTTTCATTGAACCAATAGATGTGATTTGTCACTGATTCAGCAAAATTCTTCGAGTAAGGGTTTGGTTGCCTAAACTCCAATAAACGATGGAAAGCGCGGTCACCGATGATGTTGGAGCCACCTACATCAAATACGTCTATGTAGTTTTTATCCCGTATAGTTTGAATTCGTGACGACAGAAAAGATTTTGCACGTGGAAATAGATGGGAGAACTCATCTAACTCCGGTTGCGTCATAGCGACCATGCTATCGGAGATATGTTCTTTATACAAAAGTTTGCCGCCCACGGTAAAAACAACAATTTGGTAAGGATTGAGAAGCTTGATGTTGGACAGCCCTACCACATATTTAGAGTCCGGCGAAATCCATAAATAGGTCAGAGCGGGGGTTGGCGCGCGAAACACAAGAGCGCCAGTGACTTTATCAAATAATTTGAGGTAAGCAAAGCCATTCTTTGAGGGTGAAAAGATTTGCTCATGATGCTTGAGATTGAAGGAGATAGCCCACCTTTGCTCATTCGTTCTGCTGGACCAATCGTGAAAATGAACGGCGGAGAACCGGCTGTTTTCCCCAATGATAGTAACGCGGCTATTGTAACCAAACGAGTCGGCATGGCAAATACGTGATGGGAGTATCAATAAGCCAAACGACAAGATGGTGAGAAACAAAGTCTTGTTCATTAATTTGTCAAACCTGTTGGGTTCCGTTTTGTAAAGAACGGAACCCGATTAGGTCTTGGCCTGATGGCGCGCAAGCTTTATTCGACTGACCATTGGCAGGTGAGGCGCGCTACTTCACCGGCGCGGCGGCGGTGTCGAGTTTGCCCTGGAAGTAGGCGATGGTTTCGCGCAAGCCGTCTTCGAGCGTCACCTTCGGCTCCCAGCCCAATCGTTGTTTGGCTTTGGTGATGTCGGGGCGGCGCTGCTTGGGGTCATCGGCGGTCGGAAGCGGCTCGTACACTATCGGCGATGCCGAATTTGTCAGACGCTTAATTTCCTCGGCGAACTCGGTCATCGTACGCTCGGTCGGGTTGCCGACGTTGATCGGCCCGCTCTCCTCGCTCATCGAGAGTTTGAAAATGCCGTCAATCAAATCAGTGCAATAGCAGAACGAGCGCGTTTGCGTTCCGGTCCCATACACCGTAATCGGGTCGCCTCTTAGCGCTTGCCCGACAAAGTTCGGCACCACGCGCCCGTCGCTCAGGCGCATACGCGGCCCGTACGTGTTGAAAATACGGACGATTTTCGTGTCCACATTATGAAACCGGCGGTACGCCATCGTCATCGCCTCGGCGTAACGCTTGGCCTCATCGTACACGCCGCGCGTCCCGATGGGGTTGACGTTGCCCCAGTATTCCTCGGGCTGCGGATGGACAAGGGGATCGCCATACACCTCGGATGTGGACGCGACCAAGAACCGCGCGCCTTTGGCGCGGGCGAGACCGAGCGCGCGGTACGTGCCGATGCCGTTGACCTTCAAAATCTGGATTGGTTTGGTCGGGAAATCCACGGGCGAGGCGGGCGACGCCATATGATAAATCACATCGAGCGGGCCGTCGACGTGCAAGTAATTGGTCACGTCGTAGTTCTCGAAGCGGAACTTCGGATTGCCCAAGAGATGGGCGATATTGTCCGCCGAACCGGTGAGCAGGTTATCGAAAACGATAACCTCGTAGCCCTCGGCGATCAGTTTGTCGCACAGATGCGATCCCAAAAATCCGGCCCCGCCGGTGACAAGCGCTCGTGGCATAGTCAGTAACTTCCTTCCAAGATAAAAAATCGTTCAACGCGATAAAACGTTTTACCGGACAAGATCCGAGCGTCCGTAGATAAGCGTTGGGATGTAACGAAAACCGCCTCGCGGGTCGCGTTGCGCGACCCACACCGAGATTGCAACGCGCGCAATTATAGCCGCTACGTGACCATCCTGTCAACGGCGCGCGTCACGGTCAGGAGGAGGCGGGCCGCGTGATTATCTCGGCGCGTCCGTCCTGGTATCCGACCACGAGGCGACGCGCGATTTGAACAAACAAGCCGCACTCAGCGACGCCGATAATCGCCTTTAAGCGCGCTTCCAAATCGGCGGGGTCGGGTATCGCCCCGAAATGCGCGTCCACCAAAAACAAGCCGTCGTCGGTGACAACCGGCTCGTTATTGCTGTTTCGGCGCAACTGCATCGGAACCGGAAACGCGTCGGCAAGCCGGGAAAGCGTGGTTTCCCAGCCGAACGGCACCACGGCGAGCGGAAGCGGGAACGCGCCCAAAGTTTCCACACGCTTGGCCTCGTCCGCGACCACCACCATCTCGCGCGACGCGACCGCGACCAGTTTTTCCTGAACCAGCGCGCCGCCGCCCCCCTTGATCAGGTTCAGCGCGCCATCCGCCTCGTCCGCGCCGTCAATGGTCAAATCGGGACGCGTCGCGCGGGTCAGCGGCGCGACCGGAATACCCAGATCGCGCGCCTGCGTTTCCGCCGCGCGCGATGTCGCCACGCCCACAATCCGCAAGCCCTCGTTCCGCACCCGCGCGCCTAAAAGGGCGACAAACAGCGACGCGGTCGAGCCGGTTCCCAGCCCGACCGTCATCCCATCCTCCACCAGCGCCGCCGCCGCATTCGCCGCCGCCATTTTCGCCGCTCGCTTTTCCTTATCCGTCATGGGGAAGGGAATTTTCACCGCAAAGGCGCAAAGAACTCAAAGTTCAAAAAAGACGAAGAGAAGAAACAAAAATCAATTCTTGTTTTATCTTATTTCTGGACTTTGAGTTCTTTGCGCCTTTGCGGTGAAAATCTTCTTTCTTCTTACGCGGTTTGCTTGACGAATTCGCGTACGGCGTCCAGTTGGCCCGCCGAGCCTAAGTACTCGTTGCGGGACGCGATGAACTTGGCGTATTCCGCCATGAAGATTTTGCCCGGCGCGCGCAGGTCGAAGTCTTCGGGCTTGTCACGGAAAAACTCGCGGTGGACGCGGGTCCAAACCAGGCGTCCATCGGTGTCAATGTTGACCTTGCACACGCCGAGTTTGGCGGCGGGCAGGTACTGCTCGGCGTCCACGCCTTTCGCCCCTTCTTTGAGCTTGCCGCCTGCCGCGTTGATACGCGCGACTTCGTCCTGCGGAACCGACGACGAACCGTGCATCACGAGCGGGAAGCCCGGCAACTGCGTTTGGATCGCCTTGACGCGCTCGAAGTGGATACCCTGCCCGCCCGAAAACTTGTACGCGCCGTGTGAGGTGCCAATCGCGCAGGCGAGGCTGTCACAGCCGGTTTGCGCGACAAACTCTTTGGCCTCTTCCGGGTCGGTGAGAAGCGCGTTTTTCTCGTCCACGGCGATGTCTTCTTCCACGCCGCCGAGCATTCCGAGTTCCGCCTCGACCGACACGCCACGCGCATGGGCGGCATCCACCACGCGCTTGGTCGCCGCGACATTTTCGTCGAACGGGTCATGGGACGCATCAATCATCACGGACGAGTAAAAGCCCGATTCGATGCACTCATAGCAGGTTTGCTCGTCCCCGTGATCCAGGTGAACCGCGAAGATGGCGTCCGGGAAAACCTCGCTTGCCGCCCGGATATTGGCTTCCAGCATTCGCTTGTCCGTGTACGAGCGCGCGCCCTTTGAAATCTGGATAATAAACGGGGCTTTGCTATCAATAGCCCCCCGGAACAAGCCCATGATTTGTTCCAGATTGTTGATATTGTACGCGCCAACGGCGTACTTTCCGTAAGCGTGGGCGAAAAGCGATTTGGTGGTGACGATCATTGAAAAAGGTCGGCTCCTGTTTAGTTCGTGCGCGTCGCGACCACGCGACATTGCGTTGGCGGCTCGACTTCAATATTCCAACGCTCCCTATAGCGCAGACGCGACAAAGCCGGTCCGCGCGAGGGCGTTGTGCGCTTAGTGTAGGCGGTTAAACTCCCCTTTGTCAAGGAAACGCAGGGCGCAAGAGGCTCGGAAACCACTCTTTTAAGCCTGTATCGCCCACTGGTTCGACTTGAAATTGGTTCGCGTCGCACGCAACTTTTTTGCTGTTCGCGCTTTAGGATTAAGTACGCAAAGATTACGATGGCAGGCATAATCGCACTTTGAAACTAATAATAAGATATGTCCAGTTTTCAGCAATTTCAAGAGCAGGTCATTCAACGGGTCGCCCTTTCCGCCAACAATCGCAACGTAAACTACGCGCAGTACCTTTCCGAGATCCCAGAAGCAAGTCGCACTGGCGACGAGGCGAACGCGGTAGATCAGCAGTTTTCTCGCTACGTTCTGGAGTGGCTTGGATTTGGCGCGGGCGACTGGACCTACAACCAGCCTGTTGAAGGGCATAAATCCGACAAACCCGATTACGTGGTTCGCGCTCTGGTCGGCGTGGCGTTTATCTGGGAAAACAAAAACAGTACGCTGTCTTTAGAAGACAAGCATCTGCAACAGATGCGTCGCTACGCCACCGGAACCGGCGGTTACGCCGTTTGGTGTAATATGCGCCGCATTCTTGCCGTCCGATTTTCCGCAGGGGACGGCGCGGGTTATGAGATAATCACCGATGTCGACGTGGAAAAATTGTACGGCGCGCAACCTGCGCTCCCGGACGAACAAGAAGCGCAAGCGCAAAACCTTGACCTTCTGCGCTTGCTCTTCGGCAAGGAGCGATACACCCAGTTCGCCGAACTTGTTGAACGTATCGCGCGGTCGGAAGCCGACTTTCTAGAGAGCGCTCGAACATTATCCGAACCGAACGCTTTGCGGCAGTTTATCTCTGACAGCCGCCAATCTTTGGACCATCTACGCCTCGCCGCCTTGGCGCAAATTCGTGATGCAATAAGCCGCGACGCTGTCGCCGATGCCGAGGAAACGAACCTCCGGGCTGAATGGGGAGCGGCGCAAACTGACTTCGTCGCAGGAGTCGGACACAACGGCGGGGCGGTGAAAAACGCCCTCGACAAACTCCTACCCGGTGAAACGGACCGCGCTGCCCTGCAAGGGATCGAAGCGGTGACCGCAACGGCGCGTGGCCTTACGACACTACCGGCGACCCTGCGCGTTCACTTCGACCGGTGGCTCGAACGCACCGAGCGCACCAATGCCGCCCTGCGCGCCATACGCTTCACGCGCCGGAACACACTTCGCGTCGCCGAGGCGTACCGTACCTGGGTGAGCAATCAGCGCGACGAGAAAGACGCCAAACCTGAAACATTTGCCGAGCAAGTCGCATACGTTTTTTTCGTGCGCCTCTTACTCGTTCGCGTTCTTGAAGACAAGAAAGTTCTCGCTACTCGCATCGCGAGCGACGGCGGCTTTGCCGGGTGGGTGGGGTATCTGAACCAACACTTCGGGGAGTTGGACGGCATCAGCATCTTAAACGAAAGTTACTGTGGCTTGCTTACGCGCAAAGCCGGTTCGTTTTATCTACACTTTTTTCAGCAACCCGTCTTCGACTGGTTTATCCCTGACGATTACCTGCTCGTGGAAACGCTGGAGTTTCTTTCCCGCTACAATTTCCAAAGCGTCGCCAGCGACATCATCGGCTTCACCTACGAGGAGTATATTGACCGCAACGCCCGCAACCGCAAAGGCCACTTCCTCACGCGCCCGGAGGTGGTGGAGTATATGCTCGACCTTCTCGGCTACAACACGCCCGACATTTTTGGACAGCGCATTTTGGACCCGGCGTGCGGGAGCGGCAGTTTTCTGGTTCACGCGGCCCGGCGCTACCGCGACCAACTCGTTACTGCGCTTTGTCGTCGCGAGGGATTGCCGCTAAACGAGGAAAGTTTGACCGGTCGCCCCGAACTGCGAAGTGAACTCGCGCGGTCTTTCATTAACGGCTTGACGGAAAATTTTCATGGCATGGAAATTAACCCGTTTTCCTGCTACCTCGCCGAAATGAACCTGCTCATTCAGGCACTGGACGATTTGGCCTATCTGCAACGAAACACCGATGAAACGTTCAGCATCGAGCGGTTCCGCATCTTCAACACGAACAGTCTTGACTTGCCTTATGATCTACTCAATTTCACCGGCTTGACGGTCCAAGGGGGAAATCCGCCCCCTATTACCGACTACCTGAGTGACCGCATTTTGGATGAGGCATTTCCGGTAAAAGCCCGTTTTGACGATTTTGCCGCAGGTTTTGGCTTTATTATTTTCAATCCGCCTTACGTTTCTGGACGGCGTGAAGATACAAACAGGATAGATCGCCTTAGACGGTCTGACTTTTTTTCCGTTGCGCTTGGGGGAGAAACTAATCTTTACCTGATGTTTGTTCGCCTTTGTTTGTACTATTTGGCGGATTATGGCAAAACGGTGTTCATCATTCCCCTAACGATTTTAGGCGACCCAAGTTCGAGCGCGGCTCGCCGAATCTTGAAAGCAAGGCCTTTTTACCCGTCTGCGGTGACGCGGTTTTATCGTGGGGATATATTGTTTCCCGGAGTAGATCAGGCGGTCGCAATAATTGCTGTTCAAAAAATGGTGGAATCGGCTCGTTTGACGGTTGCAGGAGGACTTACCATAGACGAAGCCCGCTCTAACACCTTTGATATCGAACCCGGTTCCGTACTTGGCGCCGTGCCTGACAACGGCGCGTGGAATGGTGCATGGCTTGTTACAAGCGACCCCGAAAGTTCACAGGTATGGTTGCGCGCGAAAGCAGTCAGCGACAACTTAACGCGCAGTCTTCGTAGCCTTTTAGCGATAACGTTTGACATCAGACAAGGTGATGTAAACGCGTCTCATTTAAACCCACTTCGATTAGGCGCGGGTGGCGGCGCGCTTGCGCAGGGTAATGTTGCTATATACAAAGGAGAACAAATGCAGGCTTGGGGAAGTTTACCTACCTCACCTGCGGACTGGGCGACGACACAAACACTTTCAACCGTTGCACAAACTATATCCGCCGCTGCATCACTACGAAGAATTACCCAAATTACAGGCAGTGAAGTAGGTATGGTCATACGTCAGGTAGCCCGGCTCAACACGCGAGACCGAATCACCGCAACGTGGTTTGAACGTGATGCAACCACGCCTTACGCTTTCACGAATGAGTTGTGGCGGCTTGTTCTCCGACCGGACGGAAACGTGACAACAGCAAAAGCCTTACTTTGTTACGTTAACAGCAGAGTAGCGGCTTTCCTTGTCAACTTATTTTCCACTAACAACCATGTCGGTAGCGAAGAATTAAACCGTATACCCATTCCCAACACCAGCGCCTTCCCCGAGGCCGAACTTGCACGGCTTGCGGAGGAACTTCTGACCACACGCGCCGCACTTGACACGTTGGCGCGTAAGTACACAATGGCGTTACCGGAAACCGAAGACGCGGAGGCCGCGCTTTATCTGCCGCCCGCCGCCGTGCTTGCCACCGATGTAGGACGGCGCAAAACTAAGATCGCCGACCTCGTTTTACGCGGCGTTCTGCAAAACACAGGAGCGAACACAGCGAAACTGCAATCGCTCAACCGAAATAATCGCATCACGATTACAGCGCCCACAGGCGCCGACCCCGATGCCGTCACTGAAACCCTAGGCCTTTTCCTAAGTGCGCCCGCATTGCAAAACAAACCTTGGGCGCAGGTTCAAAGCGAACCATTGCCTGAACCTGTCGTCGCCGCCGATTTTCTCGCGCACTATCGCGGAGAAACCGAAACGGCGCGCGCCTTATGGCGCCAGTTCCGCGCTTTGCAAAACGATGTGGACCGCGTGGTTTGCGATTGGTACAACTTCAATGAGACCGAGAGAGCGGTAATTGCCGCTGGTCTGCCCTGGGCGCGACGCCGAACCGCAACGCCTAATCCGTTGCCTGCCGCCGCGCCGTACACGCCGCAAACCGAGCGTGAACCGGTAACGTCGTCGTTAATCTCCGCCATCGGCTACGACGCAGCCCAAGCCCTGCTCGAAGTCGAACTCGTTTCTGGTGAGATTTATGGCTATGCTCCTGTCCCACCGGAACTTTATGAAGCGTTTCGCGAAGCCGCCTCCAAAGGCGCTTTCTACAATGAAAACATCAAGAGTATTATTTCGCGTTATCCGTCCGAGTAAAGTAAGACGGCAGGCAATATCTCAACGAAAAAGCGGAGCGCAACCTTTTCGCCGTTCGCGCGTCAGGTTAAGTACGCCTGTGGTAGCATAACCGCAGTAAACTCGCCCATGACTTCCAACCTTGCCCCCGACGCCCCCCCGACGCCGCCCGCGCAAACGCCCCCCGTTGCGCCCCTTGATAACGGCGTCGCGGATTCGTACACCGGCGACGCCGCCGCGCCGCCCGTCGCGTCGGTTGCGAACCTGACCGTCCGCTACGGTTCCAAAGTCGCGATCTCCGGCTTGTCGCTCGATATTCCCGCCGGGTGCATCGGGCTTCTGGGGCCGAACGGCGCGGGCAAAACCACGCTGATCAAAACGCTCCTGGGCTTTGTTCAGCCCGCGTCCGGGACCGGAACCGTGATGGGGATGAACGCCGCGACCGAAGGGCTTGCGATCCGCCAGCGTATCGGCCTGATGCCCGAGCAGGACTGCCATATCCCCGGCATGAACGCGGTGACATTTGTCGCGTACGCGGGCGAGATGGCCGGAATGCCGCCCGCCGACGCCCTGCGCCGCGCCCACGAGGTTCTGGAATACTGCGCGCTCGGCGAGGCCCGGTACCGCGATGTGGACACGTACTCGACCGGCATGAAGCAACGCATCAAGCTCGCGCAGGCCCTGGTCCACGGCCCAAAGTTACTATTTCTCGATGAGCCGACCAACGGCTTGGACCCGCAGGGACGCGACCATATGCTCGATCTGGTCCGCGATGTTTCCCACGGCAAAGGCTTGTCCGTGATCGTGTCGTCGCACCTTTTGCCCGACATTGAGCGAACGTGCGACGCGGTTATCGTGATGAAGGGCGGACAGGTGGTCGCGCAGGGCGCGATGGACGCGCTTCGGGCGACCGGGACCGTGCAGTACGAGATCGAACTGCGTGTCTACGAGGACGCATTTGCGGACGCTCTGGCGCGCCGGGGCGGGAAGTTTGTCAGTCGGCAAGGATCGCGCGCCCGCTTTGAATGGCCTGCGGGAACCGGCGACATCGGACGCTTGATTTTCGAGGCCGCCCGCGAATCGGGCGCGCAAACGCGCGGTTTCCACGCCGCCCAGCGCCGTTTAGAAGACGTATTTATGGAAGCGATTGACGCCGTATGACGCCCGCCCCCGCCCTGTCAAATCAAGCCCCTGCGGGTTCGCAAACCGACGACGCCGCGCTTTTGTCCCGCGCCCGCATCAACGACCAAACGTACCAGAACTACGATGGTCCGCTCCGCACGCGGGCCGCGCGCTGGTGGGTGGTCGCGCTCGCCCTGTTGCGAACCCGCATCAACCGCAAATCGCTCGGCTTCTGGGCGTTGTCCGCGATTCTACTCGTTATCTACCTATTCTGCGGTATCTCGATGTACTTCCTGCGGGCGATCTACCGCATCTCGATACAGGCGGGCGGCGAACCACCGCCGTTCAACCTGTACACCTTTGTGCTGAACAACGGGTTGGCATGGTCGTGCGTGTTTTTGTTTTTGACCGCACTAACCATTGGAGCCGGAAGTATCGCCTCCGATAACCGGGCGAACGCGCTTCTGGTCTATCTGTCTAAACCCCTTACCCGCGCCGATTACGTGCTGGGCAAATGGATGGGCATCTTCCTGCCGCTCGCCGGTCTGTCGTGCATACCCGCCGTCCTTTTGTACTTTTTCTTTTTGGTATCGTTTGGCAGCGAGGGATTTTGGAGCGGCAATCCGACCTTGCTCTACCGCACTGTCGCCGCGACGCTGATCGGCCCCGCCGTTCTTTCCTCGCTCATCGTGGGTATCTCGGCTTTTACGCGCAGTCCGCGCACGGCGGGAACCATTTTCGCCGCGATTTACTTTGTTAGCTTCTCGCTTACCGCGTCCGCGTCGTACATTCTGGGCAGTCGCGATAAAACCGACGCTGACGCGCGGCGCACGGCAACCGTCGCCGCGATGTCGGTGGAGGGCTTGATCCGGGGCGTGGGGGCGAACCTGTACGGCATTGAGCCGCAACAGATGACGGACGCAATGACGCAGGGGCGACGGCGACGCCGGGCGTCGCAAAGGGGCGCCCCCCCCCCGCCGCCCTCCCCGTCGCGCATGCGTGTTGGCAAAGCCCCGCTCGCGCCGCTCCTAATCGCCTCGTTCCTGCTCATTCTGGTTCCGCCCTATCTCGCTTACCGCAAAGTGCGAGCGGTGGAGATTGTGTCGGGGTAGGGGTAGAAGAGGCCTGAGATTATCAGACGAAAATTTTCCGCACACCAATTTACGAACGCGGGTTAAAACCCACGTCTGTGGGCGCTTCGCGCCGGG
>CAXUMS010000173.1:0-10666 GCA_964252165.1 uncultured Armatimonadaceae bacterium
CCGTAGGACGACCGGCGCGAAGCGCCATGTAGCGAGGAGATTTATCTCCTTGTAATCTAACCAAACGGTATTCTAAAAGACACCTAATCAGTCTTGTCTTTCCTTCTTCGTCCCTCTCAGCCCTCCGCCCTTTTTTCTCATATCTTTCCACTTAGTTCAGGAGCGTTTATGCTATCTCGCGTTTGTTTTCGTCGTCGTTTGCCCGCTTTCACCTTGATTGAACTCCTCGTGGTTATCGCCATCATCGCCATTCTCGCGGCGATTTTATTTCCCGTGTTCGCGCAGGCGCGGGAAAAGGCCCGGCAGGCCGCGTGCGCGTCGAACCAGCGGCAGATCGGCATGGCGATTTTGCAATACGTTCAGGATTTCGACGACGCCTACCCGATGGCGATCTACGGAACCTCGGCCTCAGCCACCCCGGTTTCGTGGCCCACGCTCGCACAGCCGTATTTGAAAAACGCGCAGGTTTTCGTTTGCCCGTCCGAGAAGGGCGAAAGCGTGGGTAACCCGCCTGGCGCGGCGTTCCCAGTTACATATGCGTACAACTACTACCTGGGCGGAAACAATAACGCCGCTACGGGCGTGATGACCTCGTCGTTGCCGCAAACGGCGAAGGACTCGCAAACCGTGATGCTCGTGGATGGCGCGACGCTCGCCCAAACCGGCGTCGCGCCGGAAAAATGGACCTACAAACTGGACGCCACGCGCAAAACAACGGCGTGGCTTCTGGTCCATGCGGGCAGTAACCTGATGGCGACCAGCGCGAGCCACGGCGCGCCGCAGGCCCGGCACTCTGGCATGGTCAACATTTTGTGGGGGGACGGGCATTTGAAGGCGTCGAAAATCAACGCGTTCTACACCTTGCCCGGCGACGAAGTCCCGAACAAGCCCGCCGACGCCTACACGCCGTCCTGGTCGCCGTGCTTGGACCCGAACTATGGTTGCCGGTAAAGGAAACGTACACGTGAACGGAAAGCGGATCTACGGCGCGGCGATAACAGCCATAGCGGCAATCGGACTTGCGAGCGGCGGCGCGCACGCGCAAAACGTCGCACCAGTGCAAAACGTCCCCGCCGCAACGACCGGGAGCGACCGGGACGCCTCAAACGGCGACTACGGCGGCTACTTCACGTGGCCCGAGATCAAGGCCAAAATCGCGTCGTGGCAAAAAGCGCGGCCAGATCTGGTCCATATCGGAACGCTCGGCAAAACGCTGGAAGGGCGTGACATCCCGCTTATCCGCTTGTCCGATGACGCCGACATAAACACGGGCGAGCCGGAACTTCTGGTCATGGCGGGAATTCACCCGCGTGAGCAACAGCCGCAGGTGTGCCTGCTTCGTCTGGTGGATGAATTTTTGACCGGCTATGGCAAGGACGCGCGCCTGACAAATCTGGTGAAAACTCGGCAAATCTGGATTATCCCCGTGCTGAATGTGGACGGCAAAGTCTACGACATGGCGCACGGCGACGGCAAAACCAAAGGCGCGGACTGGCGCAAAAACCGCCGTCCGAATGTGGGCGGGGCCGATGCGTTCGGGGTGGATTTGAACCGCAACTTCGGCGTCCGGTGGGGCGGCTTCCGCGAAACCGACCCGCTCTGGAAAACCACGACCGACACGCCCAGAGCGAACATCTACGAGGGACCGGAACCCTTCTCCGAGCCGGAATCGCGCGCCCTTGCGGGCTTTATCGCGGGTCGGCCCAACCTGCGTGCATTTATGGATGTTCACAGCCCGCTTCGGATTTTGCTGTACCCATCGTACGCCATTGGGCTGGAGATGGCGCGCTTTACCGGAATGGTAAAAGCGATGCGCGATCTGCAAAAGGACCCGTACCCGATAGGCGAGTCGCACCCGGACCGCGACGCCCCGGTCGGCTCGCGGGTCGGCAATACGGGCCTGACGTACACGTGGGCGTACTACACAAGAGGCGTGTACGGCTTCAACTTCGAGATCGGTATCCCTAACCGCTACCCGCCCGTGAGTGAGATTTACCGCGAGTACGAGCGCAATGTCCGCGAGCCGCTTTTGCACTTTCTGGACGCCGCCGCGAGCCTGCCGCCGTCGCGCGAGGGAACCGCCCGCGCCCTAAGCGGAGCCGTCGCGGGCGGCGAAGCGGCGGCGTTTCCGGGCGCAATCATCTCGTACACGCCGCAGATCAATGGGCGGTACGCCTACGCCGTTCTGGTCAGCGAAGGGCCGGAGGCGGTCGTGCAAAGCGAGTTCCGCTTGTCGCCGATCAAAACCGGCTTCACGCTCGCCATCGGCGAGAACGCCAAACCCGGCGCCCAATTGCCGCTCACCGTGTACGTGTGGGACGACGCGCGCGGCGTCACTGCAACCCGCCTGACGCTTACGGTCGGTCCGCCCCCGCAACCAACCGCTACGACAACGGTCAAATAAGAAGCGAAGGGCGTAATCCGCGATTTAAGATGCAACACAAGCAACAAACCTTGTCGGTTCGCGTACCTGCGCTGGTCGCGCCGACTGCCGTCACGGTACCGGACGCGGTGACGGAGCAACCCTTTATCGAGGCCGCGCTTCGACGCCCTGCGCCGCGTCGGGTTTGCTATTCGGTCGGGGTTCGTCTTTGGCGCATCTTCCTCCTGAACAGCTTGCTGGTTTGTCTCGCTGGTTATTACGCCTTCCTCACGCTACACGGCGCTGGGTATTTGGTCGGTTACTTTTTGGGATTGAGTGAATCTTGCGCCATCGCCATTCTGATGCGGCTCGTGATCGAAAGCCGGTTGCGGCGTCAAGCGCGGCTTCTTCGTGACGGCGTAGCGGTTACGGGGACCATTGTCGCTGTCGCTCCTAAAGAAGATTGGCGACTTGACGCCGTAAAGATCACGTACCGCTTTTCTTTGCTTGATGGCGAGGAGCGAACCCATGCATTAAGATTTCCATCCGCCTTCGCCGCGCAGTACGCGCCCGGTCAAACGCTCACCATCCTTTACAACCCGGCACGACCCGACGAGAGTTTCCCCTACGCCGCGATAACGGATGCGGTAATCGAGTAGCCGAACATGGCAATGCAACAACAGCAACAAACGACACCGACCGTTTCAGCGGCGACAGGAAACGGAAGCCAAACAAGCGCCTCGCCCATCAATGTGACATCGGACGACCAGACGTTTGTGGAGGCGGCTCTGCTTCGTTCCGTTCCGCGCCGCGTTCGTGCGTCACGGCAAATACGTAAGATGCGTCTGATTGGCTGGAACTTTATCCTCGGTTACATTGTGGGCGCAGTCTACTTTCTTTCTCATACAGAAACGAAAAACTACAAATTTTACGGCTTTTTTCTTCTCGTTTGTGTAACCTATCTCCTTTTTTGTTTGTGCAAACGGGAATACAAACGCGTCCGCCAGGCGCGGCTTCTTCGCAACGGCGTCGCCGTCATGGGAACCGTCACCCTTGATTCTTCAGGAGCAAACACACTGGACATGACAATCGTTCGCTACCGTTATCAACCGTTCGGCGAGGCAGAGCGGATGCGCACGGTGAACGTGCCGCTGTCGGTTGCGGGAAAGTTCACGCCCGGTCGAAAATGCACCATTTTGTACAACCCGGTGGAACCCGGCGAAAGTTATCCCTACGCCGCGATGACGGATGCCGAGATTGAATAAACGAACCGTATTGCAGCCGCAACTGTGGAGCGCCAAGCCATTGGCGAGGGAGGCGTTGCAACAAGTCGCCGCCGCAATCTCGCTTCCTCCTATCGAGGCGGCGTTGACGCGGCCTGCGCCGCGCCGCGTGCGGACAAGCCGCTGGCTACGAAACGTGCGTTACGGGGCGGTCAACCTCATCGCCGCCTGCGTCGCCGTGTACGCCCTTGCACCAACCTTTCCGGCCCTCGCCGATTTTCGCGCGTTTTGCTGGCTTGTAATTTTGCCGTGCGCGGCATGGTTGCGGCGCGAGGCGGCGGCGCGCGAACAAAAACGGTTTTTACGGAACGGCGTCGCGGTTCGCGCGGTCGTTTTAGATAGAAGGAAAACGCTGGCCGGTAAAAGTGACTGGTACGCCTACAGCGTGGCGTTCGGCTTCGTCACGGGCGCGGGCGAGGCGGTGACGCGCACAATCGAGGTGGACCGGGCGCGCTACATGGCGCTCGGCCTGGACCGCTCGGCGACGCTGTTGTATCTCGCGTCGGACCCGTGGAAAGCGCAGCCGTATTTCGCCCTGACCGATGCGGAACTGGAATAGGAATACCGCCTCGCTTACAATAGATGATGCGCCCCTGTCGCGCCTGAACGCAACTTTGCGGCCCGGTTGCGGGTCTTAACTTTTAGAAACGTTTTTGATGAAAACCGCTTTGCTACACGTTCACGATGCTGTTTCGATGGTGCCGGGACGTGACTTTAACCTGAACAACGACACCCCGCTCTACGCCGCGCACGTTTTCGAGCCGGAGTTGTGGAATATCGCCCCGCGCCGCGCGCAGTGGGCGATGCCGCTGGTGCGCCGCGTTCAAATCGCCGCTAACATTTGGGTTGGTTTGTTTCTGGCGGCGTTTTTCTTCGCGTCGCAAAGCGTCGGCGAGGTGTCCGCGCTCGCCCATCACGGTCAGCGGATCAACGCCGTGGTCGAGGATATGCAGATCAACTCGCTCGCCGAGGGCGACCGGCAGTTTATGGATTACCGGTTGCGCTACCGCTTCACCGCCGACAATCAAACCGTTCACGGTAGTGTCGCCACGACCCGCGCCCTGTACCGAACCGCGCGGGCGGGCGACACGCTTCCGGTAACGTACCTGCCCCATATGCCCGAAACGCACCGCGCGGGCCGCGTCACGACCAACGATGTCCGTGCGCTCGCCGTAAAATGGGGCGTGGGTATCGGAGCCGGGACCGCGCTGGGCGGGCTTATCTTTGCGCTTGCCCTCGGCGGCAGTCGGGAGCGGTTGCGCCTGCTCCGAAACGGCTTGCCCGTGGTCGCGACCGTGCGGGACCGCTACCGTCAGCGCACGAACCACCGGGGCGTTCCGCGCTACGTCTACGCGATCCGCTACGAGTGGTCCGCGCCGCAAAGCGGAACCGTTCACACGGACACGGTTCTGGTGTCGCGGGCCGAGGCCGATCTGCTCGCGCCCGGCGCGACCTTTACGGTCTTGACCCTGCCCAATGCCCCGGACGCAAACGCCGCGCCGTATTTTCTTCTGCGCGATGTGGAGTTGGTCGGCGGCAACCATGCGCCCGCTCTTCTGCAAGGACGCCGCGCCGCATGAGCGCCGCCCACGTCACCGCGCCGTCGCCCGCGTTCGCTTCGGCGTCTACGGTCATGGGAAACCGCCTCGACTTCGCCGCCGTGACCGCCGCGCATGTGATCGAGCGGGAACTGACACGCCCTGTCCCGCGCACCGTGCGCTACACGCGGGAGGCGCGGTGCCGGTTTCAATGGGCGATAAATGGTTGCGTCGGCGTGGTTCTCCTTTTGATTTGGATCGGTTCGCGGGGAACAACGGGGGCGTCGCCGTTTTACCAGTTGGCATATTTCGGGGCGGCGCTATTTGGCGTTCCCACCGCTGTCGCGTTGTATAATCGGTGGCAGGAAAGCAAAGAAAGTCACAAATGGCTTGCGAGCGGCGAGGCGGTCGCGGGCGTGGTCACGGAGCGGAAGCGGTCTTTAACGGACCCGTCGCCCGGAGCCGACTGCACGCTTGTTTTTGAGTTTTTTCAACCGTCAGACCGACGCATACTGCGGCAGTACATCACCGTAAGCGGAGCGGAGTACCGCACGTTCCCGCCCGGAACGGTTGTCACGCTTGTTCTCCACCCGCACATTCGTGACATGGTACGCCCGTACTTCAAGTTCAACGCGGTTGAGGTCGTGTAGGATGATGCGCTCGCTTCCGCACGTTCACCTTCACGCACCGAACGCCGCTGTCGTCGCCGCAACCACGATAGGCGCTACCGCCGCGACAATTACGCCTTTGTCCTTCGATGCCGCCGTCGCCGCGCATGTTTTCGAGCCGGAACTCGCCGTGTCCGGCGGCGCGGCCCGCCGTCAGGTTCGGCTATCGGTTCGGTCAAGGCGCTTGCTATACGCCGCTGTTAATGTCTGGATAGGCGGGTGTCTTGCCATCGTTTGGTGGGGCGACCTCACGCTGGTTGATGCGCCGAACTACCACGCTCATGCGAAACAATGGTGGTTGATCGCCCGCCCGTGGCTTTCGTGCGGGGCAATGATCGCTATCTCCTACTATAGCCGTTTTCGTGAGCAGTTGCGCTGGCTCCGTGACGGCGTTCCCTGCGCGGCTTACATCACCAACCTGCACGTCGGCGGAAAAGGGGAAGGCAATAGTTACGTCGTCCGCATCCGATATTGGCGTGACCCTACGCGCCTTGCTGAGGAAGACTTGACGGTATCCAAAGCGGTGTACGATCATCTTCGGCTGAACGAGACGCTGACGCTGATACGCCACCCGGACGATGCAAGCAAGGCGCTACCGTATTACCAGTTCACCCTGGTTGAGGCTATTTAACGCCCTGCAGGAACGGTTGAAACAACGATGTTCTTTGGTTCCAAAATGAAAACTTCAGGGGCGGAAAAAGCCGCCCGGCGCGGTGATACGGCTCGTCCCGCCAGCGCGCACGATATTGAGCCTGAACTGTTCCGCAGAACGCCGCGCAAGGTCCGAGTCAGGCCCTTTTACCGGCGAACCACTTACGCTCTCGCCCATGTCATTGTGGGCGCATCGCTTTTTCTTTACTACCTTGTGTCTTCTGTCAACGAAGGACGGCAACCCATTCCCGGCGTGGAAACGGAAAACCTTCGCTTGACCTTGTACGGCCTCCTCGTGTTTTCCTGTATTATTGTCGCGGATTGTTACTACAAGATCTGGGGCCAATTCAATTGGCTTTCCCGCGGCGAGCCAGTAGCGGGAACCGTGATCGAAGGCTACGAAACTGGCAGGGGAAGCAACGGGCCGACGTTTTGATTGGCGTACCAGTTCACGGCGTCCTCCGGGCGGCTTGTGACGCAAAAGATAGTCGTGGATCGTCATACGTATGATACGACGCGTATCGGAGCGCAAGCCACCCTGGTGCGCCATCCGAGCGACAACTATTCCGCACGTCGTTACTCGGATTTCGATATGGTTGAGATTGTTTAACAACGCTTGTTTTTCTTTGACTCCGAAAGTCGCCGCTATGAATTCTTCTTTGTTTAACGCTTCCGCAAATGCTCCTACAGGTCCGACTTCCGCGCCGGTTCCGCACGATATTGAGCCGGAACTGCTTCGCCAAACGCCGCGCGCCGCCCGGTTCCGGGCGGCGACGCGAACGGGGCGGATCGTGATGTTAAACGCGCTTATCGGGGCGGTCCTTCTGGGCGTTTGGCTGGCCTCGCTCGACATAAACGAACTCCATACGCTGAAAAACGAGGGAATTGTTCGTGTCGGCGAGATTGACGCCAAGACGGAGCGTCACGGCAAACACACAACCTACAAACTGCATTATCATTACGAAACCAATACAGGCTCTGTCGCAGATGATTTCGACGTGGAACGAGACCGCTACGACTCCACGAACATCGGCGATTCGCTGACCGTGACCTACCTTCGGACCAATCCCCATCATCACCGCATCGGGCGGGTGGATGACATAACTATCGAGGACCAACAGCACAACTGGTTGGTGGGAATTTTACTCACGGCGCTTGGTCTTGGCGGTGTTTTCGCACTGATCGAGAGTGACTTCCGCAAACAGTTATCTCTGGCGCGCGATGGCGTTCCCGTGATCGCGACCATCACCAAGAAACGCACGGCGCAGGGAAAAACGACCTCGTATTATCTTCATTACCGTTTCTCGCTCGCGCAAGCCCCCAATATGGAAAGTCAAGTTTCCGCCTCCGCCGCGTTGTACAACCGCTTCGACGAGGGCGATGCGCTCACGGTTTTATGTGACCGCCAAAACCCGCACCGCAACCTTCCCTACGTGGTGATCACGGCGGCGGAAATCACGTAAGCGCCGCTCGCCGCGATACAAGGAACCGTCGCCTCATCCGCCGTTAACAAAATCACTAACGCGGGAAGAAATAGCGGCAAGTGACGCTTTCAAAGCGTTCCCGCCGCCCTCGCGCCTGTAGCCCAAGCGATTGAAAAGGAAAGTCTTTATGCCTTCAACCCCTACTATCTGCGGTAACGAGAACGCCGCAAGCGAAACCGCGCCGCTAACGCTTTGGTACCGGCGCCCCGCCCCGGTTTGGAACCATGCCCTGCCGGTCGGGAACGGGCGCATGGGCGCGATGGTTTTCGGCGGTTGCCCGGAGGAGCGGATTCAGTTCAATGAGGAGTCGGTTTGGGACGGGTTTCCCCGTGACCGCACCAACCCCGCCGCGCTCGCGCACCTGCCGCGCGTTCGCGAACTCATTTTCGCCGGACGCAACAAGGAAGCCGAAGTGCTGATTTTGGAGCATCTACACGGCGTCCCGCCTCGCATCAACTCGTACCAATCGCTCGGCGACTTGTTTCTTGATTTCGGGCCGGAACACGATTTCGCGAATGTTACGGAGTATCGCCGGGAACTTGACCTCGAAACCGGAATCGCCCGTACCGCGTACACGCTCGCAAGCGGCGCGCGGATCACGCGCGAGGTTTTCGTTTCCGCGCCGGACGATGTGATTGTGGCGCGAATTGCGTCAAGCGCGCCGAACGGCGTGTCGGTTGGCGTTCGGTTGACGCGGGGTGAGGCGGGGGATGTCGCGGTTCGCGAGCGGCATGGCCGGTTCGCGTTCCAGCCCAACCACACGATAACGCGAAGCGTGGACGGCGACGGCGCGATTGCGTTTCGCGGGCAAATCGAAGCGCGCGGGGACGGCGACACGGAAAACCGGGGCCTGCGGTTCGCCGCCGAGGCGCGGGTTTTAGGAAGCGGCGGAACCCTTTTTTCAGATGCGGAAAACGCAACGCTTCGGGTAGACGGCGCGGACGCGGTTACCCTTCTTGTTTGCGGCGCGACCAACTACCGAGGCCACGACGAGGTCGCCGTAACCAAGGAACGAATTACGCGCGCCGCTGCAAAATCTTATGATATTTTGCGCGCGGATCATATCGCCGATCACCGGGCTTTGTTTAACCGGGTCGCGCTTGACCTGGGCAGGGCGGAAAAAAGCGCGCTCCCCACGGATGAACGGTTAGAGGCGGTTAAAAGCGGCGGCCACGATCCCGCGCTGTGCGCGCTGTTTTTTCAGTACGGACGCTACCTCCTGATGGGGTCATCGCGCGCGCCGGGAACGCTTCCCGCGAACCTGCAGGGCGTTTGGAACGAGTACATGAACGCGCCGTGGGAGTCGGACTACCACACCAATATCAATATCCAGATGAACTACTGGCACGCCGAGGTCGCGAACCTGCCGGAGTGCCACACGCTTTTATTCCGCTTTCTCGAAGCGCTGGTCGAGCCGGGGCGGAAAACGGCCCGCGCGCACTACGATTGCAACGGTTTCGTGGTTCATCACACCACGGATATTTTCGGCTTCACCACGCCTACGAATGGAACCTGGGGGCTGTGGCCGTTCGGCGCGGCGTGGCTGTGCCGTCATCTCACCGAGCATCACGCGTTCGCCCCGGACAACCGCGCGTTTTTAGCCGAAACCGCGTACCCCATACTGCGCGAGGCCGCGCGCTTCCTGGCGGATTTTTTGGTGGAAGGGCCGAACGGGACGCTGGTCACGTGTCCGTCGCAGTCCCCGGAAAACCGCTTTCGCGCGCCGGACGGGACCGAATGCTGGTTCACGTACGGCTCCGCAATGGACCTCGAAATTATCTATGACCTGTTCACCGCGACCATCGCGGCAAGCGAAACGCTTAATATTGACGCCGATTTGGGGACCGAACTTCGCGGCAAACTCGCGCGCTTGGACCCGCTCAAAATCAGTCCGCGCGACGGAAGGCTTCAAGAATGGGCGCTGGATTATGACGAGCCGGAGCCGGGCCATCGGCATATCTCGCACGCGTACGGCTTTTATCCCGGCGATCAGATCACCGTGCGCCAAACGCCCGCGCTCGCGGGCGCGCTTCGCCGAACCATTGAGTATCGTTTGGCGCACGGCGGCGGGCATACCGGCTGGAGCCGGGCGTGGATTATCAACTTGTTCGCGCGCTTCGAGGACGGCGAAACCGCCTACGCCAACCTCCATGCGCTTTTAGCCAAATCCACCCTGCCCAACCTGTTCGACGACCACCCGCCGTTTCAGATTGACGGCAACTTCGGCGGCGCGGCGGGAATCGCCGAGATGCTCCTGCAAAGTCACGCCGGGGAAGTATCGCTCCTTCCTGCGCTTCCCCGCGCGTGGCCCACGGGCCGCGTGTCCGGCCTTCGGGCGCGCGGCGGCTACACGGTCAGCATCGCCTGGGAGAGCGGCGAACTGACCGAAGCGGTCATCACGCCCGCCCGCGATGGCGCGTTCCAAGTTCGCCTACCGCGCGAAACCGAGGCGCGAACCGTAAACGGCGTAGCGGGACAAAGCGTAATTATTGCGTGATCCCTCGACCGATTAAACGACGTAAAAGAAAAGCCGCGCCCAAACAGGACGCGGCTTATTCAGGATTAGAGAAACGTGTTCTTGTAACGCGCGCCTACGGTTGTTTATTCACGGTTGGATGAGACGCATAATAACCTTTGGGGCTACCCGTTTTGTCTTTACAGATTGAAGTCGTCTATAGAC
>CAXUMS010000174.1:0-10525 GCA_964252165.1 uncultured Armatimonadaceae bacterium
CTGTCGCTAAAAAAATGACCGATCCAACGTTAGGTTGGGGCCTCTCCCGGCCTGAGGGAGCGCCGCGCGGCACGAGCGATTTAGTCAAACGATAAGTAGACGGCATCGACAAGACAGATCACGCGAAGCCGCCGTTGCGGGTGACGCCCGTGGTGTTGGCGGCGACGCCGTTTCCGGCGTGGGGGAAGGCGTTTTCGGCGAGCAGGGCGGCGAGGGGGGAGCCTTCGATAGTTAGGGGAAGATCTACGCGGACTCGGCGGCGGGCGGACTCGTAGGTTGCGAAGATGATTTCGGTTGTCGCGAGGGCGTTGGTGACGCTCGTGAGGGGGGCGCGCCCGGTCGCGAGCGAATCTACCACATCGGCTATGGTGAGGGAGACGGCGTGGTCGCCGTGGATACCGCCTTGCGCGTCCTTGATGGCGCGAAGGGCGGGGTCGTTTTTGCCTCGGATGCGGAGGTGCGGGGCCTTGTCGGACACCTCGATATAGCCGTCGGTTCCGGTCAGGCGGTTTGCGCAACCGAGTTGTTTTACCGCGCCGTCGCCCGTGTAAAGCGCGCCGGTGACGCCATTCTCGAAACCGATGAGCGAAACGCCGTACGTTTCCATCGGGACGCCGTACACGAAGCGCGGCTTGCGCGCGTCCACCTGTCCCATCACCCAGGAGGCGGGCGATTCGTTGTTGTAAAACAAGAACATATTGAACCAGTGCGTTCCCCAGTCCATCATGTTGTCGGTCGCGCCCTCGACCCGCGTCAGTTCGCCGATGGCCCCGTCCTGAACCAATTGACGCGCGCGTTGGAACACATCTAAAAAGCGTCGCTGATGGTTGAACGAGAGTTGAACATTACGCTCGCGGCACGCCTCCGCCATGCGCCCCGCCTCGCCCCATGTCGGCGCCATCGGCTTTTCGCAGTGAATCGCGCGAACCCCAGCCTCAGCGCAGGCAATGGTCATCGGGGCATGGAGCGCGGGCCATGTGCAGATCGAAACAATGTCGGGGCGCACGTCCGCGAGCATTTTTTCGTAGTCGGTGAAGATTTGGGCGTTCCCGTCCGCGTGACGAGCGTTAAAATCTTCGGCCCGTTCGGGAACCGCATCGCACAGCGCGACAATCTCGCACCGGCCCGTTTCGTTGTAGCCGGTCGCATGGAGATGGCTCATTCCCCAGCCGGTATGATCCGGGTCGCTGTGCGGCCTGCCCGTTCCGATCAAGGCGACACGAAATTTTGCGCCGTTGCTATTTACGTTGTTTGCGTCATTGCTGCTCATAGAGTTATTATCCTCGGTGACGCCCCACAGGCGTTCTTGATACGGAAAGGTTCGACGGATGCGCCCCTTCCGCCTTCCTGTTTTCGCTTGCGGCTGATGACAAAGACGCGCAACCGTCCGTGCGCGCCGCGTGTCGCAAAGGTAAGAACGGCGGGAAAGTGGGCGTACCAATTTGAAGCGTGGGGAACGGGCGATGGGCGATGCGGCGGAACGGAACGACAAAGACGGTTTGGCGACGGTAGCGGCGCGACCCAGCGCGGAACTATGGGGCGTTTCGGCGTTCCTTGCGGTCGGTTGCGTATTTTTGTGCGGGCTTGCGCTTACCACACCCGAACGCCACGTGAATGGTCAAACCACGTCCCAAACAGAAATTTACGGATTGTGCGCAACGCTGATTCTGTTAATAGGCGGCATTGCGGCGTGGGCGGTATGCAGTTCGCCGTGGGAGATAACAGCGAGCGCGGACGGCCTGACGTGGCGTACATGGCGCGGGCGCAGGCGGGCGGCGTGGGGCGACGTGCGCGACTTTCACACGCGCACGTTCGCTACGGGAAACTCCCGTGTCGGCCCGCGCGCGTGCATTGTAACCTCAGTGGGAAACGTCTGGTTTACGCCTCAATGGCGCGACGCGGACGCCCTCAAACGCTTCATCGCCCAACACGCTCCCGCCGCTCCCGCCTGTGAATGGGCTACATTGGGAACGCGCCCTGATGCGGATTTTCCGCAAACGTTCGGTTACCACAGCGCCGAGAACTGGCAACGCGCCTGGGTTGCGGCGGCGCAAGTTGGAATGAGCGCGGGCGTGTTGGTATTTTTCATCGGCCCGAAGGTTCCGCGCATAATCGGCGAAATGGGCTGGGCGTGGGGCCTGTCCATGATCGCCGTGATGATCTTGGTGATGGCCGGGTTGCCGCTACTTATGGTTTGCGTTGCGGTACTGCCAACGTTCCTCGATGCGCGGCGCCGGCGCGGCGAAGCAATTGTGGCGGATCGCGATGGCCTCGTTTGGACGGACGAACGCACGGCGCGCCGCGTTGTTCTCCCGTGGGGTGATATTACCGACTACGGCATCGGCGAGCCTATAGGGCGGTTGCGCGGCGGCTCTTACCGGCGCATCGTGCGGGGCGGCGCGAAGGGAGAGGAAATCACGTTCTCGTTCGCGCTCGCCAATGCCGCTATCCTGTGCGAGATAATCGCAAAGCAAGCGGTAAACGCCCGCGCGCACGCGGCGGCGGACGGAAAATGGCGATCGCTTACGCCCGGAGCCGATGTAGACGTTTTGGGCGGCGAGGGGGCGCGCTGGACCGGGGGCGTTGCGGGCGTCGGCGGACGCGTTTTCCACTACCGAACGCGCACCAACCGGGCGATGTTGTGGTTCCTGTGGGCGTTCGCGCTTATCGTTTTGCTGACCATTTCGCTCAACGCTTCCGGCATGACCCAAGCGAGAAGCGACAACGGCGGCGACGCCGTCATTGGCACACTAACGTTTCTGATGACCGCCACCGCCGCGTATGCAACATGGCGTTACTACGCCGGGCGTGTGGTAACGAATGGCGATGGCGTCACGCAGTACGCTCCAACCGGGCGGCGTTTCCTGCGTTGGAAGGACATCACCGATTACGAGGTAAAAGGGGAGGCGTCGAACTTGTCTTTGATCGTGCGCGATGCAAGCGGCGTGACGGTGCGCTTTTCGGAGATGATTGTGGACGCGGACGAACTAAAGGGCGAGATCGCGCGCCGCGCGCCCCGGCCCGTTCACGGTTGGGGCGACGCGTCGGGCAAGGCGGGGACGGCGGAAACCGTTGCCAAACCCTCGCGCGCGAGCCGGGCGTAGTGCGTTTCTATATCAAGCGCGATGGCCTTGCGGTACCATTCCGCCGCCGTGTCTTTTGCGCCGTTTATTCGATAACTCTCGCCCACGTGAAAATAAGCGGCGGGCAGGCTGACGGGGTCCAGGCGGCCTTTTTCCAACGCTTCTTCCAAACGGACGCGGGCGCGCGGGCCGTCGCCGAGCGCGAGGTGCGCGAGCGCAACCCGAACCAAACACGTCAAACGCGTTTCCCGGTCGCGCTCGAATGGGGGCATTTGCCCCTCGACCTGCGACAAAAGCGCGGCGACGGCGGTGCGTTTTCCTTGCAGGGCGTTGACCCAGAGCGAAACGGAAAGTCGCGCAACCGATAAGCGCGGGTCCCGCCCAATAGCGTTTTGCGCGTCGAGAAGCAAAGCCTGCGCCTGATCAAGCGAACCGGACGCGCCGCTTTCGGCGTGTGTGATCGCGCCAGACAGCGCGAGGGCGGCTGCGTAACGCCCTTCCACTTTCTTCGACGGGGCGGGAAGCGCGCCGATTTGGGCAAGCGTCGCTAACGCGTCCGCAAAGTGACCTTGCGTTCGTAGCAGTTCGTAGCGAACTGCAAGGCCATCGCGTTCCGCCCGCGCCGTTTTATCGCCGTTTTGAGATGCGGGCAGGGAGGCTAACACCTCGGCGACCACGCGCTCCGCCTCGACAAGCTTTCCCCTCCGACGTACGAGGCGGCCCGGTCACGCCGCTCCTCGGCGAGCGCGCTGGAAACGCCGTCGCTGTTGGTCGCAAGCGCAAGGGCGTTCGCCCGGTGACGCTCGGCCTCGTCCAAATTTCCCTGCGCGGAATGCCCAAGCGCGGCGGTGACATGGGCCATCTCGCGCAGGAACGGCTGTGTCGGGTCCTGATCTATCGCTTCCTCGGCCCACCGAATGCACTCATCGCACCGGCCCGCGTTGTACGCGGCGTTCGCGAGTTGCGCCAATACTTCGGTTCGCGCGTCCGGCGTCCATGACTCTCTTGTGACAAGCGATTTTTCAAACGACGAAACCGCCTCGGCCCACTCAAAACGGCTCGAATGAAGCCGCCCGCGCGCGACCAGCGTCATTGGCGACGATGGCGCATTCTCCAGCGCGGCCTCGGCGCGCTCGCGCTCTTCGTTCGCCTCGGTTTCGTTTCCCGACTTTTCCAAACTGAGCGCAAGTTTGGAGCGGATTTCGTATTCCAAACCTTTGGGGAAACCCTTACCCAGCCGTCCGATCAGCGCGGTCAATCGTCTGAATTCGCGTACGGCCCCGCTATAATCGCCCTGCGACAATGTAAGCGTCGCCAAACGGTACAGGGCGTTTAATTTCATGCCGACGCCAAGTAGCGACGGCGTCCCCGCGATAAGAGCGAGCAAGCGGCGCGCGCCCGCCCGGTTCCCTTGCCGCTCCAACCGATCCGCGACAGCGGGAAGGTAAACGAAATACGGCAGTTGCAAAGCGGCGAGCGTTAGCGCGAGCGCGGCCCAAAAACCAAAACTATTCAAAACGTCTGTCATAATGTACTGCGCCGACAACGGCCCGCACTAAGAGCGGACCCGCTTAAGGTCGCTCGTCGTTCTTGGCTTCAAGGTCGAGATAAGGCGATAAAAACCGCAGGGCGTCGCCGATATGCTCATCCCAGTACGCCCAATCGTGCCGCCCCGGAAACTCATCGTATTCGTGCGGAACGCCGATGCTGTCCAAATACGTGTGGAACTCGCGGTTCGCCTCGATCAAAAAATCATCCACACCGCAATCCACGCGAAGCGCGGGAAGTGTCGCCACGTTCTTCGCTTTTTGCGCGAGCGCGTACAAATCGCACGGGCCGCCATCGGGCGTGTCGCCAAAGATGCGCCGCCATTCCGCCGCATACGGTTTGCCGTCCCGGTTCGTGCCGCCATGCCCCCAGCCAACCGCGCCGGACAGCGACACCGCCGCGCAGAAACGTTCCGGGTACGCGAGCGCGAACCGAAGCGCGCCGTAGCCGCCCATCGAAAGTCCGGCGACCGCGCGCCCGGTTCGATCGGCTTTGGTCGGGAACGTCCGGTCTATACGGTCCACTAACTCCTCAGCAAGCGCGGTTTTGTACGCGTAGCCTTGCTCCGCATCGGAGTAGAAGCCGCGTCCGCCGTCCGGCATCACGACAATCAACGGCAGATTCTGCACATATCGTTCCACGCTGGTGCGCCGGAGCCAAATCGTGTAGTCGTCGGATAAGCCGTGCAACAGGTACAAAACGGGGAACGGTCCCGCACCGGTGTCCGGCAGTATTACGTTCGCCGCCGCTTGCTTGCCTAAAGCGTCGCTGTAATAGCGCAGTTCACAAAAAGCCATAATACGCTGTCTTCCTCGCCCTCGAAAACGCGGCGTCAACCTTAGTCCGCTCGCTCATTGTAGCATGCGCTTCCGCCTTCTCGTTTGCGGAGGCCCAGCGGTGTTTGCGCGCTTCGGGTAGCGAATGCCCGACGTAGGGTATAACCAAAACTGCGCGCATTTCCCGAAGTGGGCGCGAAAGGATGGGTACGTTTATGGCGGCAGTGGGATCGGCATGGAGTTTCTGGAAGACGGTCAGTAGCGTTTCCCCCAAAACCATCGAGGAGGAGGCCGCAACGGTCTTCAAACTCGCCCTTGTCGGCAAACCGGAGGCGCGCGCGCGCCTGCGCGAAAACTTGCTCGGCGGCGCAACCGACGCGGAGCGCGAAGAAGCGGAAAACTACCTGCGCGAACTCGACGCCGCCCCGGACGCCGACGCCGCCAAAACGTTCGCGTTCGTGGTTTACGTCCCGGACGATGAAAGCGATCCTATCGGGGCGCGCGGCGACAATGCCGAGCCTTTGACCGTTGCAAACTCCGTTGCGCTCGCTAAAGCGATTGTGGAAAAAAGGCCGAGCCTCGCGGTCGCGCTTGCGCGCCGGTTCCCGCTGTTTCGCCCCGCCGCCTCATCGTATATCATCCAGAACACGAGCCGCGTCAATGCGACCGTGGCCTTGATGTCGGCCTTGCCAGGCATTATTCCTATCTCAGCGATCTTTTTGCCCGCGTCGTCCATCGCCGATACCATCCTGCTCACCAAAAATCAGGTGATGATGATTATGCGCCTCGCCGCCGCGCATGGTAAAAAACCCGCCTACACCAAGCAGGTAAAGGAACTGTTGGGCGTTATCGGCGGCGCGCTCGGCTGGCGTACGGTCGCGCGAGAACTGTCTGGCTTTGTGCCTGCGGGAGTGGGCGTCGCGCTCAAAGCGAGCATCGCGTTTAGCGGCACGATGGCGACCGGCAAAGCGGCCCTATGGTATTATCAGACTGGCAAGCAACCGACCGCCGCTCTGGTGAAAACCGCGTACAAGGAAAGCGAAACCGAGGCGAAAGAGGCCGTTGCTACCCTTCGAGCGAACGAATAACAACGGCGTACGACGTCTCGACAACCGCCAAAGGAAATAGATGAAAATTCTTTTGGTGGGAAATTACGCCGCCGACGCCCAGTTTAGTATGCAGGGTTTCGTTCAGTCGCTTGCCTCGGGTCTTCCGAGCAAGGGCGTTGAGGTGACAACTCTCGCACCGCAAACGCGTTTGGCGCGACGCGGCGCAAATACGCATGGCGGCGCGAACAAGTGGCTGGAGTATTTGGATAAGTACGCGCTTTTCCCGCCCGTTCTGCGCCGGGCGGCCCGCAACGCTGACCTGGTTCATATCGGCGATCAGGGCAACGCTATCTACACGCGCTATGTCGCGGACCGCGCCCATTTGCTGACGTGCCATGATTTGCTCGCGATCCGGGCGTCGCGGGGCGAGCCGGACTTGTGGAGCGTGGGGCGTTCCGGCAAAACATACCAGAAACTCATCTGGAAAGGCGTCAAGCGCGCTCGAAATATCGCGTGCGTGTCCGATGCGACCCAAAGCGACCTCCTGCGCCTTTTAGAAAGCGACGCTCCCGCCGCGCCGCCGAACAACCCGAAGCGGCGCATTGTCCGCATTTACAACGGCGTTTATCGCACTCTTGCGCCCATCGCCGCTACCGATGAGCGGCGCGCCTTGCTTGCCGAGTGCGGTCTTTCTAACCCGGACACGCCGTTTCTTGTGCATGTCGGCGGCAACCAAGCGTATAAGAACCGCTTAGGCGCGCTTCGCATTTTCGCCGAAATGAAGCGCGAAGAAACAAAAGTTTCCGCTCCGGTTAATGACCTCCGTTTTGTGATGGCGGGGAAGCCGTTCACCGAGGAGATGCGGCGGTTCGTGCAAACGAAGAAACTGGGCGATGCGGTGGTGGAATGCGTGACGCCGACTGACCGGCAGGTGCAGGCGTTGTATTCCGCCGCCGTTGGTTTGCTGTTTCCGTCGTTGTATGAAGGGTTCGGCCTGCCCATCATTGAGGCCCAGTTTTGCGACTGCCCCGTTTTCACGACCGGACGCCCGCCCATGAACGAGGCGGGCGGCGCGGCGGCGGTTTACTTCGACCCGGACAAACCCGCTGAGGCGGCGCAAATTGTACGAACCAGTTTGCAACCGGACAAACGAAAACGGATGATCGCGTCGGGTCGCGCCAATGTCGCCCGCTTCACCAATGAAGAGATGGTAAGCCATTACGTAGCGTTGTACCGGGAGATTTGTTAAGCGACGGCTTCCGCGCCCAAAGTCGTGATAATGGCAGGGGCTGTTTTGGGCTTTGCGGAAAAGTGAGACAGGTCGAGCGGAAGGCGAGCGGTCGCGATACGACGTTTGGCGTCAAGGACGCGCCGGGCGGCGTCGCGGACACGGGATAGGGGTAGCTCGCCGGTTGCAACCGCCTCCAAAAGCGCCTGAACCGTGGCGCGTTGCCGCTCCTCGGTGTGGCAAATAAGAAGCATGTCCGCGCCCGCGACCGCCGCGAGTACCGCCGCGCGCGGCGTTCCCCAGTGATCACGGACCGCCTTCATCTCCAAACAGTCGGTTATGATAAGGCCGTCAAAGCCTAACTTGTCGCGGAGCAAACCGGTTAAAATCGCGTGGCTCAGGGTTGCGGGTAGTCCCGCCGGTTCGAGCGCGGGGAACAAGATATGCGCGGTCATAATCGCGGGCGCGCCTGCGGCAATCGCCGCCCGAAATGGGATTAGTTCGCGGCGCTCCATCTCGTCTTCGGTGAATGGTAACGACGGCAGATCGAAGTGCGAATCCTGCGACGTGTCGCCGTGACCGGGGAAATGCTTGGCGCAGGCGAGAACGCCGCTGTCCGCGTAACCCGCTACCTGAGCGGTCACCATCGCAGCGACCACGTCCGCATCCGCCCCAAACGAGCGGTCACCGATTACCGGGTTCTGCGGGTTCGAGTTCACATCCGCGACCGGCGCAAAATTGAAGTTGATACCAACCTCGCGAAGCTCGCCACCGACCTGACGCGCCCACGCTCGCGCGGCATCGGTGTCGCCCGCCGCGCCCAATACTTGGGCGGACGGCGCGGACGAGAACAAGCCGCCGCGCAATCGCTCGACCCGCCCGCCCTCCTGATCGGTCGCAACCAGAAGGGGACACGCGGCGAGGTTTTGCAACTCGTCCGTCATCGCGCGAATGTTGTAAACATCGGGCGGGGACGGCGGGGTTTGCGCCTGGACATTGCGCCCCATCAGGATAACGCCGCCCGCCTGCGCCTCGGTCACCGCCCACCGCGCCTGCGCGTTGACGTTGGCGAGGCAGTCCTCGCCGCCCCAACCGAGGCACAGCATCTGCCCTATCTGCGCGCCCAGCGTCAATTCGTCCACATCGGGAACGGTCGTGTTCATCACTCAAAACGCCTTTTTCGCGTACGCGCCGCGCCATTCCGGGCGTTGCCCCATTTGCGCGGCGAGTTCTTCGGCTTCGCGTTTGGTCCGAAACCGCGCCGCAACCGTCACCCACAAACCCGGCTTCAAAAGCCCAAACCGGTCGGAGCGCAACGTTTCCGTTTCGCCAAATTTGTCCGTTTCGCGCGTGAACGCGTCCGCCTCGGCCCGTGTTTGGTGCGAACCGACCACGACAAACCAACGCTCCTGCGGGTTTGTGAACCGCGCGCCGTCCCAGAAGTACGTGGCGCGCTTCACCCCCTGCGCCTCGGTTTGCTGATTTTCCTGGTCTATCTGCAAGAACCCGCGCTTGTCCGTCTTCGTGAACTGTTGCGTCAGGTAACCTTCGCCCTCGCCGCCCCACAGGAACCGCTGCATAAAAGCGGTCTTGCCATTGAAACCATTCGGAAAGGTGAAAACATACCACGCATGCCAGTGCGTCGCGCCGAAATCCATCAGCAGAATCGGCCCGGTTTTTTGCGCGGGCCGCAACCACTTCTTGTAAATCTGAGCGACATCGCCTTCTTCCGTAAACCGGAAGGTGTGCAGGCGCGACATCTTTGTCCCGTCGCTTCCCGCGCCCCAAATATCAAGGAAGAACGGCGACGATTCAAGGGCGACACCCGGATAAATATCGGCTCGTTTGATCGGGTCTTTCGCATGGCCCGGTTCCGGCGGGATTGGGGCGCTACTACTGCGGGCTTTGGGGACGCAGTACAAATGAAGAAAGCCGCGCTTTTCGCTCCCGAAGGGAACCGCCTCGTAGCGGAGGCTGATCGCCCCTTTGGGCATCACGGCCAGCACATCGGCGGGGGCGTTTTGCGCCCTCGCCGGAGCCGCGACATAACCCGTCAGGCACGCAAAAAAGGCGAGCGCAACGAGTAATGGGCGCACGTCGCCAGGTAAGTTCATTTTTGTCATCCGTTTGCCTCGCCGCGTAAGCCGAACATTTCGGACAGGTGCGCGGCGTACGGCCCGCGTTGGGCAAGCGCGATCAGCGTTTCCAGATAACCGTCCGGGACGCCGGTATCCCAGCGCACGCCGTCCAGATACACGGCGCGGTAAGTCGAACCTGTCCCATTCTGGGCGCGCTTTAGTAGCAGTTCCTGCGCCGACGTGAGTTGAAACTCGTTTTTCACGCGCGTGTTGGTTGCGATAAGTTCGCCCAAACAATCGAATATCTCGGGCGCGAACAGGTGCATCCCGAAATGGCACAGGTAAAAGCCCTCGGGTACGCCCGGCGTCGCTAAGGCTTTGGCCTCGTCCGGCGTCGGCTTTTCCTTGAGGGCGAGAATGTCGTATATCTGACCGGCGGCGTCGGCGGCGAGGTCGTCTTTAAGCGGCTGGCACTTCACCACGCCCGTAACCGACACGTAACTTTCCGGGTCGGTTCGCACCGCCGTGACGGACCCGCCCGCATCTTCCGCTAAATCGAGCATTTGCGCTATACACGACGGTTTGCCTGGCGCGGTCGTGAAGATATGGTCGCCGAGCAAAAGCAAGATCGGCTCGTTCTTTGCGAAATCTTCGGCCTGATACACGGCATGACCAAAACCCTCCGGCGACGGTTGCTCGACATACGTGATGCGCCGCCCCAGATCCGCCAGCGTTTCGCCCGCTGCGACCGCCCAGGGCTTCG
>CAXUMS010000175.1:0-10303 GCA_964252165.1 uncultured Armatimonadaceae bacterium
GGATAAAGAGGCCCCCTAACCCTCAATAATGGGGGACAAGAACAATGCCTGCCGCCAAAGGCTGAAGTGTTGACCGTAAGGTAAAAACGTCGCCGCCTTAATACTTATCTTGTCCCCCCATTATTGGGGGTTAGGGGGCCTCTTTATCCCCTCTTATAACCAGCAATCCCCACGTTTCACGCCTTTGTTTATTATGCACAGCCTTATTCGCCTGATCCGCAAACCGTTCGGCCTTCTGCGTCAGCGCGTGCGCGGCGAACGGTTTTCCTACCTGCGCGCAGGTTGCGATCCGCCTTATATCGAGCCGCTGTGTCAGTTTATCCGGCCCCGTCATCTTCTTCTTGGCTCGGGCGTTCAGTTCTTGCGCGGCGCGACGCTGATACCCGATGGCGCCGGTTCCATCTCTATTGACGACAACTCCTCTATCGCGCGGTTCACGGTTATCCAATCGGTCGGCGGGAAGATCGTTATCGGTAAGCGGTGCGGTATCGGCGATTTTTGCAACCTGTTCGGGCAGGGCGGCTTGCGTATTGGCGACGACGTGATAATCGCGTCCGGCGTCCGCATCGTACCAAGCGCGCACACATTCCGCGATCCCGACCTTCCTGTTTCGCAACAGCCCAGCGAGAATCGCGGTATCGTGATCGGCGACGGCGTCTGGGTCGGGTCCAACGTCGTTATCCTCGATGGCGTCACCATCGGCGACGGCGCGGTTATCGGCGCGGGTGCGGTGGTCACGCGCCCGGTTCCGCCGTTTGCGATCGCGGCGGGCGTTCCCGCCCGCGTTCTTCGCTTCCGCCCCGGTCACGAGGCTGCTCGCGCCGAGCCATAGAGCGCGGCGGTCAGACGGGAACGCCCGCAACAATCGCCCGGTTCCTCAGGATGCGGTAAACCAAGCGTTTGTCACGCCATACGATGAAGGTTCACCGATTCCCCGGTCGCGCTTGCCCGCCAGAGCGTCCTCCTTTACGAATGTTACTATGATCAACTGGGGTTAAAATTCCTTTCAGGAGAACTATAACATGATGAACTATTTTGCCATGATAGGTACGCTGGGCATCCTAAGCGTCCCCGCCCAAACCCCATCGTCCCCTGCGGCGGCTCCGGTTATACCCTCCGCGCCCCGTTCACAAGGGGCGCAACCGCCCCCGCCCGCGCGTTTCGGGCCGTCTCCCGAGCAACAAGCCAAAACCGACGCTGACCATAAGGCTTTGCTGGAAACGCTTAAAATCACGTCTCTGCGCCCCGGACTAAGCGGGAACCCGAGCGCGCCCGATGCCGCAAACTCAGACGAGTCTAAGGCGGGCGTCTACGCCCTTCCCGACCCGCTCGTTTTCAACAACGGCGCGAAGGTCGCCGATGCCAAACAATGGGGACAGCGCCGCCGTGAACTCTTTGATGCGTTCGACCGCGAGATTTACGGACGCGCGCCTAAAGTCACGCCCAAAGTCAGCTGGGAGGTAGTCTAAACCACGCGGGAAACCAAAGGAGCGATTCCCGTGGTCACCCGTAAACTGCTCGGCCATGTTGACAACCGCGCCTACACCACAATCAAGGTAGACATCCAGCTCACACTGACCACGCCCGAAAATGCGCCCAGGCGCGTTCCGGTGATTATGGAGTTCGGCTTCGTCTTCCCCACACGCCACGGCGCGCCGCCGCCTGCGGGGAGCGATGGCCCCACCTGGCAAGAGCAGGTTATCGCGAAGGGCTGGGGATACGCTGTTCTTTCGCCTACCAGCGTGCAGGCGGATAACGGAGCGGGATTGCGGGAAGGGATTATTGGTCTTGTCAACAAGGGCGAGCCGCGCATGGGGCGCGCTTCGCGCGTGGGCGTGGGGGGCGAGACGCGCCCTCGACTATCTCCAAACCGATAGAACCGTGGACGCCAAACGGGTCGGAATCGAAGGGCTTTCCCGGTACGGCAAGGCGACACTGGTAACAATGGCGTACGATGGGCGCTTCGTGGTCGCGTTTGTCGGGTCGTCCGGGGCGGGCGGCGCAAAGCTATTTCGCCGCCACTTCGGCGAGCAGGTGGAAAATCTGGCGAGTTCGGGGGAATACCACTGGTTCGCGGGAAATTTCGTCAAGTACGCCGGACCGCTAACGCCAACGGACTTGCCCGTGGACGCCCACGAGCTTATCGCGCTGTGCGCGCCGCGCCCTGTTTTCGTCAGTTGCGGCTCCCCGTTTGTCGGGGGCAACTGGGTGGAAAGCCGGGGGCAGTTCCTCGCAACCGTCGCCGCAGGGCCGGTCTACCGCCTGCTCGGCAAAAAGGACTTGGGGACGTCGGAGATGCCCCCGATTGAAACCGCGCTCACGAGCGGCGATCTGGCCTTCCGCCAGCACAGCGGCGGTCATACCACCGGCCCGAACTGGCCGACCTTTCTTACGTTCGCCGGGCGGCGCTTCGATGGCGAATGACTGGGTAGGGACATGGATGACCGCCCCGCAACTCACCGAGCCTGCAAATCTGCCGCCCGCGCCCGCCGACTTCACCAACACGACGCTCCGGCAGGTGATCCGGGTCTCGCTGGGCGGCAAGCGCATCCGCGTTCGTTCTTCCAACGAGTTCGGAACCGCTCCGCTTACGCTGACGGCGGCGCGGCTCGCCCTGCCGGGAACGGGCGGCGGGCCGCCCGTTCCCGATAGCGGCGCGATCCAGCCCGGTTCTGACCGGGGTGTGACGTTCAAGGAAAGTCCGTCGGTCGTCGTTGCTCCGGGCGGGAGCGTGGTTTCCGATGCCGTTCCCTTTGATCTCGCGCCCTTGTCGGCGCTGGTTGTCACGGTTCACGCCACCGGGGGCGGCCCGCGTAACGCCCCGGCGATAACCGGGCATCCCGGCTCCCGGCGCACGTCGTATCTTCAGCAAGGCGACCACGTTTCCGCGCCGGATCTTATAGGCGCAGTCAAAACGGACCACTGGTATTTTCTGAGCGGCGTGGAGATACAAGCGGCAGGTAAGAACAGCGGGGCTATCGTGACGCTGGGGGATTCGATCACAGACGGTCGCGGATCGCCTACCAACGGCGATGGGCGGTGGCCGAATTATCTCGCGCGTCGCCTTCACGCAAGCCGGGATACGGCGGGTCGCGTCGCCGTGCTGAACGCGGGTATCGGCGGGAACTGCGTGATTCGGGGCGGATTGGGGCCGAGCGCGCTTGCCCGTCTGGATCGCGACGTACTCGCGCAACCCGGCGCGCGCTGGCTGGTCGTGTTCGAGGGCGTCAACGATCTGGGAACCCGCGCGGCGACCGGCCCGGATCTTATCAACGCGTACAAAGAGATCGCGGCACGGGCGCGCAAGCGCGGCCTTCGCCTTTACGGGGCGACATTGCTTCCGTGCGGCGACTCGTTTTACTTCACCCTGGAGTTGGAAACGGCGCGCCAGACTATCAATGAATGGATGCGCGAAAGCAAAACGTTCGACGCCGTAATTGATTTCGACGCCGTCCTGCGCGATCCCAAAGACCCGACCCGACTTTCCCCTGCGGCGGAGAGCCAGGATCGCCTGCATCCTTCGGGGCGGGGTTACGAGGTAATCGCGAACGCCATTGATCTGACGCTGTTTCGCTGAACTGGCGAACGATCACGGCGCGGGAATGCCCGCTTGCTCGCGCGGACGCAAAACGCGGCACGGGTTTCCCGCCGCGATAGTCCACTCGGGCATATTTTTGGTCACCACGCTCGCCCCGCCGACAACGCAACCCGCGCCGATACGGACGCCGGGAAGAATCAGGGCGCGCACGCCGATAAACGCATCCTCGCCGATCACGATAGGCGCGGTGACGAGCGGCAGGTCAGGATCGCTGAAATCGTGCGATCCGGTGCAAAGGTACGCTTCCTGAGCCACGGTGGCGCGGGCTTCGAGTTCGATCACCCCTTGCGTGTACGCGACCGCGCCCTCGCCCAGACACGCCCGGTCCCGCAGGATCAGGTTTGAGGGAATATGAACGCGCGCTTTCTGATGCACGAACGGCTTGCCCTCGATAGTCGCCCCGAACGCGCGCAGCCAGAAAAGCCGCCACGGGTTCAGCGGTTTGGGCGTCCATTCGCAAAACAGTTTCCACGCCGCGCCCCACAGTAAGATACCTATCCGCTTTTGTAGCGTGTGCGGCGAGTTGAAGGGCGAGGCTTGCTCATGCGTGATGCGGGCATGGGGTAGCGGCGAAATTTCAGACAAGCGGCGCCTCCTCCTGCGAACGGTTGCGGGCGACGCTTCCCGCGGCAATGAGAGTCTCGAAATCCTGCAAGTGGAGACGCGCGATCTTCGGTACCGTAAAGCGCGCCGCCGTGGTTAATCCCGCCGACTGCATCGCGCTCCAACGCTCCGGCTCGCCCAAACAATCGCGCAGTTTTTGCGCCAGCAACGAGCCTGCGTTTGGGGCGCGGTGATCGAACACAAGGCCGTTTACGCCCTCGTCCACGAAATCGCGGAAGCAATCAAGGTTAGAAACAACAGGCGGGCAGCCAAAATTCATCGCCTCCAGCGGAGACAGGCCGAACGTTTCCCCTTTTTCCGCAAGCGACGGGTACACGAACGCCGCCGCGCTCCGGTATTCTTCGATCAACGCCTTGTTATCGGAAACAAGTCCGGGCCATTCCACCTTATCTCTCATGTCAGCGGACTGGGCGTCCAGCGCACGCTTGAACTCCTCGCCGCCGCCGCCGTGCCGGGCTTCCCAGGACCCGACAAGGCGCAAACGGTACTGGGAAAAGCGCGCCTCCTTGACGAACTCCCGGAAACTATCTATCAGCAACGCGATCCCTTTTTCGGGGTGAATTCGTCCCGTGTAAAGGATAACCGGCCTGCGCGCCGCATTGTCGCACTTGCCTCGCTCGTGTTCTGGGTAGGGGAGCGGCAGAGAAATAAAGCGGGTTTGCGCGCTTACGCGTGGTTCCTCCTGCACAATGGCTTTTTCTACCGCTGACGAAACCGTGTTCAAGCGCGCGGCATGGCGGTAAAGGCGCATCTGCCCGCGTGGGAACCGGGCGACATGGACATAAAGTTGACCGGGGCAATGACGCCGTACCAGCACGGGCAACCAGAACGTGTGCGTCACCAGAATATCGGCAGGGGGGAGCGCCCGAAGAACGCGCAGAGAGTACGCGAGATCCAACGCTTTTAATTTCCACAAAGAGCGCGGCGCGTCGAAGCCGGGAATACGAATATGCTCGACGCCGTTGCGGAACTCGCGGTGGGGAAGCGTCGGATGGCGGCGCGAAAGATGCGTTACCGGATGACCGGCGAGCGCGAATTCCTCGCCGAGCGCGGCCCACACTTTTTCAAGCGCGCCGCCGAAGAGCGGCGGCACGGGAAGAAACGCGCCCTGTGCAATGGTTATTTTCATACGAACTTCATATCAAATATCGGCCCGCCTACCGCGCTACGCAACCCGCTCTTTGTCTTCCAGTATCCGGAGGAACTGCGCGGCGGCTCGTTCGATCTCGAACCGCGACAGGTAGCAGGAACGCGCGCGCGCGCCCATCGCCTCACGCTCGGCGGCGGTGAGCGAAACCCACTTTTTCAGCAGCCGCGTCGCGCCGTCCGCCGTGTCATCGTCCACGAAACCGGCGCCGTCGCGCTCGATCTCGCGCCAAATATTGACCTTGTTGGAAAGCAAAACGGGAATGCCGCACGCCAGCGCTTCGGCGACCGCAATACCAAAATTTTCCTGATGCGACGGCAGGGCGAACGCCTCGGCGGCGTGGAACGCGCCCCATTTAAGGTCGCCGGTCAGCATTCCCGGCCAGGTTATCCGGTCCGCGACGCCTAACTGCGCCGCGCGCGCTTGAAGCGCGGCGCTCCAGCCTTGTTGATCCGGCCCCGCCATAACAAGGACCAGATTGGGGTCGTGGGCGGCGACGCTCGCGAACGCTTCAATCAGAAGACCACAGCCTTTTTTGGTGTGGATACGCCCCAGAAAAAGCAAAACGCGCTTGTTCCGAAGTTGCGGGAATTCGTGCAAAAACGCGTTTCGTTGTCGCTCCTTTTCCCCCGCGTTCCCCGCAGGGTCCGCAATTCCAAGCGGGGTAACCGCTTCGCGGCAACGATACGGACGAAACGAGCGGCGCGCGCGCAAGCGCTCCTCATCGCACGTGAAGCACACCGCGCGCGCGTCCCGCAGAACGCGCCGCTCCGCCCAGGACCAATACAAGTTTTTCTTAAACCGCTTGAGCGGAAAGCGGTTGAAATACGGGTCCAGCATCCCGTGGGTGAAAACCACGTAAGGGACGCCCATTTTCTTCAAGCCAAGATACGCCCCAAACGACGAGTACGTCCACAAACCATCTAAAACGATGGCGTCGTACTGCGCCGCATTTTTCTGTAGCCACGGGATCAGTTGGGCGGAGCGACGGTAGCCGCCGCCGCCCGGCCCGAGCGCATGAACCGGAACCGGACATTCGGCGACATACGACGCCTGCGGGTCGTCGAGCGACACGATTTCCGGGTGGTAACCCTGCCGCTTCGCGGTTTGCGCGAACTGCCGGATGGCCTCGATTGGTCCGCCCTGAACCGGGTCTACGGAGGCGATGATGTGCAAATATTTTCCTGGCATTATCCGATTTGGCACATCTCGCCCCGCCGTACGTGGGAGGAGCGCTTTTCCCTTCCGCGCAAAAACGGCGATTCTTACGCCGCAACACGCCTGCTTGTTTAATAACGACTATTTTGGGGAGGTGGTTCCGCCTCGCGACTTGAAGGATTTTGCAGGGCGGGCGCCACGGGCGGATTCTTCGCCGCGGCGAGGGCGAGGCCCGCGCAAAATACGGTGAAGCCGAGCGTGGTTGTTTGCCCCCATTGCCCGTTGATGATAGACGGTCCCGCCGCCGCCGCCAATAAGGCGGGGAGGGCGTTTCTATAGCGAGTGGCGGCAAGAACAGCGACCCGCGCGATGGACAAGAAGACGATAATCCTCAGTAGTAAAAACGCGCCGCCCAGAAACGGACCGCTTTCCAGAATAACGCGGCTCGCTTCATCCTCGGCGAGTAGCATCGCGGTTTTGCCAGACATCAGCTTCCCTGCGGTAAGCGTACCCAAGCCAAGCCCTTTACCAAAGACGGGAGCGTCGGACAGCAAAGCCACGGCATCGGAAAAACTCGTCCACAGACGCTCGCCCAAACCCACCTGAACGCCCGCGCCAAGCGTTCCCTGTCCTCCCAGCAAACGTTCCGTAAGCGTCGCCGTTCCTTCCGCAAAGAACGAAAACTGCGCGAGTAAAGCGGTCGCCCCCGCGTACAGGAAGCCGCTGAGCGCCCACCGGAAAAACAAGCGCTGGTTTAAGACAAAAACAACCGCCGCGCCGGTGAAAATTACCAGGCCAACCGCGACCAGCAAAGAGCGGCTTCCCGAGCAAACCACGGCGACAATCACCGCCAGCGTCGCCGCAACGGTTAACCAGCGCCACGTTTTTAATGCGGATAACTGCTGATTGAGCAGAAACGCTATTGTCAAACCGAAAAAGCAAACAGGGCCGGTGATAAAGGTAAAGGTCCCGGCGGGCCGGATATGCCCGCGCGCCGTAGAGATTTGCCCGCCGACGCTCCCCGCCGCTCCCGCGTTGATCAACGCTTCGGGCGACGCCAAAAACTGCGCGAGCATCAACGCGCCCATGGGAACCGCTATTAAAAGCGTCGCGTAGCCGATCTTCTCCACATCCGTCCGGTCCCAGACCTGTGGGATCAGGAAAATCAAAGGAATATAAAGGAAGTCCGTACGCGCGCCGAACACGACTACGCCCACGCCTTCGGGCAATACCAAAAATCCGGTGAGCGTGCAGACCGCGCCCAGTACGCCGGTCGCCGCGAGCAGTTTATTATGGGGCGCAAGCCCGTTCGCTATCGCGACCGCATAGATAACCAGCAAAAGCGGGTCGCGGATCAGTAAAAGGACATCGGACAATTGCGGCAAAAGCCATTTACGAAGAACGCCCTCGAAGATCCACAAAAAAAAGTAAGCCCAAAGTAGTTTCCGGAGCCACTGCGTCGCGCTGTTAAGTTGTACCGCTTGGTGCATTTTTCCTTGTTTTTCCTACGGACGCGGTATTCGGCGGTAAGCCAGTACGCCCCGCCCAACGCCTAACTACGCTTGTTGAAGCGTCCTATCGCAGCGCCCAAGCGCAGGTCAATCATGTGCGCTTTATAGTCGGAAGAGGAGTAAAGACGTATCGGCGACAGCGAATTGCGCCAGTACCCTTTATCCGCAAGACTTGGCGGCGTCCCGCCCAACGCGCTTCGTAACATCCGCTTGCGCCACGGTTTTGGCGTTCCGGTCGCATGGGACATGATAAAGCCGGAAGGCAAAAAATCCATTCCCTCCGGCCCCACAACGCTGAGAGGATGCGGCGTCACCATCGCCATTATATTGAGCGCGTCTTGATCGGGAAAAGTCCATAAATCGCTACGAAGACCTGAGGCGAGACTGTTCTCGTCCGCGCCATCGCCCACAGCAAGGTTGATTATGTTGCGCCATACCTCCAATGCGTCGCGACAGTCTCGCCGCACCCCAATAAAGCCCGCATTAAAGTACTTATTGGTATCCTGAACAACGTTATACTCCGATGACTCCAGGAAGTCAGTCCATTCAAGCCTGATCGGATGATTCGCCGACATACCAGAGAAAACCACGTCTTCACAAAGAGCGATACCTCGATGAACCCATTTTTCAACGAAAGCCCAGGGACAACGCAATGTGATATCGGGGTCGAAATAAGCGAGAGCGGTTGTATCAGGACAACACCGACGCCATAAACCTAACATAAACGTAGGTTTATAATTTGTTAGATGGATCGAAACTTGTACAGGCGCAAAACGGATAACGCAACCATCCGCCACATCGTACTCCTGATAATCGGCGCAGTCCCGAAGCGGAGCGGCCCAGGGCGGCAATTCTCCCCGGTAACCCGCCCATATCACGCCTCGGAAGCCATTCTGATACAGGGAGTTCACGAGCGCGCCAAGTCCATAATGGTAATGTCCTTCAAAAAGCGTGCAAACGTTAGTAGTCATTCTTAAAAATCGCCCAATCAAACAAACGAGGGAAAATTCACTTAAAACCACACAGCGTCGCAACTTCGGCTCAGGATGGCATCCGTAACGTTCGACGTAGATTCTCAAACGTATAAATAAGCAAGGGAGGCAGAGCGGATATAATACCAAACCACGCTATTCCTCGAATAGACCCCATTGACAGCTGGGTTAAACAAACGATTTGTAAAACAATGGTGCAAATCGTGGTTAGCGTCACGCTTTTGTTCCACATACGAGACACATTCATGGAATACACCACGCCCCCTAAAACGCCAAGACACGTTCCTGCCAGCAAATAAGGCAGATCCGCCATCACATTTTGGTATTTGGTTCCTATGATAGCGATAAAAACGCGAGGGGCTACAGCGGATAACAGGACGGTCACGCCTCCAAAAATCAGATAAAAAGAAACCGCCCCCCCAAAAACCCGAAGCGCCTTTTTTCGCTCCTGACAGCGCGCGTAACGCGGGAGGATAACGGAGCCGATAAAAGCGCCCAGCACATCCAACAAAACGGCAAGTCTGCCCACGGCGCCGATTTCGGCGACACGCTCGCTTCGCCCGATGTAACTTGCCAGAAAAAGGATTATCTGTCCTTGAAGGCAGTAGTATATCGTTCCGGGCGCGAGCCGCGTGATGTTCTTCCAGATAACGCCGACGTACTCAAAATCAACCGGGGCCGAAAGATCAACGCGCCCGGCTGTCAACCGGCGCATCAATGTCAACTGAACCAGAACGGATAAAAAGGTCGCCCCGGCGGCCCAAACAACCGTGAACGATCCGAACAAACAAAGCGCGACAAGCGCGAGCCGTGTCGCCCCGCCTGCAAGCCCGATCCATTGAAGCGAGGTGATCTCGCCCTGAATGCGCGGCGCGACAATCAGCACATCGGTCGTTAGCGTCACGCTGGCGCAGGCGATCATAAGGAGGCCCAGCAAAACGGTTTGCGTTGCATTTGTCCCCGCCCGCATCAGCGTGACGACCGCGATAACCCCGACAATTGCAAACGACGCCAACGCCATCCGTTTGCGAACATAGAAACCCGATGCAACCAACCGGCTCAAGCGCGCGTTGTCCTGCCAGATTGTTCCGCCAACCGCCATCAGCGCGCTGGTAACGCCGATGTCGGCGAGCAGACCGACCGTGGATAACAGCGTATTAAAGATAGTGTAAAAGCCGTACTCCGGTTTGGAAAGCGAGCGGATCAACAACAAACCGGTTGCGAAACCCAGCGCCTGCCCCAGAACCTGCAATGAGAAAAAGCGGAGCACCAC
>CAXUMS010000176.1:0-10246 GCA_964252165.1 uncultured Armatimonadaceae bacterium
CCACGGTCACACTTGTGTGACACCCCCTGGAAGAGGGAGCCGCGCGGCTTGAGCGATTTAGTCAACCGCTAAGTAGACGCAAACGGCAATCAGTCGGCGAAGGTGCGGGCGGGGCGTGGGAGGACGAAGGCGACAAAGGCGGCGGGAGCGAGGGCGAGCGGGGCGTAGAGCGCGAGGCGCGGCTCGTAGGCGGCGGCGAACAGGTAGCAGGCGACGGTCGCGAGCAGGGCGAGGGCCAGTTCCGGCAGGTTACGGAGCAGACGACAGGCGAGATACAGCGACGTCACCGCGCTGGTCAGGAGCCACAGAAACGAGAAGGTTGGCGTGGTACGTCCCCAGAGCGGCAGATGTATCAGCGCGTATCCGCTCCAGTAGCGCGGGAAAAGGTCAAAGCAGAAGTGAACCGCGAGCGCGACCGACAAGCCCATCGTGAAGTACCGAAGCGGCAAGGCCGGGTCAACATGGGGGCGCGAGCGGCTTGCGGCCCAGACCTGGAAGCAGAGGAGAAGCGGCAAAAAGAAACTGTGGGTCAGGGCGGAGCGGTGGGCGAGCAGGCCCAATCGCGTCAGCAGGTAAAAACGGGTGTCCAGATCTGGCAGGGACAAGCCAATCGCGCAACCCAGAGCGAGCAGGGCCATTCCGCCCGCGTAGGTACGAAAAGCGTGACGATCCCCGGATAAAACGTGCAAGTAGCAACCTCCTTTGAAAAAACCGCGACAGCAAAGCGCGCACGGCTATTTTAATTATGGAGGAGGAACAGGGCTTCTTTACCGTTGCGCTTCGTTTTACCGTATAACGCGCAGGTAAAGCGCGGCGCGGGTCTACGCTTCGGAAACGCGCACGAGCGGAACGAGGCGTTCCGCCTCGGACTTTTCGAGAACGCCCGACGTCGGCGTTAGGCAGTTCGCGGCGGCGCACGCGGTTCCGTAGACCACGGCCTCCGGAAGCGACAAGCGCAAAACGGTATGGGCGTACAGCGTTCCCGCCGCGAGCGAATCGCCGGACCCGATAGGGTTCACCGCGTTAACGGCGGGCGGCGTGATGCGCCAAACGGTTTCATTGTCGCGACCGCCCAAAAGGGAGCCGTCGCGGCCCAGCGACACCAACGCCCACTGCGCGCCCGCATCGGTGAGGGCGCGCACCGCCCGGCGCGCGTCCTCCGTAGCGTCGCCGGAAGGGGGAAGGTCCAGGGTCGCGAGGGCTTCGTCGCGGTTCGGTTTGACCAGAAGCGGCTGAGCGGCGAGGGCTTCCCGGAGCGGGGCGCGCTGGGCGTCCACCAAAACCGGAACGCCCGCCTCCATCGCGGCGGAAGCCAGATCGCGGTACAGGGCGGGCGGCGTTTGGGGCGGGAACGAGCCGGACAAGCACAGCGCGCGCGCGCCGGGAAGCAGGCGGTACACGGCCTGCTTGACGCGTTCCACATCGCTTTCGTAAACGGGCGGCGCTTCCTCCACCAACTCGGTCGCGGCGGCGTTGTCGCCGCTTCCCGCGAGCAGGGTCGTGCAGGTGCGCGTCGGGGCGTCGTCGCGGGCGAAAACATTGTCCATAGCGACGCCTTGCGCCCCAAGTTCGTTTGCGACAAAGCGACCGGACGCGCCGCCGAGCAGTTGCACAAGGGTGACATCGCCGCCGAGGAGCGACACGACGCGGGCCGCATTGACCGCCTTGCCCGATGCGGTGACAAGCGTTTGGCGGGCGCGGTTGACCGCGCCCGGCGTAAACTCGTCAAAGAACAGCGTACGCTGAACCGTGGGCGTCAGCCCGACGCAAAGTATCATGGTGCGCTTAGGTTGCGGAGCGCCGCCCGGTTTTCCTGCGCGTCGGGAAGGCCCCCTAACCCTAATAATAGGGGAACCAGAAAGACCAAGCGGCGACGCCCTACCTTGCGGGCGAACTGTAACAACCTATGGCGATTAGCATTGTTCTTGTCCCCCCATTATTGGGGGTTAGGGGGCCTCTAACTTACCGACCGGGGACCGGCGCGACATACAGCGCGCCGTTTTGCCAAAACGCGATTTGCTTGCCGCCCGGCGACCACTTGGGGCTTGGCGTGTAAATGGAATAGGAGCCAATCGCTCCGCCTTTGCCCCTGCTCAAAGGCGTCACGCGCGCGGGAAGAACGCCCAGAAAGGCCGGGTTGTCGCCGCGAACGCCATTGACCGAAATATCGCACTCCAGATGGGAAGGAAACGGGGAACGCGTTCCAGGCCGCACTCGCCACAGCCACGGCGGCGCTTTTTGTAAAATGCGCTCCCACGCGGACGGGCGGCGGCTCCCGCGTTTCCACCCACAATAAACGGTTTCCTTGCGGGGACACGAGCGGCATCATCCCGCCAAACAATGCGCCGCGCCCGCCTCGTTTCGGCTTTGGCGCTTCAAGAACCATCTCGCGCAGATGCGACGCCTGCTTCGTAGCTCCGGGCGGCGGAAGCGTCAGTTCGGAATAGCGCGACTGAGTAGACCGCAATTTCGTGGAGGAATTGTAAACCAGATAAACGCCGGGGCGCAGGGGCGCGATAAAGTACGGATTGAAAGCCGGAGGAAGCGCCGAGGCCGCGATAAGGTCAGGCGCGGCTCCCGGTTGGTCCAGATGATACCGTAGCGCCTGCCACGGTTTGCCGAAAACGGGCGGCGCGAATCGGACAAAGCCCCGGCTGTCCACGTCCCAAAACGTCCCCTGTCCATCGTACGAGACGGGCCAGGTGCGCCGCCGCGCGCCGGAGCCATCCAGGGCGACGGTGAAAAGCGAGACCGGGCCGATTTTCATGCCCGAGCAAAGCAGTTGCGCGCCGTCCGGCGAAACGCTCAAGCCGCGCTCGTTTGCGGCGAGAACAGTATCCTCCCCGTTCGCCCGGACAGGCCGCGTCGCGCCCGTCCTGATGTCGAGGAGAACGAGCGCAAGCGCGCCCGGTTCGTTGTTCGGGATGGGCGTATAGTGCAAAATCTCATGGTCGTTTCGCCAAAAATAAGGCGGCGCATTGCCGCGCGACCTCGCGAAAGGCGACGCCCAATCCGCGGTTTCCGCAACGCGCGTTGCGCGGGCGAGCAGGTTGTCGCTTGCAACCTCGCGCCGCCTTATCACCGCCAACAGGCAAACGAAACCGACGCAGGCCAACGTTGTCACGATGAGGAGCGGAAGCCGCGTGTATTTTCGCATGAAAGGCTTTCTTTGCGCGCTTGTTACTACAGGCGCGAATTAGGGCGCATCCACGGGGACCGCGTACAGCGCGCCTTTATAGGTGAACGCGATTCGCTTGCCGTCCGGGGTCCACGTAATCGCGCTACTGATCGAGCCGGAGCCGGTTTCCCGCGACGCGACCGCGCCGATATGGACTAAACCGCCGCGTCCGTCCACGCGCGCGGCGAACACATCGTAACTGTCGCGGAACGACATACGCGGACGAAAACGGACGGGCAAAACGCGGTACAGGGCGGGCAGGATGCGACCCAGCGCGCCGCTTCCTGAGCCGTAGGCCGACGAAAACTCGAATGTGTCCACCGTCCAAAGCAGGCGGTCGCCGCTCGGCGATAGTTGCGCCCGCCGCGAGCTGAACCGGGAGCCGACCGTTCCCAGCGCGCCGGAAAAGGTGCGGACCACGCCGCCGCTTGCAGTGGACCCGTTGTTTATCGCGGGGGCGACAACCGTCACCGTGCGCGGCGGCGCATTGTTCTTATCCAAACCGAACTCGATAAGCGCGGCGGCATTTGTGGGTTTCGAGCCGCCTCCACTGCGCGCGCTCATGCTCACGGTTTCCGTCCCGAAGCCTAAAAAGCGACCGCTCGGCAGTTGCCCCACCAGGAAAAGCGCGCCGGTACCCGGATACCCCGATCCCGGCGCGGACGGAAAACGAGGAAGGCGCGTCGGCTGACCCGGTTGTTCGTCGTTCAGGGCGTACACGCGCGCGAGCGACACTTTTCGGACCCAGTCATAGTTCACGGAAACAAAGCGGCGTTTATCCCGGAACCACCAAACGCCGCCCGTCACGTATGCGCCCTTCCACTGCCGATGCCGCCCGGAGCCGTCGAGCGCGAGCGCAAGCAAGCGGGTCGGCGAGCCGCGCTTATCCAAGTACAAAAGCCACACACCGTCCGGCGACACGGAAAGCGGACGCTGGTTTACCATCAAGCGCCCTGCGCCCGGAACCGCGCGCGCTTTGCCGGTTGCGGTATCGAAGATGACCGGCGTTTGCGTCGCGGTTTTGCCCGTTCCGTTCTTGGCGAAGCGTAAAACCTCGTGGTCGCTGAGCCAGTAAAACGAGCTTAAGTATCGCCCGTTGCCGCGCCAAACCGGCGCGGCGACCAGGGGAGCGGCCCGCGCTAAAAGGTCGTCTCCGCTTCCGGCCCGCCGCGAAATCGTTAAAAGCGTCGCGCTCAGCGCCGCCGCAACAACGCCGCTTATCGCCCAAAGAGTTGTTTTTCGCCTGGTTCGCATCGTTGTCTTTGAAACCCTTCGCCGCGCGCCTTGCGCGTGCGCCATCCTATTTATCTCACGTTGACTACGGTTTGTCCGCCCGAACCGCGTACAGCGCGCCTTTGTACGTGAATGCGATCCGTTTGCCGTCCGGCGTCCAGCCAATGTCATGGGGGGTAGCGGTCCTCATGTTTTGTGGGACGAACGCGCCCGCCGGGATCAGACCGCCGCGCCCATCCACGCGTGCGGTAAACAATTCGTAGCGGTTCCGAAACGACGATTGCGGGCGAAACCGAAGCGGTATCGCCCGGTAGACATAGGGAAGGACGCGGCGAAAAGGGCCGCCGCCCCATGCGCCGTACGCCGATGTGTACTCAAACGTCGTTACCACCCAGAGCAGACGATCCCCCTGCGGCGATAAATACGCCCGGCGCGCGCTGAACAGGAGCGCGCCTGCGGACATCGCCCCGCCGAACGCGCCGCGCGTGATGGGTTTCGGGGGCGGCGCCCGAACCGTGATAACGCCGGGCGGAGTGGCGGCGACATTTGCGGGCAGGCTGAATTCGGTCAGTGTCGCGCTTGGCGCATTGGAAACGCCAATGCCGTTTATGGTCGCCATATCACAGGCGATAAAACGGCCTTCCGGCAACTGCCCGAGGGGAAACAAGCGCGCGGCGTTCCCGCCCGCCGCCCCGGCTTTATCCACCAGGCGGGTCGGTTCGCCCGGCTTTGTCTCGCCCAGACGGTACACGCGCGCCATCGTTTTTTTCGCGCGCCAATCGTAGAGCGACGAGACAAACCCCGAATTGTCACGGAACCAGCAAATATCCGCGCCGGTTTCTGCGGGCTTCCACATATGCCGCCGCCCGGTTCCGTCCAGCGCGGCGGCGAACAACCGCGGCGGCGATGCGGCGCGGTCCACGCACAACAGCCAGGTTCCGTCTGGCGAAACCGACAACGGACGCTGATTTTTTGTCAGACGCGGCGCTCCGGGAATAGCATGGACTTCGCCGGTCGAAAGCGTAAGTTGGTACGGCGTTATGATCGCGGTTTTGCCGGTGACGCGCCGGGCGAAGCGCAAAACCTCGCGGTTGTTCCGCCAGAAAAAGGTCCCGCTCCCCTTGCCGCCGCCGGGCGGCGCGGTTCCCCGCCACGCATCGGCGGCGACAAGGAGAGCCGCGCGGTCCACAAGATCGCCGCCTCGTTCGGCGCGCCGCGACAACACCGCGAAAAGTGAGCCTGTCAGCGCCGCTATCACGAGAACGCCGCCTATCGCCGCCCCATTAATGCGCCGTCGCCGTGATGTTGTTTGCATCTCCCAACCCTTTCGCCGCGCGTTGGTTCGGCGCCTTCTTTACGGCGCGTTCGCGGGAACCGTGTACAGCGCGCCGTCGTACGTGAACGAGATGCGCTTCCCGTCCGGCGTCCAGGCCCAGTCGTTGATCTGACCGAAGGCGAAGCCGCCGGGTACGGGCCGTCTCTCCGGGGGGGTGATGGCGCCCAGTTTTGTGACGCCGCCGCGCCCATCAAGGCGCGCGGTCGCAAGTTCGTACGTTTGGCGCAGATGCGGCGTTGGGCGGAGCGAATGAGGCAAAAAATGAGGCGGAATGCGTTGCAAGAACGGCAATAAACGCCTGCTAATCACGCCGCCGCCGAGCGGCGCGGAAATATCGTACAGGATGTCGTCCACCCACAAAACGCGGTCGCCTGCGGGCGAAACGTACAATGCGCGCTCGCAGTAGACGGTCGCCGCGCCGCCGCTGGAGCTAACAAGGCGGCTTCCCAAACCGCTAACGACGCGTCCGGCGACTGGCGACGCGGCGACGGTGAAGACGCGAGGCCGTTTTGCGCCGCGCTCGACGCCAAACTCGACCAGCGTTTCCGTCGCCGCCCGCGCCGCGCCCGCCCCGCCCAAGCCATACACGAGGTATGGGTCGCGTCCGATGAACCGCCCGGAGGGGAGGGCGAGTACAGGAACGCTTCCTTGACGTCCCACACCGGGAAGCCGGACAGTTTCAACTATTCCGGGCGCGTCCACGGAGCAGATGCGTGCGACATACGCGCTTTTTGAAGCGTCGAACAACACATTCATAAAGCGGTGACTATCGGCGAACCACGCCGCCTTTTCCGCGCCGTAGGGCGGGCCAGGCCAGTCGCGCCGCCGCTTTGATCCATCGAGGGCAAGTGCAAAGTAGCGAGGGGGCCTCGCCCGTCGAACCTCGCACAAAATCCATTCGCCGTTGGGAGAAAGCGCAATGGGGTTCACGCTACTGCTGGGCAAACCCGGCGCGGCAAGGGCGACCGCTCGCCGGTTGGGGGAGCCTTGACGTACCGTGTCCAAAACGACAGGCGTATAAACAGGGGACGCATCCGGCCCGTCCGGCTCCAGGTGCAGAATTTCATGGTTGTTTGTCCAGCGATAGTTTGCGTCCGCCGCGTTTGTCGGAAACCCGCCGCCGGTTTGCCACGCGCGCGCGGGAATCACAAGCGTCGCCCGCGTCATTAGATCGTTGTCCTGATGGACGTTTCTGCGTACGTTCCAAGCGCCAGCCAGGACGCCTACAATCAAAGCGATAAGCGCCGCCCGTTTTCCTTGTTTTGTTTGCGCTTTTCCCATCGGGTTCATTTCTTCACGGTTCCGGTTTCTCTACGGCGAGGAACAAGGCCCTATGGCTTGTTTTCGTCTACGAGCAACGTGAACAGGGCGTCATTGTACGTGAACGAGATGCGCTTCCCGTCCGGCGTCCACGCCCAATCGTAGAGGGTACGCGAGGTGAACGCGCCGGGGTTCGTAGACGGTATCATGACGCCCACACGATGCAGACCGCCGCGCCCGTCGAGGCGTGTGGTCCAGAGTTCGTTGCGCTCGCGTAGTTGGTAGGTTGCGCCGCGCCGAAGAGCGGCGGGAAAGGAGACGCCGCGCAGAAAAGGGGCGTACCGGGTCAACAAAGTGTCGAGACCGCCAAGTGGAACGATCTCCGGCTGTCGCGTGATCCAGAGCAATCTGTCGCCGGTTGGCGAAACAAGCGCGAACCGTGTTTGAAAAACCACGAGTTTACTGACGAACGTTGTCCTTGCGCTCGCCCCGCTACCGCTTGTAAAGGCGATGCCCGCGCCGCTAAGAACGCTTGAGGCCGGAACAGGGCGCGGATCTATTGAAGGGGCGGCGATGGTGAAAGCGCGTACGTCGGGGACAAAGCCGGAACCGCCGCTGGGATCCAGACGTGTGGCGGTCACCGTTTCCGTCGTGTTCCGGCCTCGGCCCCGAACGCTTTTTGCGGGAACGCCCGCCATCACCACTCCGCCGTACTCGCCTCGTAGCAGATGATCGCCTTGCGACAGACCGCCGGGAAAGAGTTCGCTTGCGGAGGCTTTACCCGGTAGGCGCACGGGTCTGGGGACGTGGGCGTCGAAGCCGTACACGCGCGCTACCAATGCGCCAGACTTTGGGTCCTTCGTAACCGACGCCCAGCGGCGACTGTCCCGAAACCAGTAGATTGTCTCGCCTGACAGCGCGCCCTTCCATTCCCGCCGCGCCGCGCCGCTTCCGTCCAGAGCGACCGAAAACGCATGCCCGGGCGAAACGGTTCGATCCGCGCACAACAGCCATTTGCCGTCCGGCGACACGCTGACCGGGTACTGCTTCCGCGCGAGCGCGCCCAAACCGGGAACGGGACGCGCCCCTCCGGTTTCCGTGTTGATGATCTCGGGCGTTAAAACGCCGCCGCCCGCCGTGAAGCGCAAAATGTCGCGGTTGTTCAGCCAAAACGCGCCGATGCTGTGATATCCGCCGTAGCGCGTATTGTAGTTCGCCCGTCCGCCCCGCCAAACGTGTGCAGGGACCGTGAGGGTGACGCGGCGCAACAGGTCATCTGGATCGTCCTGGGTGCGTGCGCGCCAAAGAAGCGCGCAACCGACGAGCGCGGACAACGCCGCCGCGCCGGTTACGGCGACAAGCAAGCGGGTACGTTTACGGGGATAGTGGTTCGCGGCGGTCATACCGCTTCACCGTACGCCGCGCCCGCCCGCTCGAGTTCCCATTTTTTTCTCTTGTGACGCGCCCGCGCCGCTTCGCCTTGACACTCGAAACCCTGCGGGCTACACTCTAAATACGCAAAAACGTTTTGCCGACTAATCTGGTCGGATTTACTAAGGAATTTCGTCCCTCGCCATGAACAAGGTTGAACAGATCAAGAAGGACAAGGATGGCCTCGATGTATGGGCCGATGTCCTGCGCTACGCCGAAACCGGCTTCGACACCATCGCCGAGGAAGATTTCGTTCGGATGCGCTGGTACGGCATCTACCAGCAACGGCCCAATACGGGGCATTTTATGATGCGCCTGAAACTTCCGGGAGGTATGGCGACCGGGCCGCAACTGCGCGCTATCGCCGAGATCACCGACCGCTATGCGCGCGGGATCGCTGATGTCACCACGCGGCAAACGTTCCAGTGGCACTGGCTCACCATCGCGGATATGCCGGACATTATTGACCAACTAACGAAGGTCGGCATCACCACGGCGGGCGCGTGCGGCGATATTCCGCGCAATGTGGTTTCCTGCCCGGTCGCGGGCTTGCACCCGGGCGAGTTGTTCGATGTGCGCCCCACGGTCGAGGCGATCCACCAGGAAATGGCGGGCAACCGCGAGTTCTCGAACCTGCCGCGCAAGTACAAACTCTCCGTCACGGCTTGCCCCGAGCAGTGTTGCCAGCCGGAAATCCATGATTTCTCGCTTGTCGCCGTGCGCCGGGCGGAAACGGGCGAATTAGGCTACGGCCTCCGGGTCGGCGGCGGCTTATCCACCCAGCCCCACTTCGCGCCGTGGCTCGATGTGTTCTTCACGCCCGAACAGACCGTGGACGCCGTCCGGGCGGTAACCGCGATTTTCCGCGATTTCGGCTACCGCGAAAAGCGCACCCATGCCCGCCTCAAGTACCTGATGGCGGATTGGGGACCGGAAACGTTCCGCGAAAAGTTGATCGAGTATCTGGGCTACACGCCTTTGAAGGGCGAGCCGGACGACGCCCCCGCCAACATCTACCGCGACCATGTCGGCGTTCACCATCAAAAACAGCCCGGCCTCAACTGGATCGGACTGACCGTGCTGACAGGGCGCGTTTCCGGCGCGCAACTGCGCGACCTCGCCGATATCGCCGAGCGATTTGGAACCGGCGACATCCGCACCACGCATATGCAGAACTTGCTGTTGCCCAATGTCCCGGACGAGAATGTGGACCTCGCCCTTGCCGCCCTGACCGAGGCTGGGTTCGCCTATGAGGGCCATGCCATTCGGCGCGGCGCGATTGCGTGTACCGGTATCGAGTTTTGCAACCTGGCGATCACGGAAACCAAGCAACGCATGACGCAGATCGTCACCCATCTGGAAACCCGGGTGCCGTTCGACCGCAACCTTCGCATCAACATGAACGGATGCCCCAACTCGTGCGCCCAGCACCATGTCGGCGATATTGGCTTGCAAGGGTGCAAAGCGCGCACCTCGACCGGCGAGCAGGTCGAAGCGTACGACATCCATCTGGGCGGCGCGCTTGGCGCGAATCGTTCGTTCACGCGCGCGATCCAGCGCAAGGTTCCCGCCGAGAAGGTGCAATACGCAATCGAAAACCTGCTAACCGTTTTCAACCGAACCAAACAGGGCGATGAGGAGTTCAACACGTGGGTGCGCCGCCACGACAACGCCGAGTTGGACGGTTTTTTAGGCGTGGAAACGATTGTGGGCGCGCCGGATACGGCGGCGATCGCGACCACAGCGTAGCGCGTCAGAGGGTGTTGGGTGTTGGGTGTTGGGTGTTGGGTGTTAGGTGTTAAGTGTTA
>CAXUMS010000177.1:0-10237 GCA_964252165.1 uncultured Armatimonadaceae bacterium
AAGAACCCTACGCCAAAGGCTGGCTGTTCGTCCGAAAGATTAAAGCGTCGCCGCTTGGTCTTTCTTGTCCCCCCATTATTGGGGGTTAGGGGGCCTCTTTATACGCTCTACGGCGGCGTAATCTCGCCGTTCACGTCCCACAGCGCTTCCCACGTTTGATCGTCTTTCCACAGGAACACCTGCCCCTTGATAAGCCGGTTGTTGCGGTCAATTTGGGAAAGCGCCGTCATCTCCGCGTCGTTTAGCGGTTCGCCTGACGCGGCCCGGAGGCTCGCGACGTACTGCGACGGTTTGACCGAAAACGGAATCGGGACATGACCGCGCCCGACCGCCCATTTAATACACGCATCGGCGGGCGTGATACCCCGGCGATGGGCGATTTCCAGTACGACGGGGTCCTCCATATCCACCGTGTCATCCGGGGTTCGGTCGCGCTCGGGGCGGGACGGCGAGCCGAGCGGGCTGTAGCCAATCGGCAAGACGCCGTTGTCGCGGGTAAACGTGAACAAATCGGTTTGCTGAAAATGCGGGTGCAGTTCCATTTCGCTCGCCGCCGGTTTGATACGCGCATCCCGGAGCAAGAGCGAGAGTTTAGGGATGGTCATGTTCGAGACGCCGATATGTCGCGCCAGCCCTTCGTCGGTCAAACGCTCCATTTGGCGCCACGTTTTCAGGAAGTTTTCGTGGATATATGGCTGGGCGTGCGGGTCGCGCGCGGTCACATCCACGCCTGGCGCGTGGTAGTTGGGGAACGGCCAGTGGACCAGGTACAGGTCCAGATAGTCCAGTTGCAGATCACGGAGCGACTGCTGGCATGAGGGAACCACATCGCCCTCGGCGTGCTTGTCGTTCCACAACTTCGACGTGATCCACAGGTCTTCGCGCCGAACGCCGCCCGTTTGAATATCGGCTAAGGCCGCGCCGACCTCGCGCTCGTTGCCGTACACCGATGCGCAATCGAAGTGCCGGTAGCCCGCCCGGGCCGCGCCCCGGACCGCGTCCGCGACCTGATCGGCGGTGTAGCGGTCGGACCCGAATGTTCCCAGGCCAATCGCCGGGACGCGCGCGCCCGTGTACAGCGTTTGGAACGGGACGAAGGCGGGATCGACGACGTCGGGCGTATCGGTAAGGTTTGTTGACATGGTTTATTGTTCTTCCGCTCAAATTAACACGAGTTCGGGTTGAAGACGTGGTTGGTTTTCGCGTGGTTGGTTTCACGAGTGGCTCAAGCCCGCTCGCTACCGGGCTAAGAAGCCGTGATCCCGCTGAAGCGGGAAGCCGAGTAAGCAAGCCGTTTGGCAATCTTTCAGCGTCGCAGATGCCGCAAACCGTAAAGCCGCACCACAACACGAGCCGTCTCGGCTTCCCGCTTCAGCGGGATCACGGCTTCTTAGCCCGGTAGCGAGAGGGCTTGAGCCACTCGTGATGACGCCATAACCGTCGAGAAAGCGGCTCCTTATCCCGAACTTCCGCTCGAACGTACGCTATTGTAGCCGACGCGGCCCCATCGTAGTACCGCCTTAAAAAACAATCCGGCGCGTTTGCCCGGCGTCAAAGGTTATCTCCTGAACCGGGGCGTCCGGCGCGGGGCGCAGGCGAACTGTGCGGTTGGTTTGCGCGGTCAGCGACACCGAGACGGCCCGCCCGTTCCGCCATTTCAGATCAACCGAAACGCCGCCGCGCGCCCGCAAGCCGGTGAATGCGCCCGACGGCCAGGCGGGCGGCAGGGCGGGAAGCAGGGCGATCTCGTTTTCGTGGCTTTGCAACAGCGTTTCCACGATCCCCGCCGCGCCGCCGAAGTTGCCGTCAATCTGGAACGGCGGGTGGTCATCGAACAGGTTCGGGAGCGTGCTGTGACGGAGCAGGGTAAGCAGCATCGCGTGGGCTTCCGCGCCGTCGCCGAGCCGCGCCCAAAAGTTGATAATCCACGCCGCGCTCCAGCCGGTATGCCCGCCGCCGTGCGCGAGGCGACGATCCAAAGTGCGACGGGCCGCCTGAGCCGTTTCCGGCGTTCCCCTCGGCGAAATGTCGCTTGCCGGATGCAACCCGTAAAGGTGCGCAATATGCCGGTGGCCCGGATTGGTTTCCTCGTAATCGCCACGCCATTCCTGGATTTGGCCGTGCTTGCCGATCTGGTACGGCGGCAAGGCGGCGACCGTATCCGACCAAACGCGGCGTAATTCGTGGTCTATACCCAGCGCGTGGGCGGCGGCGACGCAGTTTCGGAGATGGTCGCGCACAATGGCGTTGTCCATCGTGACGCCGGACGAAAGGTGAAACGACTCGCCGTTTAACAAATACGTATTTTCCGGCGACACGGACGGCGTGATGACGAGGAAGCCGTTTGGGTCGCGGACCAGGAAACCCTGCAAGAACGCCGCCGCGCTTTTCATCACAGGGTAGGCGCGCTCGCGGAGAAATTTGGTATCCTCTCCGTACTCGTAATGCTCCCACAGGTGCCGACACAGCCACGCCGCGCCAGTCGGCCAAACGCCCCAAACGCCGTCCGCCGGGGCCGCCGCGCGCCACAAATCCGTGTTGTGATGAACCGTCCAGCCGTCCGCGTCGTAGTGCGCGCGGGCGACTTCGGCCCCGGTGACGCTTAGATCATCAATCAAATCGAACAACGGCTCATGACAGTCGGCGAGATTACCGGATTCCGCGAGCCAGTAGTTCATCTGCGCGTTCATGTTCGTGGTCCACTTACTGCCCCACGCGGGAACCATGTCGGCGTTCCAGATTCCCTGCAAGTTCGCCGCCTGCGTTCCGGGCCGACTACACGCAATTAGAAGGTAGCGCGCGAACTGGAAATACAGCGCGCACAACCCCGCGTCGTCGCCGCCCGCCCGAACAAGGCCCAACCGCTCGTCGGTCGGTAGCGCCTCTAACGCATCGGCGCCGTTTGCGTCGCCGGTGAGCGACAGCGACACGCGGCGAAACAAACCGGCGTGGTCGGCGACATGGTCGGCTAAAAGCGCTTCCCACGGTTTAGGCGCCGCCGACGCAAGCGCGGCCTCGCAACGGGCGTCCGGGTCGCCGGAAACATCGTCGTAGCGCACCCAACTTGTGGCTATGGCAAGCCGGAAAACCACGCTGTCCGCGTTCGCGACAACAAGAACGTTTCCGTCGGTTGTGATTTGCCCGTTTTGGGCCTCGACACGCGCCGCGATTGTGAAGCGAAGCCCCGGCCCGTCCATGTCCTCGGTCCACGCCGGGGTTTTGCCGGTTCCCCCATTCGTGTACGCCCCGCGCAAAACAAGCGTCCCGGTTGCCGCCTCCGCTTCCATGCAATGGTCGGGATGCGGGGTCGCGAGCCGCGCCTGAACATGGACACGCCCCGGCTGGTCGCACTCAAGGCGCGCCGCTAAAACCTGATCCGGGTGGGAAATAAAGTACGTGCGCGTCCAGCGCGCCCCGTCGCACACGTACGAAACGCGAACGGTCGCGGTTTGAAGATCGAGTTCGCGCCGGTACTCGGTTATCGGCTCGTGATGGGGGACGGATAAAAGCAGATCGCCTGCGGGAACATACGCTTGCTGGCACGCGGGCCGCCCCAAGAGCGTTTGACTCGCCAAATGTTGCGCGTCCGCGATACGCCCGTCCGCAAGCCATTCCCGCACGGTTTCAAGCGCGCCGCGCGCCTCGTTTTGAACCGGGGAATACGGTCGCCCCGACCAGAGCGTGTCCTCGTTCAGGGCGAGCCGCTCCTCACGAACGCCGCCAAACGCCATCGCGCCCAGTCGCCCGTTGCCTATCGGGAACGCCTCGCCCCAATCGCGCGCTTCCTGCGCGAACCAAACCGCGAGCGGCGGCGGCGCATTGTGCGCGTTGTACGCGTCGTGCGTGGATACCTTTTGTTCCGATTGTTGTGGTGCGTTTGCCATGTGGTTAGGATACCTTCGGCGCAGGCTTCGGCGGACGCAACGCTTCCTTCTAAACGGTTCGGGTAAAATAATAAACGATCTGACGCGCGCTTGCAAGCGCGTGTCAATCCCCAGGAAGATACAACCAATTTGAAATTCACGGACGGTAACTGAATGATATGGGACGGGGTGCGCGCGTACTACCCGGCTCAGGCCTACGATGTGGAAGCGGGCGCAAGCGATCTCACCATTTACGCGCCGACCAACCGGATCAACCATAGCGGCGCGACATTGGGCGGGCCGGTTTTGACCGTGCGCGTGTGGTCACCGCTTCCCGATGTGATCGGCGTCCGTATCCGCCACTAAACCGGCAAAGCGGACGGTCTCACGTTCCCGCTTTTCGCCGATGCGAGCGAAGATGCGACTATCGTTCAAACCGACACGGACGCGACGCTGACGAGCGGAAGCCTGTCCGCGCGCGTGACCCGCGACCCGTGGGGGCTGGAGTTTAACGCAAACGGCGCCCTGGTCACCCGGTCATCCCCGAAAGGGATCGGGTACGCCGTTGTGGACGGCGAAGGCGCGTATGTCCATGAGCAACTGCATCTGGGCGTGGGCGAGAACGTCTACGGGCTGGGCGAGCGGTTTACGGCCTTTGTCAAAAACGGGCAGGTCGTGGAAACGTGGAACAAGGACGGCGGAACCGGCAGCGATCAGGCGTACAAGGCCGTGCCGTTTTACCTGACCAACCGGGGCTACGGCGTTTTCGTCAACCATCCCGGGGCCGTCTCATTCGAGGTCGCATCGGAAAAGGTGTCGCGCGTGCAATTCAGCGCGGCGGGCGAGGATCTGGAATACTTTGTTATCTACGGCCCGACGCCGCGCGAGGTGCTGGAAAAGTACACCCGCCTGACCGGACGGCCCGCGCTTCCGCCCGCGTGGCCGTTCGGGCTTTGGCTGACCACGTCGTTCACCACGAATTACGACGAGCAAACCGTGGACGGTATTTTGGACGGCATGGCCGAGCGCAAACTGCTGTTATCCGTGTTCCACTTCGACTGCTTTTGGATGCGCGAATTTCACTGGTGCGATTTCACGTGGGACGCGCGCACGTTTCCCGATCCTGCCGGGATGCTCCAACGCCTTGACGTTCTGGTCGAAAAGCGCGGGACGGGCGAGGCGGCCCTTTTCGCGCGCTCGGCGACGGCGGGCGGTCAGCAGTTCACGGTTCACTGGGGCGGCGACTGCAACTCCACTTTCGAGTCTATGGCCGAATCGCTCCGGGGCGGCTTGTCACTAAACCTGTCGGGCTTCGGGCTTTGGAGCCATGACATCGGCGGCTTCGAGAGAACCCCGCCGACCGACGTGTACAAGCGCTGGATCGCGTTCGGCCTCCTGTCATCGCACAGCCGTTTGCACGGCAATTCGAGCTACCGCGTCCCGTGGCTGTTCGACGACGAAGCCGTGGACGCGCTCCGGTTCTTCACGCACCTCAAATGTCGCCTGATGCCGTATCTGTGGGCGCAGGCCGTTACGGCGCACGAGCAAGGTATCCCGACCTTGCGCGCGATGATGCTGGAGTTTCCAAGACCCTGCCTGCGACACGCTCGACCATCAGTACCTGCTGGGCGAGTCGCTTCTGGTCGCGCCGGTTTTCTCGTCTAACGGGGCTGTGGATTATTATGTCCCGCCCGGACGCTGGACTGTTTCCTGACCGGCGAGGTGGTCACCGGGCCGGGCTGGGGCCGCGAAAACCACGGCTACCTGAGCCTGCCGCTTCTGGTCCGCTCCAACACGCTTCTCGCGGTCGGCGCGGGCGACGACCGCCCGGACTACGACCACGCGGACAACGTTACCCTTCGCGTGTACGAACTCGCGGACGGCGCAACCGCGACCGCGCCGTTGTATGACCTGCACGGCGCCTTATCCGCGACCGCGACCCGCACCGGGCAAACGGTACGTGTTTCGGTAGCGTTCGCAACCGGCGGCGCGACAAAGCCGTGGAGAATGTAATTGGCGGGAGTGGCGAATGTGGCGCAAATCGAGGACGGCGCATCGGAAACGGGGGAGAATGGCGCGATGGTCACGCCAAACGCGGGCGCGGATTCGGTGACAATTACGCTATTGGCGTAGCGGGTGGCGCCGCCAACTTCACCGTAAGCGGGTCTACCAGGGGGGATAAAGAGGCCCCATAACCCCCAATAATGGGGGAACAAGAGTAACGCCATTCGCCAAAGGCTACACCGTTGGCCCGCCTGTAAAGGTGTCGCCGCAAGGTCTTTCTTGTCCCCCCCTTATTGGGGGTTAGGGGGCCTCTTTATTCCCTCGGGAACACATCAACAGGGTAGCAAAATGCAAAAAAACGTCAAGTTCGTTTTGTTGTATCTTGCAGTCGGCATTCCCATACTGGCGATTGGAACCTGGCTCAAGTTGGTTGCTCGCCAAAACAACCTGGGGAAACCTGGTATGTTGTCATTACCCTGTTGACTATCCTCTTCGCTGTGACTTTAGCGAGGATGATTGTTGGCCCGGATGACACCAAATCCAGGCCGTAAAAGGCGAAAGCCTTGCAATCCCTGTTATTAGGAGTTGAAAGGCCTCGCTTTTTGCGAGGCTATTTAGCGCGTTTTCCACGCCCCCAAGCCGTCCTTACGGGCGGCGTCTTCGGAGGCGGTGAAGTTCGTGTCGTCCGGGGCGGCGGCACGGTCCCACTTGGCGACGCCGGACCGCACCAGGGCGTAGTTCAAAACCGTGTCGGGGGACGGTGGCGGGAGAGGGGCGGCGGAGGCGGGCAGAGCGGCGGACACCCCGCGCGGTTGATCGTTCGAGGTCCCGGACGCTTCCACGGGCCGCGACGATTTGAACTGCGAACGTTCCTTGTCCGGCTGGTCCGGGAGAAGCGCGACTTTGGCGAGCGTTACGGTCGCGTTCGGGCGACGCGCGCCCGTGGTCGAGGTTGCAGGCGCGACCTCCTCGACCCGCACAGTTCGATTTTTGGCGTTATCTTCCAGGAATTTGCGAGCGGCCACACGTTGTCCCGCCTCAATCATAGTTCCCCACAAGCGCACCGTGCGCCGCGCGCCGCGCTCGTTCTCCACGGTCAGCGACGCGCCGTCGTCGCCGATCCGCACGACCTTGCCGATAAAAACCGAATTCGCGATAATCTCGGTTTTGGCGAGTTTCGCGGCAAGCGCGGCCCCTTGCGCATCGGCGGCCTTCGCGGGCGCATCGGACGCCGGGGGCGGGGGGGCGGTAACCGGAGTTTGCGCCCCTGCCGTTCCCGTTGTGGCCCAAAGCGTCGCGCTTGCCGCTAAAGCCGCCGCGATGATATTCTTTGTTCCCGCTACTCGCATGGTTTGTTTTTCCTTGTTTTATTCGTTCGCCGCCGCCCTATCGCCCCCTGTAGGGAAAGCGGAGGACGCGGCGCGTGTATTTCTTTCAATGGTATAGCCGTAAGCGGACGGGGATAAACGGACACGGATAAACGGACAGGAAGGGCTAAGATGGCTGAGGGCTGAGAGGGAATGTCCCCCTAACCCTCTGCGTCTTTACTCTCACCCCCTAACCCCCTCTCTCGCAAGCGAAAGAGGGGGAACCCGAGTAGAGAAACGGCTTGCAGGCCCGCTTGTCGCTTTGTCGTCTTTATCTGGTTCCCCGTCTTTCGCTTGCGAGAGAGGGGGTTAGGGGGTGAGAGTAAAGACGCAGAGGGTTAGGGGGACATTCCCTCTCAGCCCTCAGCCATCTTAGCCCTAACTCTTCCCTAAACGCTTCAGCGCGGCGAGGGCGAGGGCGTTCTGGGGGTCGGCGGCGAGCGTGGCGCGGTAGGCGGCGGCGGCCTCGTCGGAACGGTTCAGGGCTTCCAGATGGTTTCCCAACTGAAACTGCGCCTGCGGGTCGCGCGGGTCGAGGGCGACCGCGCGGCGCAGAGCGGCGACGGCGTCCTCGCGCTCGGCGGAAGTGGGCGGCGCGGACACCAAACTCGCGCGGGCTTCCAGGAGAAGCGTGTCGCGGCTTTTGGGGAAGCGGGCGGACAAGCGGCGGGCGAAGTCGCGCAACTCGGTTGTTTTCCGGTCCGCGAGGTAGGTTTGCTCCGCGGTTCGGGTCGCCGCCAGATTCGGCGCAACGGCGTCGGCGGGGCCGATGGCGAGCGCTTCCAGGAACGTATACAGCGCGCCCAACTTGTTTTGCTTTTCGCGGATTCGGCGTAAACCGCCCCGCGCATCCGTGTTCTGAGGCTGGGCGGCGAGAACCATCTCGAAGCTTTTTGCGGCCTCGTCCGTGCGGTTTTGACGCTCATAGAAAGCCGCAAGAGCCGTTCGCGAAGCCGGAACCGCGCCGGGATCGCCCGTTGTTTCCGCCTCCCGCGCAAGCGCGTCGAGGGTCGCCTCGGCGTCGGCGGCATATCCGGCGAACTCCTGCGCCTCGGCGAGCGCGTACCGGACCTCGGGCGCGCGCTCCTCGGCGGCGAGCGCGGCGAACTCGGTAACGGCCTCGGGCCAGCGTTTCAGCGACGCGAGCAGGCTCCCCGGCGCCATTCGATAAACCAGGCGGTTCGGGTCGTCGCGCTTCAGCGTCAGCAAGCGAAACTGGGCGAGCGCGTCGTCGGGCCGCTTTTGCGCATTGTACAACTGCCCCAGTTCGTAGTGGGCGAGATTGCTTTGCGGGTCGAGCCGCGCCAAATTCTCGTACGCCTTGATCGCCTCCACTGGTTGCCCCCCGGCTTCCAGGAGTTTGGCGAGCGCGACGGTTGCGGTTTCGTTTTTTGGCTCCACCGCAAGCGCGATCCGGTACTGCGCCTCGGCCTCGGCGGACCGGGCGCTCGCTTCCAGCGCTTGCCCCAGCCCGATATGCGCCCCGACATCGAGCGGATCGCGCTTGACCACAGTTTCGTACGCGGTCGCCGCGTCTTTCGCCCGGTTGTCGTTCAAAAGAAGCGATGCGGCTTCTTTGAGAAACGTCGTGTCCTTCGGGTCGCGGCGCGCGAGTTCGTCAAACTCCTTGTACGCCTCGTCCTTCTTGCCCCCGGCGAACAGCGCGCCCGCGAGCGAGCGGCGCGCCTTCTGGTTGTTCGGGTCAACCGCAAGGGTCGCGCGGTATTCGGCGGCGGCGAGCGCGAAGTCGCCGCTTTGCTCGCCGATCGTGGCAAGGCCCAAATGCGCGGCGGCGATAGTGGGATCAAGACTGAGGGCGGCGCGGAACAAGCGGCGGGCGTCGTCGAAGCGGGTTTTGCCCTGAAACAGCGTCGCCAAACCCTGATCGGTCACATACAACGGGTTCTTAGGGTCCAAACTGGTCGCTATCTTGAACTCGGCCTCGGCCTTTTTGAAACGCGAGCCGGTTTTATCCGCCGGGTCGGCGTAAAACAAGCGTCCCAGATGAAAATGCGCGGGCGCGTAGTTGGGCTTTGCCGCCACAATGCGCGTGAGTTGCACAACGGCGTCGCCGCGCGAACCCGCCATCTCGGACGCAAGCGCGGCGTTCACAGCGACGCCGGGATCGGCGGGCGCGAGCGCGGCGGCGCGGGCGTACGCGGCTTGCGCGCCCTTCATATCGCCATTTTGCGCGGACAAGTCGGCGAGCAGACGCTGCGCGTCCGCGTTCCTGGGCAGGGACACGGCAAGTTTCCGGGCAAGCGTCAAGGCGTCCCGCTTTTTCCCCGATTGCGCGAGGGCGTAGATAAGCGAGCGCGTTACCTGCGGGTCGCGCCCGCCGCGCGCCACCGACAACCGCTGCAAAATGGGAACCGACGCGGCATACTTGCCGGTTACCATCAATGCGGTCGCTAAATTGCCCAGCGCCAAACCGTTCGCGGGCGCGAGCGCAAGCGCTTTGCGGGCCGATACGGCGGAGTCCGCGTAGCGTTTCGCCGAAAGTTGCACGGCGGATAACTGCGCCCAAAACGCATCTTCCCGGGGGGCCAACTCGGCGGCGCGAACCAGCGCGCGGATCGCGTCATCGGTGCGGCCCGTTTTACGCGCGAGGAGCAAGCCCAAATTCGCCCATGCGGGCGCAAGCGTTGGCTCGATCTTCAGCGCGTCGCGGTACAGCCGCTCGGCTTTTAGGGAATCCCCCGCTTTGGTCGCCGCAATCGCCCCTTGAAAAAGAAGGTACACCGGCGAGGTGCGAACGTTTGCGGCGGGCTTAATCGGCGGCGCGGCGAAACCCACAAGCGGAACCAAAACCGAAAACGCCAGCGAGGAAGCAACGGGAAAAGCACGCGAACGACAGCGAAACAACGCAAAATAAGGCACGAAAAAGTCTCCTGATACCTAAAATTGTATCGTTCGCCAAAATCAGGGGCAAGATGGTTGCGCTGTTTGTCGTTTGCGTCTACTACTTGGCGAGGGCGTCTACGTTGCGTTTGACTAAATCGC
>CAXUMS010000178.1:0-10224 GCA_964252165.1 uncultured Armatimonadaceae bacterium
TAAAATAAAAAAGAGCAAAGAAGCAACCTGACGGAAAACTACGGAAACAATGCGGCGGGAAAGGCCCCAAACCCATCCCGCGCGCCTGGCGCGGCTTGACAAAGGGGGGCGCGCACGCCTATACTGCCATATTGACTTACGTTAATTTCGGAAGGCGCGCTCCTTGGTTTGGTTTCGACTAAATGGCGCGTTTGGCGCGTCTTTCCGTAAGCCGCCGCACTGCAATTCAACCTCAAACTCTTTGGGTTTTTCGCACTAATTTTATTCCCCGCAGTTGCGGCGGTGATTTCGCTTTCGTGGAGGACTTCTCGTGTCGTCGCAACAAACCGGTTGGAATGGTCATCGCGCCTCCTCCTCCGCCTCAATCCCGCCGCCGTCCGAGCCGCGCATCGTAATCGTGGGCGGTAGACGCCTAACCGGAACCGTCTCGGTGAGCGGCTCCAAAAACGCCGCGCTCGCCATCCTCGCGGGCGCGCTTCTCGCCTCCGAGGGCGAAACCACGCTTCGGAACCTGCCGCGTATCGGCGACATCGCAACCATGGCGCAGGCCCTGCGAACGCTCGGCGTCAAGGTAACATTTAGCGACAACGGCGGCACGGCGGTTTTGGATGCGACCCGTATCACGTCGTGGGAAGCCCCCGCCGATCTGGTGACCCGCATGCGCGCGTCGTTCTGGCTGCTCGGCCCGCTTCTCGCGCGTTTGGGCAAGGCGAGTATCGCGCAACCGGGCGGGTGCAATATCGGCGCGCGGCCCATTGACCTTCATCTCAAAGGCTTGCAGGCGCTGGGCGCGGAGTTCGATCAAAACCACGGCAACCTGTACGCCCACACGCCCGCCCCGATGCAGGGCGCGGCGGTATATTTGGACTTCCCTTCCGTCGGCGCGACCATGAATATCATGATGGCGGCGGCCCTGTCGAATGGAACCACGATTATCGAGAACGCCGCGCAGGAGCCGGATATCGAGGATTTGGGCAACTTCCTTTTGGCCCTCGGCGCGGATATCGAAGGGCAAGGAACCGGCGTTCTGACCATTCGCGGCGTGCCAAGCCTTAAAGGGGCCGAGTACCGCGTGATGTCCGACCGCATGGAGGCCGGAACCCTCGGGCTTGCCGCCGGTATCACGGGCGGCGATGTTTTCCTCGAAGGCGCAAACGCCGCCCATATGCGGCCTATCACGCTGAAGATGCGCGAGGCGGGCATGATTATCGAGGAGCGCGCCGATGGCGTCCGGTTTGTCGGGCCTGCCGGGCGTCCCCAGGCGACGCAGGTGCAGGCCATGCCGCACCCCGGCTTTCCCACCGACATGCAACAAGCGTTCACGTCGCTCTTGTCACTTGCGGACGGGCCATCCATTGTCACCGATCTGGTCTATGAATCGCGGTTCCGGTACCTCACCGAAATGGCGAAAATGGGCGTTAAATCCAATGTGTCCGGGCGCACCGCGGTGATTACCGGCGTTGCGCGCTTGTCTGGGGCCGATGTCGAAGCGTCGGATCTGCGGGCCGGGGCCGCGCTCGTGATCGCCGCGCTCGCCGCTGAGGGACGAACCCGTATTTTCAAGATCGAGCATTTGGCGCGCGGGTACGAAAATCTGGTGGAGAAACTGCAAAGTCTGGGCGCGGAGATTTGGCAGGAAGACGAGTTGGGACGGCGCATGGGCGCAAGCGGCGCATCCGATGCGCCGGAAAGGCGGGCGTCTTGCTCCGTTTAGTTCCCGAAATCGGCATTGACTTAGGCACGGCGAACCTTCTCGTGTACAAACGAGGGCAGGGGATCGTGCTTCGCGAGCCGTCCGTAATCGCGATTGATCGCCTGACCAATAAAGTCAAAGCGGTCGGCGAGGAAGCGCGCTTGATGCTGGGCCGCACGCCCGGCACCATTGTCGCCGTGCGACCGATGAGCGACGGCGTTATCGCGGATTACTCGCGCACGGAGAAAATGCTCGCCCATTTGATCGCCAAAGTATGCGGCAAACGGCGCCCGTTCAAGCCCCGCGTTCTGGTCTGCGTTCCCGCAGGCGTGACCTCGGTCGAAAAACGCGCCGTGCTTCAAGCCGCCCTTTCCGCAGGCGCGGGCGAGGCGGCCACGATTGAGGAAACGATGGCGGCGGCGATTGGAGCGGGCCTGCCCATTTCGACGCCGGGCGGCAACATGGTCGTGGACATCGGGGGCGGGACCACGGACATCGCGGTTATCTCGCTGGGCGGTATCGTTTTGTCGAAATCGCTTCGGGTGGGCGGCAACAAAATGGACGAGGTGATCGTCCGGCATATCAAAAATAAATTTAACCTGATGATCGGCGACCGCACCGCCGAGGAAATCAAAATCAAGATCGGGTCCGCGTACCGCTTGGAAGCCGAAACCATGATGGAGGTCCGGGGCCGCGACCTGGTGGCTGGTCTGCCGCGAACCGTCGAGGTGTCGTCTCAGGAAATCCGCGACGCGCTCGCCGAGCCGATAAGCGGTATCGTGGAGCGCGTCAAGGGCGTGCTGGAGCATACGCCGCCCGAACTCTCATCGGATATTATCGAGCGCGGTATCACGCTTACCGGGGGTGGCGCGCTTTTGCGCGGTTTGGATCGCTTGCTGTCGCTCGCAACCGGCATTCAGGTTCAGGTCGCCGATGACCCGCTTTCTTGCGTCGCCAACGGCACCGGGCGCGCCCTGGAAGACTTCGCCGTGATCCGCCAAAGCGAAAGCCTCAGCACGTCGTATCTGCCCGGCGCGGGTTTATACGGAGCCGCCGGTTAAACCAAACGTTTCGGTACGACAACCCTTTACAAGATTATGAAAACTTCCTATTTCGCCGCCCTCCCCGCCGCCGCTCTCGCCGTGTTTGCCGCCGCTGTTACCGCTGTTACCGCCACGCCCGCGCGCGCCCAAAACGGCGGCGGTTTCCCCGATGTTCCCGCTTCGCACTGGGCCGCGCAAAGCGTCACCAAACTGGCAAGCGCGGGTATTGTCAAAGGCTATCCCGCCGCACCGCTCGCGCCCGCAGGCCAGGCCAAGCCCGCAGGAGGCAAGAAGCAAGGCTACGACGGAAACAAGCCGGTCACCCGCTACGAACTCGCGGTCACGCTGTACCGGTTTGTGCAGTATATCGAGCGCGCGGACCGTCAGAAAAAAGGCAAAACCGGCGCGATGGCGGAGCCGAAAACCGGCGCGGACGCGGCCAAATATCTGGTCGCGAACGGCTTTCTTCCCAAAACCACGCCGCTCGCCAAAGACGGCGCGAAACTCGTCACCGCGAACCAATTCGCCGACGCCTTAGCGCAAGTCATCACCAAGTCGCGCGAGCGCGTCACGCCCATCTCGCCCGATTCGGAACTCGACATCAAGCGCCCACAGGCCGTTCCGGGAACCTAAAAAACGTAGAAAAAAGTTTGGCGAATTAGGAAGGAATCAGGTCGTCTCCTTTATAATAAAGGCGTAGATGTTAAAGGAGATTGTTTCCTGATGAAGTTTAGCCTGTCCGCTCTCGCCGCTTTTTCTCTGCTCTCCCTATGCGCTGGTCAAAGCCTCGCGCAAACCACAACACCCGTTTACGGATGGGTCGGTTACGACACCAAAACCAATCAATTGGTAAACAAGTCATCGGGTGTTGACAACACCGGTCTTGATGTTGAAGAAATTCATAAACTATCTGCAAATGGCGCGCCGATACCAAAGACGTACAAGCATTACGCTAATATTGGGGAAGGTAATCACGATCTCGACATCACCATAAACAATCCCATTACTTACCCTACGCGGTTGCCGTTTTATAGTTTGAGGTTTTCCGGCACCTCCGAACTTACATGGAAGTGGGTATTACCGCCCGAATTTAACAACGCTCGGTATCAAGGTAAGTTTCAGATGCCGCCTTTATTCGCAATCGCTGTGTTGGAGCCTTATTTTGACTTTAGTGATTGGAGTAATGGAGAAGGTCTAAATGCAAATCTTGTATTCAATACAGGCGTAGGACCGGATTGGGCATGGAGTACGAACCAGATGTATTCCGACGGCTACCCCATTCACTTCCAGGGTTTTTATGTGGGTGGCCCAGGCGATTCGACACTGAACCGCCGCATTTTCAAGAAGCCGCAACCTGCGTCTGGGTCTGTTCTTAATGACAACAGCCCGTCGAACAGTTTCAGCTTAAGTCCCTCGCTAACTTTTGAGGCTTCGGCTACCTCCCCTGTAGGAACCGGCATCTACAAGTTCACCTTTATCGAAACCATCTCCGCCTTAATGATGGATGTGGTTGACCCTAACCCCGCCAACCCGACGACCAACACTTTTGGTTGCCCTGAACTCGGCGATGGCAGAAACCAAATGGTGTATGACCTGAACGGTTTGGTAAGCCTGATGGTGAAGGTTCACGCTGACGAGATCGGAGGCGAATCCGATGTTAGACGCTTTCTAACCCCCCGAGTTAGTTGGACGGTATTTCCCGCATTGCCGAATCAGGCGGTTTTTGAAACGCGAGCCGTGAACAATAACACTGCCGTGGCGCCTGTGACCCCGGTTACGGGTACAACTCAAACATTGAATGGCATTATCGGAAACGGAATGCCCTTGCTCAACAGCGATTTTGGCGACCGTACCGTTACGCTACTGGTCAAAGCGGTGGGCAGTAGCGTTTTCCAACCGGGGCAGATAGCCTACTTCCAAACGTTCTTCCCTTCCACTTTATCTACCCACCCGCCTTCGGCAACACCTCCGCCCGTTCAGGAAGTGGGGGCGAACTGGTATTTCTATTACCGGCAAATCATGTTGAACGACAATAATTCGTATCTGCCTTTTTACAAGTCGTCGCAACGCTACAACCCGGCTCCAACTCCACCACCCGATAACTACAAGTCGTATTACAGCTATGCTGACGGCCTAATCCACTTGGGCGATGACGCACACGGCTTTGGGTCGCACCGTATGTTTGTCATACCCGACAGTGGAGGTGAAATTCAACTGGTTGGTAGTTTAGAAACAAGAGGGATACATACCTTCCTTTCTGTCGCCGGTCATGAAGCGGGGCATCGGTACTACGCAACGCACTACTACACTCACAATGGGGTGAACGTAGTAATAGACTCTGGACCTGGATCTTTGCCGGAAAGCGAAGATTATGACCAAGATGGATTGCGAGACGACTGGGAGAGCGCGCATCATTTGAATCCCAAGAATCCTGATACTACTGATGCGTACAAAGGAGACACCTCCGATTTAAGTTATGGCGATGCCCAACTACTTGCAGATGTTTATGCATGGGGCGCGTTAGGGGCGTTGCAAAATTCAGCGGACCCCTATTCGGATTATGTGTACAAGGGGGCGTGGCGGCAAGACTGGGCCGATGACGGCCTACAATTCCATCGTGCAACCGGGCCAGGGCGTCGGGGACGGCCATACGAACCGTGGCAATTTCGGCCCGAGGTACCTGATCCGCAACCTCCGCCCGATGGTCCTCCGGCTGATCCTCCTCTTTATGTTTTGAAAGGCGTTTTATTGCCTTAGCAAACGCAGTAGATTGGCGCACGGAAAGCGCGTAACAACACCTTGAAGTGGTAGCGGGTGTCCGCTTTGTGGATTTGGCAGGGAAAGGTAACACTATGTTTTCGCTCCGTATATTTGCTGGTTTGTTGGTCGTCGCGTCCGCCGCCAACGCTTCTTTCGCACAAGGACCTACCTCGTCAACAGGCGAACCAACCACCCTCCCGCCGCTCCCCGTCACACAAAACCAACCGGAGTTCCTGACGCACGAACAGCAAGTGGCGCGGTTGGCGGTTATACAAAACATCAACCTGAAAGGCGACCGCGCCAAAGTTCCTTATCTCATCGAAAACTTGGACCGGAAGAAACAAACCGAGTTTTACCTGCCATCACTTCACGCTTTGGGACGTTTGGAGGCGACCGATGCTTTGCCCGCGATTGAGGAGTTCATTGGGCGAGAAACAGCGCCATCGCGTCATCGCGCCGATGCAAAGGCGGTGCGGGCGCGGCTTCTTGCAGAACGGGCGGCGCGCCTTGCGTCTACGAATAAAACCCAAATCAAGGTGACAACGTTCCTGCATGAGGTTGGATTGTCAGCAAGCGAGATATCCGAAAAGCGGCCCAATCAAAATCGTTATCCAAGCGAGGTTTCGTACTTCAAAGCGGTCGCTTTACGCGAACTTGCAGACATAGCCTATAACCATCATGACGGCGCTTTAATAGAGGAGGCAAAGCGACAAGGCGTAGATTTTACCGGCGATGCGCCCGCAGAACTTAAAGCGCGATTCGCCGCTTCGTCTTCTCTTGAGCGAATAAGTGGTCTGCTTGATGATCTCGCGTCAAGAGATGGTATTAAACCAATTTTGTACTTCACCATCCAACTGGTTGGTAATGAAGGGGTTGACGCAAGCCGTGCGGCGGCTGACCGAATTCGTTTCTTATTGAATACACAAGGAAGCCAACAAGCGGATATAGTTGGTTTAGGTCCACTACTTGCCGTAATTACCTGCGTTGGCAATTCTAATCAGATACCTTTTGTTGAGGAACTGACGCGGAGTAGTAACCCCTACGTCCGTAACTGGGCAAGACCAAGTCTTATGAATCTAAAACATGGTCAGCCTTTTCCCTACGCACCTGGCTTTTAGAACGGTTGGGTAGCGTCGAATCTTCTCCGCGTTTGCCCTGTTTCCGCAGTTTGTGTTACACTAAATCGCCGTGCGGTCCCATGCTCTGGGGTCGCGCGGCGATGCTATCTTAACCACAGGGGCTATCACGGCGCGCGCCGGGGCGACGCCGTTCTGAAACGCGGTTCAATTCTATGGTAATCATTCTCACCTCGAACGCTTCCGAGCGCAATCGAAAAGACATTGTTGACAATCTGGAAGGGCGCGGATTCGGCGTCCATGTGTCCGTCGGCGCCGAAAAAACCATCATCGGTGTGATCGGCGTGGGGGTGGAGGACAAGGCCGAGATCGCGGATCAGTTCGAGGCCCTGCCGTTCGTCGAGCGGTGCGTCCCGATTTCCGCCCCGTACAAACTGGTCGGCAAGCAGTTCCGCCCGGAAGGCACGATCATCAACGTGCGCGGGGTGGAGATCGGCGGCAAAACCGCCGTGGTGATGGCCGGTCCGTGTACGGTCGAAACCGAAGAACAGCTGATGGAGTCCGCCCGCGCCGTTAAGAAGGCGGGCGCGCATATCCTGCGCGGCGGGGCGTACAAGCCGTCCACGTCGCCGTATTCGTTCCACGGCCACGGCGTCCCGGCCCTCAAAATGCTCGCGGAGGCGCGCGAAGAAACCGGAATGCCGATCATCACCGAGGTTCTGGATATTCGCGATATTGATGTGTGCGTCGAGTACGCCGATATTTTGCAAATCGGCACGCGCAACGCCCAGAACTACACCCTGCTCCGCGAGGTCGGCAACACGCAAACGCCGGTTCTGTTGAAGCGCGGTATGTCGTCCAAGATCGAGGAATGGCTTCAGGCCGCCGAATACATCGTCTCGCAGGGCAATCGAAATGTGATGCTTTGCGAGCGGGGTATCCGCACGTTCGAGACGTACACCCGCAACACGTTCGATATCAACGCCATTCCCGCGTTGAAAGAGTTGTCGCACCTGCCCGTAATCGCGGACCCGTCGCACGGGACGGGCAAGTGGTCGCTGGTTCCCGCCGTCACGCTTGCGTCGTTCGCCGCCGGTTGCGATGGCGCGATTATCGAGGTTCACCCGCATCCGGAAAAGGCGTTAAAGGACGGCGCGCAGTCGCTGACGCCCGCTATTTTCGAGGACTTGATGGCGAAACTGCGGCTTCTCGCCCCGGTTGTCGGGCGGACGCTGTAGGAGCATGGCGTCTGATGCGGCCCCGGAGATGGCCCCCCCCGCCCCCAATAATGGGGGGGCTAAGATACACGCCGACGCTAACGCGCCTTCTTTATCCGAGGCTCCCCCATTATTAGGGGCGGGGGGGGCTACTCCCTTCCTTTTCCGCCGCGTCGTTATCATCGGCGTCGGGCTTATTGGCGGCTCTATTGGTATGGGACTGCGTGAGCGGCGATTGGCGGAGCGTGTCGTTGGCGTGGGGAGGTCGTCGGATACGCTGGATAAGGCCGTCCGCTTGGGCGCGATTGACGAGGGCGTGACCGACCTTGCCGCGGGCGTTGCGGGCGCGGATCTGGTTATTCTCGCGACGCCTGTCGCGCAAATCCTCGCGGACATAGAACGCCTGGCGCCGCTTCTTTCGCCGGACGCGGTTGTGACCGATGTGGGTTCGACAAAAGCCGAGATCGCGCGAACGGGCGCGGCGCATCTGGGGGCGCGGTTTGTCGCCTCGCACCCGATGGCGGGATCGGAGCAGGCCGGAGTCGAGGCCGCCCGCGCGGATTTGTTTGAGGGCGCGGTCTGGGTGGTCACGCCCGCCGCCGCGCAACCGTCCGATGCGGCGGAGCGTCATCAGGAAGCGTGCCGGGACATTGTGCATCTCGCGCAGGCGCTGGGCGCGCGTACGGTCACTTTGGAGCCGGACGAACACGACCGCGCGGTTGCGCTAACATCGCACCTGCCGCACGTTCTCGCCTACGCGCTCGCGTCGCTGGGCGGCGAAAGCGCGCAAGCCGATTTGCCGCATTTGTACGCCCTTGTTGCCGGTTCCTGGGCGTCGGCGACGCGGGTTGCGGCCTCGCCCGCCGAATTGTGGCGCGATGTCGCCCTGACCAACCGCGACGCGCTGCTCGATGTTCTGCGCCGTTACCAGACCGAACTTGCGCTCGCCGAAAGGGCGCTGGAAAACGCGGACGCGGACGCGCTTCTCGCTTTGTTCGCGCGCGGTCGGGACGCCAAACGCGCATCCCCGCATTAACCCTATGACGCCATTACCCCTTCCCGACCCGCTCCCCATCACACCCGCGACCGGCCCGCTTGTCGGGGTGGCGACGCTTCCCGGCTCGAAAAGCGTCACCAACCGCGCGCTCGCCCTCGCCGCCCTCGCGCACGGAACCACGACGCTGACCGGCGCGCTGTTCGCCGACGACACGCGCCGCATGACGGACTGCCTTTGCGCGCTCGGCTTCAAAGTGGAAGCCGACGAGGCCGCTCGCACGATCACGGTGGAGGGGCTTGGCGGCGTGGTTCCCGCCGCGAAAGCCGACTTGTTCGTGGGTAACAGCGGCACCACGGCGCGCTTTATCACGCCGCTCGCCGCTCTGGGGAATGGCGTGTACACCGTGGACGGCGTGGAGCGGATGCGCGCCCGGCCTATCGGCGATCTGGTCCGCGCGCTGACGCAGTTGGGCGTGTCCGTAGACACGCTGGGCGGCAACGGTTGCCCGCCGCTTCGTATCCACGCACACGGTCTGCACGGCGGCGCGTGCGTGGTTCGCTCGGATACGTCCAGTCAGTTCCTGTCCGGATTGCTTCTTGCCGCGCCGTGCGCGGACGGGACCGAGACGCGCATTACGCTCGACGGCCCGGTTTTATCCGCGCCGTATATCGCCATGACAGTCGCGATGGTGCGCGCCTTTGGCGGCGTTATCCATGAGGACGCGGTCGGGCGCGCGTTCACGGTTCCCGGTCGGCAAGGCTACCAGTCGCCGGGCGGGTACGCGGTTGAGCCGGATGCCTCGGCGGCGTCGTACTTCTGGGCCGCCGCCGCGCTCACCAATGGGCGCGTCCGCGTGAACCATCTTGGCCCTGACACTTTACAGGGCGACGCGGCTTTCGTAGACGTTCTTGAGGCGATGGGGTGCGCTGTGGTTCGAGGTGCGGATTTCATCGAGGTTGCCGGGACGCCCAATTTGCGCGGCGTGACCTGGGACATGAACGCCATTTCCGATACCGTGATGACGCTCGCCGCTGTCGCACCGTTCGCGTCGTCCCCTACGGTTATCGAGAACGTCGCCCATATCCGACACAAGGAAACCGACCGCCTCGCCGCCGTCGCGACCGAACTTGCCCGCATCGGCGTGCGCGTCACCGAGCGCGCGGACGGCTTGACCATTTATCCGCTCGAAAGCGGCGCGTTCACGCCCGCCATTATCCAAACCTACGACGATCACCGCATGGCGATGGCGTTCGCCCTTGTCGGTTTGCGCCTCCCCGGAATTTCTATCGCCGACCCGGCCTGTGTCGCCAAAACGTTCCCCGACTACTTCGCCCGGCTTGGCGATCTTGCACAACAAAAAACGCTATTTCCGGCTGATATAACGCCGAGGGGCTAAAGCCCGCTCGCTAAGCGGCGCGAAGCGCGCCACAATCCCGCT
>CAXUMS010000179.1:0-10201 GCA_964252165.1 uncultured Armatimonadaceae bacterium
AGCCTCCCGCAACGCAGACGCAAACGACCAACCGTCAATCGGCGGGTTTGTGGGGGAGGCGGCGGGGGCGGAGACGGTTCAGGGTTTCGGAGACGGCGAGGGCGACGAGGCGGCGCAGGCCGAGGGAGCGCGCCGCGTCCTGGGCGAACGCGCGGGTTTCGGGCTGGGACAGCGCGCACCGCATCGTTTCCCGCGCGGCGAACTCGTTGATTTGTTCCAGCAGGGTATTGAAGCCGGTGGTATCGCCGGTCAGGGTTTTGTATTGACGGGCCGCCTCGATACGGACCACCGCCTCCTCCACCACCATCTGCGCGCTGTTCGCGTGGGCGGCGTAGTAGTTCCGGTGTCGCTTGTGGAACACGCCGACATTTTGGGCCAGGTAAAGAACGGGAAACGCGGCGGCTATCGTGAGGCAGAACCGAAAATCGGCGGACCAGGGCAGATCGCCGAAATCGAAACCGGGCGCGACCGCATCCCGGTGAACGAAATGGGCGAGCGGCGGGCCGAACCAGTTGCCGGTTGCGGCGGCGAGACGAAGGGCGCGCGCGGGTTCCGTTAACTGCGTCCCCTCCAGCGTCCGCCAGCGTTTTCGCCCCGTCTCGTCCGCCATATCATGCTCCGCGATAACAAGGCGCGCGGTTGGATAGCCGCGGAGAGCCTGTTCCAGCAAGCGCGTAATGTCGGGGGTCAGCGTATCGCCCGCGAACAGCCATTTCATCCACACTGGCCCGCCGCGCTCGGTTTGTTCCACGAAATGGCGGACGCAGAACGCCCAGTTTTCGACCCGGCCTTGATTTGCGCTGTGGAAAACCACGTCGCAACGGGGCCGCAAGCCTTCCAGGACGCGGCGATGCTCCGGCTCGGAATGGTTGTCCGAGATCGTAATGGGCAGACCGGCAGGGCAACTCGCTACGCTTTCACACACCTGCGCGCTGTTGTTGTAGGAAGGAATATAAATGCCGAGCGGCGCGGTTGCGCCGGGCTTTTGGGGCGGAACCGGGATCAGCGGCGTTGTCATAACTCGTGCTACTCTAAAATGCGCCGGTACATTTTCCAGCACCGCTCGTACGCATTGAACGGGAGCGCGCGTCGCAGAAACCGCAAAACGCGGCGCACCGGCGCATCGCCGGGCAGAATCAGCGTTTGCGCGAACGCCCGCTTCGCCGCCGCTTCCCAGTCTACGGCTTTCGTTCTATCATCCGTCCCGCAGTACGTTTCGCGCAGGCGGAGCCATTCGCCGTGCGTGTACACGGACGCCCAATCGAGGCGCGTGATGCGGTACTTGGTAAAGCGTATCTGCACCTGACGCGGCGACAGCAAAACGAAATTTTCGGCCAGCGTTCGCTCCGACGCCGTGATAATCGCCTCGCTCACGTCCCACTGGTACGTGGGCAGGGCCGTTGCGGGAACCGCGTTCGGCGCGTGACGCTTGAGGCACGACAGCCAGATATATTGCTCCGGCGCCCAGCGGTTCAGCGCGCCCGGAAACACATCGGGGTCGGGACGCGGGGCGTAGGCGTCGAACCAGCGCGATGTTTCCGGTTCGGGTGCGAGCGGAATATCGAACAACTTCCGTACATCGTCCGTGCGCCCGAAAAAAAACCAATCGCTCGGGTGAAACGCGTACGGCAAAACACGGCGCGGATTGCGCGCGTACCGCGTACAGCACAAAACGCGCTCGCCGAACACGCGGGCGTCGCTGTTGTCTTTCTCGCCTCCATGCGAGCCGTACCGGGCGAAATACCGGAGGAGACCGGCGCCGTCCATCAAAAGATCGCTTCGCAACTTCAGCGCGTACGGGCGAGTGGCGCGGGCGAGTCCCGCTTGCGTGGTCACGATTTGCCGGTTGACATTGTTGAGTTGGATCGGGCCTTCGCGCGTAAAAGAAAGAGCGCCGGGATCGTCGCTTTCCACGAGAATATCGAACGAAAGACCGCTCGTGTCGCTGCCCGGGTACGTGGACAGAATGATCTCCGCGCCCGGCAAAGCGCGCCGGACGGATTCGAGGCAACGACCGGTCGCGCCGGTCGCCCCGCCTGGCGCAATCGCTCCTTGCACGACCACGGAAACCGCATCCGGCGCGGGAATGTTTGGCGGGGCGGCGAGCCGACTCACGTTCCGCTCCCCGATTTTTGAACCGCAACGCCGTTGCCACGCGCCGCTCCCGCCACGGCGGCGTCGCCGGTTTCGGTATAAAGCGCGCCACCATGCCCGTTGCGCGGCGGCGGCGCAAGCTCACGACTGTTTTCCAAGTCCGCGACCCTGTCCGCCGCGCCGGAGATTCTTTTTGCGTGTTCCGCGCCTTTGTTGTCCACGGTGTAATGCCAATGCTGAGTTTTGGGAATCGTCAACACCAAATACCTCTGGACCGCATCGTGAACCAGAATAATCGTGGCGAGAAGCGTCAGTCCGTGCGCTTTACCTTGCAGGAAGCGGTGAAACCGAACGCTTAAAAGGCGCGACAGCACCGGTCCGCCGTCGCGGTCGAGCATCACGAAATTTTTGCGGTTATGCGCGCGGATACTGCCGTAAATATCCTTGAACCAGCGTAAGTCCTGCTCGAAAAAATCCACCAAATCCACCCAGTCGGACAAAAAGCGGAAATAACCGTCGAGCGTCATGGCGTACTTGAGTCGGCGTGACCGCACGAACACGCGCGCAAATTGGACCTCGGGCGAGAAGGCGTCCTCGTAGAATACGCTCGCGGGCGCGAACCACAGCCGCAGATTCTCGGTGGTGGAAAACACGGCAAGGTCGGAGATATGAAACGGCTCGACCCGCGTAAACAGATTGGTTACAAGAATTTTCTCGTAACCCGGCATCTCGGCCCGGCTTAACAGCGTTTCCAGAAACCGGTCGCTTAACACAAGATCGCTCCGGGTTTTAAGCGCGAACGGGATGCCTTGACGGGCAATCTCGGCAAGCGCGTCGCTGGTGGCGTGCGCTTGGTAATTGCGGTGACACGAGCCGGAACGCTCGGGTTTCCGGCAACGCACGATTTTGTCCGCAAGGGGCGCGATTTGCCCAAGCAAATCGGAGTGCGTTTCATCGTCCCAAACGGCGTATACAACGTAAAACCGGCTTCGCAAGGGCGAATTGCGCAGCATCTCGAACACCTCGCGGGTGCTGTTGCCCTTCGCATCGGTATAGATTGGTCCCTGAACCGCGATGCCGATGCGCGGCGGCGCATCAGGCGCGCCGTCGCCGCCGCTTTCCGGGATGGATACGCCGCCATGCAAGGGGGAAGGAAGGCTCACGGAAGCGTGACCCTCCCCGCCGGAAGCGGCGCGACGTCACGTACGGTTTGAGCGGCGAGCGCGTTTGTCTCTGAAGGCGGCGGGGCGGACAAGGGCGCGGCGCGCATCCTCTCGCCCTTGCCGCCCGGCACCGGCTTGTCATGTTCGCCTTGATTTAACAGCAACGTAAACGTATGGCGGCGGCGCCGGAAAACGGGAAGGAAGCCTACCGCCGTGCGCATTGCAATATCGGAGATAAGAAAATACGCGGCGAGCATGCGCAAACCGCCCGGCGCGCGGCATAAGCGTTGGTGGAACCGAACCGTTATCAAGCGCGCGAGAACCGGACCGACATCGCGGTCATAAAGCGAGCCGAATATCTTGTTGTGGGCTTTCGAGGTAAAGTTAGGATCCTTGAACCAAATCAAGCCCTCGTCGGCGAAATCCACTAAAATAATCCAGTCGCGCAAAAACCGCAGATAATCTTCCAAACGGTGCGAATAGGCAAGTTTGCGGTTACGTATGAACGTGCGCGCAAACTGCACTTCGGGCGCAAACAAATCCTCGTAGTACACGGTATCGGCATTGTCGAACCAGAGAAGAAGGTTTTCCACGGTTGAGAACACCACCATGTCGGCGATATGAAAACTCTCGAGGCGCGTGAAAAGGTTCGTGACCAGAAATTTACCGGTCATGTCAACGTTATCCGCATGATCCACGATTTTTTGTAGAAACCGATGGCTTAAAAAAATGTCGGGCCGGGTTTTCAGCGCGCACAGGGGCGGGTTCGGCAGGGCCTGCAACGCTTCCATCGCGCACGTGACGCCGTGGGCCTGGTACGCACGGTTGGACGCTCCCTTGCGCGCGGGCTTGTGGGACAGAACGATTTGATCCACATAGGGCGCGAAATCCGCGAGCGGCAGGGCCTCGTCCTCCCACAGCGAAAGCGTGACATGAAGGCGATGCCGGAGCGGAAACCGGGAAAGCGAATCCAAAATCTCGGCGGTGCTGTGACCGTTCAGGCTCGCCACAAGCGGCCCTTGAAGCACAACCGCGATGCGCGGCGCTTCTTCTTTTGCGCCGGACGCCGCCCGGCCGGGAAGCGCGCGCCAGCCGCGCCGTTCTTGAAGAAGCGCCGCTACCTCCTCATAGTCGGGCAAGAAATGGGTGATGGCGGGGGCGTCGGACGGCGACGCTTCGTCCCAGAAGAAGGGATTCCAGTTCACCTCGCGCGGATGAACGGCTTTGGCTTGTCGCCGCGCGCGCACCAGCGCGGCTTTATTCTCCACAGCGTCGAGGTTTTCGACATTCCATTTGCTGAACAACAAATTACGCAGTTCGGCGTAGGAGCGGCGCGTGTGCAAGGTGCCATCGTCGCCCTCATCAAATCCGCTTGCCGCCTCCTGCGTCAAAACGCACCCGACCGGGTTCCAGGACGCTCCGGCGTCGCCCCCGTGCGTGTCGTTGATCGAGGCGCGCTCACCCAAAGTGAGCATCGCCCGCAGAAAATAATCAAATTCGTGGAAGTGAAGCGTGGTGAAACGCTCATCGTAGAATCCGACGCGGCGGACAGCGGCGATATTCAGTGCGACGCACTGATCGCCGACCGGTTGCGTCACAAAATCGAAAGCGTCGTTGGCGTCCAGCCATTCGTCCCAGCCGTTTATCCACTCCACATCGTTCTGGGCCAGTACGCACCAATCTGTCTGATGGGGGTTGCGCCAGTTTACAAAGGCGTCCTGAATCGCAAAATTCCAGTCGCGCGAAAGGTAGCCCCACGAGTTGCGGGAGCGGGTGGAATTAAGAAGGACACGAAGGTTAGGACGCTGGTTTTCGGCCTCCACGACGACATCGGGGTGGTTGCTGATAATGGTCACGTCGAGACGCTCGGGGCGGCGCACGGTCGCCCAGAGCGTCCGCAAGTTCTGGTTTAGAACGTCGTTCTTTTTATACGTGACGATGTACAGTTTAATCATAGCGATGAAGAAAAAGCGGCGTTTGCGGCGAACGCCAGCGGCGTTGCGGAAACAACTGCGCCCCCGCTTGCGCCCGAAGGTTCGTAGGTCAAATTCATAAAGGTAACCCCGTGCGCCCGCCGTCCCGCCGAAACCGTAAACGATAGTGTGTCTTCCGAGCCTTCGGGCGGGAAGGCGTGAAAATCGCCCGCCGTTCCATCCCGCGCCAGATACAGACGCGCATAATATCGCCCTTCGTTGAGCGCGGGAGCCGGAAGAGACACCGTTAAAACGCCGGACAGGGGCAGGCCGGTGAGCGTTATATCCTGATCGTGGTTTCCGCCGCCGAACATATATAAGCCGTCGGCGCGGTGAATTTGCAGGCCGATAGCCGGATCAAACGATTCCGCTCCTCCGCTCGCGTTTTCGCCCAATCGGTAGTCCACTTGAAGGCGCACGGTTTCGCCTGCTTGAAACGCGCTTTGCGCGTTGTGGTTTTCGTCCACGATTCGCACGCCGAAGATGTACGCGCGAGACGGATCATCACGCCGCGCGCGCTCCTGATGTTCCGCCTCGGCGAGCAAAGCGGCCCGGTCGCGCTCTTCGAGTTCCTCATCGAGCGTGATCGGCGGCTTCGCCGCCTCCAGCGGCGGCGGCGCTTCCGCCGCTTTCGATGCGACGCTTGCGGGTTCGCTTGGCGCGCCGTTTTCGTTTTGCTCGCCCCGCTCCATGTGTTCGCTGTACAAACGTAGCGCCTCCGACGACGGGCCGTCGTACATCAAGCGACCGTGGTCGAGCCACAAACACCGCTCGCAAAAGTCGGCGACCTGGGCTGCGGCATGGGACACGAAAACCGCCGTGCCGCCCTGCGCGACAAACTCCTTTAAGCGGCGCAAGCACTTGCGCTGGAACTGCGCATCGCCGACCGCAAGCACCTCATCAATCAGCAAAATATCCGGGTTGATGTGCGACGCGACCGCGAATCCGAGCCGCATATACATCCCCGATGAATACCGCTTGACCGGCGTGTCGATAAAACGCTCCAAACCGGCGAACGCGACAATCTCATCGAATTTGGCGGCGATCTCGCGGCGCGACAAACCCAAAATCGAGCCGTTCAGGTAAACATTCTCGCGCCCGGTCAGGTCCGGGTGAAAGCCCGCCCCGACCTCGATCAATGCGCCAACCCGCCCCTGTACCTTAACGGTCCCTTCGGTCGGCTTCATAATGCCGGTCAGGAGTTTAAGCAGGGTGGATTTCCCGGACCCGTTATGCCCGATAATGCCCAGCGTTTCCCCGGCGTTCAAGGTAAACCCGATGTCGCGAAGCGCCCAGAACTCGCTCGCCGCCTGCGCCTGCGCTCGCTCCGCTTTGGCCTTTTGGCTGGCGAAGACGGGCAGGGCGAACCGCTCACGTAAATCGGACACCGGGGCCGCGCCGCCGATAATAAACCGCTTGCAGACCGCCTGGGCCTCGATTCGGCGCGCGCTCGTTGTCATTCGGCCTTTTCGCCGCCGCTGTTAGGGAAAACCGAAACGCGGCCCGCCTCATCGCCGAAAGTGGCGACCGCTTTCGCGGATACGGGAAGGGATTCAAACAGCGCAAGATCAGACGGAATGCCCAGCCCGTACATACCGTCGTACTCGCGGCCCACATTGTAGTAGGCGATTCCCCGGTTTTCGGCGATCAGCTCGTTGTACGCGGGCGCGACATAAAACTCGTTGTTGACGCGCAGATTTTTGTTTATCATGGCGTTCGCCGCCGCGACAAAATCGCTTCCCCGGCGAAAATTGTACACGCCCACGGTCGCCTCGTTCGACACCACTTCTTTTTCCACCACGCGATCCGGCTTGCCGTCGGTTCCGAAGCCGATATAGCTCCATTTGGGATGATCCGCCCACATCGTCATTATGAGGCCGTCCGCTCCGGTCGCCTCCATCTGCGCCAGGTAATCGTCCACGGAAATATCCACCCATTGGTCGCTGTTGGCGATCATGAGCGGGTCGTCATTGTTGATAAATTCCTCGGCGAGCAACACGGTGCAGGCCGCGCCCTCGGTCACCTTGTCCACCACCACGATCTCGGCTCCGGGACACCACGACTGCAATCGCTCGCCCACATTGTAGCGATCAATATGCTCTTGCAGGCACAAAAAGATAAACCGGTGCGGCGCATTGGGGCGCAGGTTCTCGATCACCACGCGGATCATCGGAACGCCGTGAACCGGGATCAGCGGCTTGGGTAGCTCGAAACCGGCTTCTTGAAACCGGCTTCCCCGTCCGGCCATCGGGATAACAATATTAAGCATGAACCGCATTCTCCGTTTCCCGGTCCGCGCTCGCCGAGACTATATCGCTTTCGGCGGGGCGTCCCAGGTATTTGTCGTTGGTCGCGCCCGGGATTTTCACCACTGCTGTCACCACATCGGTAAGGGCGTGAAAATCGGTCGCTTCGAGGGGCGCGATAACGATGATGTCATCTTGTTTATAGCGGACGCCGTTCATTTCGGCCTCGCCGCTGACAATCACGGTAATTTCGGTCGCGATTTTGTGGTAGTGCAGATCGCTTCGCTCGCCCGCGCGGTAGCGCTGGATACCCACCTCCATCGCGCCGGTTTTGCATAGCGTGGGGGTGAAATCGCCCACGAACCAACCGCGCACCATCTCGCCTAAATTTTCGTGTCGCATCGCGTTACCTTGTTATTTTTGCCCAGCCGCTTATCGCGCGGCCACGGCGGTTTCTTCGCGGCGACGCGGCGCCGAGCCGGTTCCGGCTTTGTTCCCGCCGCGTTGCAGATAGTCCTCGTAGTCCTCGACGCCTTGCGGATTGGCGAGCGAAAAGTACGTTTCGCGCCCGATTTGCCGCGTGCCGATACGCGCCTGGTTCAAAATCATCTCGTTGTAAACCGGGCAGATATAAAACGCCCCGCCTACATGGGAGTCTTTTTTGATCATGTTCATCGCGCCTTCGATAAAATCGCGGGCGCGGGCGAAGTAGTACACGCCTGCCGTCGCGCGGTTGCTGATGGGCCGCTTTTCCGCCGCCTCGACCACCATACCGTCCGCGTCACAGCGCACAAACGACCAGCGAGGGTGAACCGCCTCGAAAACCACGATGCCGCCGTCCCAGCCGCTTTCGAGAAAGTCCGACACAGGCTGGGCCAAATCCGCCGCCACTATCTGATCGCCGTTCACGATAAGAAGCGGCTCGTCCGGCTCCAACGCTTCCACCGCGAGAAGCGCGGTGCAGGCCGCGCCCGCCGTGGGAAGCGTGATCGGCAAAACCGTCGCGGACGGCATCAAAAGGCGAATCACCTCGTCCGTGTGGTACTGCCGCACTTCCTCGTCCGGGATCATAAACACCACGCGGCTCGCGAGCGCAAATAACGGCTCCAGGCTTTCCATCACCCGCTGAACCACGGGCAAACCGTTCACCTCGACCAGGTTTTTGGGGTACGGGTAGGCGGCTTCCTTGAACGCATCGCCGCTTCCCGCCATCAAAACAAGTATCGTCATGCCGCCACCCGCTCGTTTATCTTGATCGCTTGCACCGTCGCCGCCGCTGACGACGCCGCTGACGACGCCGCGCCAAGTTGACGCTCGAACTGCCGGATATGGGCCTGGATATTTTCCAGGTGAACATCGTTCACGTCACGCACCGCCATCACGTGCGCGCCAGAATCGCGGGCGGCCCGCAAACCGTGTTCGTTGTCTTCGACGACGAGGCACTCGTGGGGCGCGAAACCTAACTTTTGGAACGTTTTGGTGTAGATTTCCGGGTCGGGCTTGCCGCGCGCGACATCTTGATTGCTCATGATCAAGCTAAGGTACGGCGCGAGATTGCTTTTTTCCATCATGGCCTCGATACTCGCCCGCACCGAGTTCGATGCGACCGCGAGCGTGTAGCCCTGCGCTTTCAAACTCGACAGCGCGTACTCGTGCTGGAAGACGGGCTTGCACTGGGCGTGAACGGTTTGCATGGTGTAGATCTGCTTGAGTTCGTTCAAAAAGCCGTGGAGCGAGCGCGGCAAGCCGTGTTCGGCGGTGAGCATTTCGAGCTTGCGGCGGGTCGGCAAACCGTCGTACGTCACCAAATGATCATAGCGGCTGATACGATAGCCGAACAGCGACAACGCCTGATTCAGCGATTCGTAGTGCCATTCTTTGGCGTCAATCAAAACGCCGTCCATATCAAAAACGACGGCTTTAATCTGGTTACTCTGGTTCATTTGCGTCATTGAAAAATCGGCTCGCTTCCTCGGGGAAATCGGTGCAAAGCATCACATCCGCCTCGCGGGGAACCTCGCACCACGTTTTGACCTGTCGCCAAAACGCCTCGTAGGGGCGCTTATGCAGATCGGGGGATACCAGACAAACCCGTTTACCCGCCCAGACATGGGGGGAAAAGCCCATCTCGGTCAGCCAGTCGCCGTGGAACCCGTCGATCCAAACGCCGGTCGCCGTTTCGTAAAACGACGGCGACGACTCGTACTCGCTTTGGCGGGTGAAAACGTTCATCCCGGCGCGCAGGTACGGCAGGGCGTCCGGCACCGACATATCGAAAACGAAGTAGTTGGAAACGTCGTGACGGGCGAGGGCGTTTTGCAAAAGTCCCTGCAAGCCGTCGGCTTTGATATTAAGGGCGAGCGGCAGACCATCGCCGAACCGCTTGTACAGTTCAAGGAAGGCGCCCAGGGATAATGCGTCGCTGGTGGGGGGGTCGTGGCTGATAACAAGTTCGCCGTTTCGGTCGCGAATATCGGTTTCGGTTCCAAATCCGGCCTCAAATGAACGCTGGAACGCAACCGGGGCGTTCTTTTCCTCGTCGGTTTTCCAGTAACCCCGATGGCTGAGTATCGTTATCATGTTGCAACGCTCTACGAGAATACCTTATCACGAAGAGGCGGTATGTCGCGAGAATCCGCTTGCAGGGAAAGCGCGTTGTCAACCGGGAAGAGGTGTTGGGTGTTGGGTGTTGGGTGTTGGGTGTTGGGTGTTCTGAGAATACCGC
>CAXUMS010000180.1:0-10111 GCA_964252165.1 uncultured Armatimonadaceae bacterium
CCATAGCCGCCACCGCCGCCGGAGCGACCGCCGCCGCCGCCGCCGTAGCCGCCACCGCCGCCGCCGCTACGCTCTTCGCGCGGCTTGGCTTCGTTGACGGTCAAGGTGCGACCGTTCATGCTGAAACCGTTGTACTGGGCGATAGCCGCCTGCGCTTCTTCATTGTTGTCCATCTCGACAAAGCCGAAGCCGCGAGACTGACCGGAGAATTTGTCTTCGATAACGGTCGCGGTCGCTACCGCGCCGACCTGCGCGAACAGGTCCTCAAGTTGGGACGACGTGGTGCTGTAAGGCAACCCGCCGACATAGATACGCACTGCCACTTCTGCTACTCCTACTCCCTCGAACCGGTACCGGTGCGAACTGCCGAGGCGACCCAACCGAGGAGAAAAAGCGTTCGATATGCCCGCGCTCGGCTGGCGGGAATCCCCGCTTTACCGCTCGCTCCCTCGCAAAAACAAACACTCTGCGCGCCGCCCGTTCCAGGCGGCGACAACGCTTGATTTCGCCCGCGTATCGCTTTCCCCCGCCGTCTACCGCGAACTTCAATTCCTGTTATCGGCGCCGAAAAGGAAGAAGGGCAAACCTTGATCTCCAGACCGACGCGACCATTTACACCTATGGACAGCGCGGAAGGAGGGCCACCGCAGCGCTGTCACGGTGACTATTATACCCGCGACACGCCGCTACAAGCAACTTTTTGAATAATATTTCGCTTTTTCGCGCCTTCTCCCTACAGCAAAACGCCTTTCTCGGGCTTTAGCGACGGCGGGGCGTCTTTCTCGCCCAGCCGCTCGCGCAGGTCGATTTCGATAACGCGCGCGAGCGCGGCGAGCGGCAGGTCATTGCTGCGCAGGCCGAACGGCGTTTCCAGTAAAAAACTGATCCTGTCCAAAATTAAAAAGGCGAACGAGATGAAAAGCGTGACAAAAAGGGTCGCGAGGCCCAGGTCCGCGACCAGTCCGAACGGCAAAATACAGCAATACCCGATCACAATACGGTTCGCGAGGTACGTGTAGACGGGCGGAAGCGGCGTATTTTTGATGCGCTCGCAACCGCCTTGTATTGTGCTAATCTCGGTCAGAGTGGCATCAAGGGCGGGCAGGTGATAATCGCGAATCCAGCCGCGCCGCCACGCGCCCTGAATCCGCTCGCCCATCGCGTGCAGAAGCGCGGCGGGAACATTGCGCTGCGTTTTGAAGAACGCGATCTCCTCGGGCGTTAAAAACTGCTCCAGGCCCGCGACATCGTGATCTTCATCGTCGCGCAGGTGAACACGCAGAGACTGGGCGTACGCTATCTGGCAGTACGTCAGGTCGCGCCGGAAGCGGGCCGCCGCGTTCTTCTCATCGTCGCCGCAATCCGGCGGCGGAACGACGAACGTCACCAACTGGCGCGCCCACGTTCGCGATGCGTTCACGAGCCGCCCCCAAAGGTTACGCCCTTCCCAGTACCTATCGTAAACGGCGTTGTTGCGGAACACGATAAAAATAGACAGGGCCGCCCCGATAACCGTGAGCGGCGTCACCGAAATCGAAATCCACGATTTCCCCAGCCGATCATGCACGGCGACCACGCTCACCGCGACCAGCATAATTAGCAAAAGCGGACGTGACAAGTCCAGAAACGCGCGCGGAACGGAAACTCTACCGGTAACGATCATTTAGTGTTGTTTGGTCGCCTCCAAAACACGTTGTACCCAATCCGGGTCATCGGGGGCTACCACAAGAACCGCGAACCCGTGACGCGCGCCCTCGGCGCGGACGCCGTCGGAATCGTCCACCAAAAGATCAATATTCCACGCGGGCGGGTACTTGGACACCGGGGGAATACGGCCCGTCCGCCGCAGGGCTTCCGTTCGGTCGTAGTTGACCACGCCGCCCAGACGAACCCCCATCAGAAAAAACTGCGCTTTCAGGCGCAGGGGCGAACGGTTCGACGTTGTGTAAACCCAGATGTCCCAGTTGTCCGCGCGCAACCGATGAAGCAGATCACGCGTTCCCGCCCGTAGCGGTTCGCGAAACCAGAAGCGGGCGAGGCGAGGCAACACCGCCTCGGTCGCGAACGCACTGCGCCCGGACGGGATCAAGGTATCGTCGAGATCGAACGCGATGCGGCGGCGGCGGAGCATAGGGAGAAGATGGGAAAGGGTCAAGGGGGTGAGGGCTGAGGGGTGAGAGAGAAGAAGGCCCCCTAACCCCCAATAATGGGGGACAAGATAAAGATTGCGGCGACGCCTTTACCTTGCGGACTAATATTTAGCCTTTGGCGATAGGTTCTTGTCCCCCCATTATTGGGGGTTAGGGAGCCTTCTTCTCTCTCACCCCTCAGCCCTTCCCTAAGCGGCGGGGAACTCGCTTACGTCCAGGCCTTTCAGCCAGCACGTGTGAATCAGGCGGTCCACAGTGTCACGCGACAGGACGACCGGGGCGCGGGAACTCATCTCGCGGCCCAGGAAAATCGCTTTTGCGTCGGTTTCCGTGATGCGGGGCGGGCGGTTCAGTTCGACATACAGCGGGCGGGTTGCGGCAAACGCGCCGTGGTCCGACACGCGCTCTTGAAAGCGCGTGTCCCATTCATCAAGCGATCGGACCGGATGCTCCTTGCCCGCGTCGTCGGCGTGCATCTGGCAGGTTCGCTCCATCGCCACCGGGTCGTTGCCGTCCACCACGCAGTTCGACGGAAGCGCGCGGCCTTGTTCGCGGTACCACGCGGCGGCGGCCTCGTGCGTCTCGAAGTTCGCCTCGACCTTGAGGGCCGCAACCACGCGCCAGTGCAACACCGGGAAACCGTCGTACTTGCCCTTTTGCGTCACATAAAGAACCACATCGCCCGCCCGGAGGCGCGGCGCGAACTTATCCGCGAACGCCAAACCGGAGATGCCGGGGAACGGGTTCTCGAAATCGGGTTCGCGGCGGCAGGCGGCGTCTACGTACGGCGGGACGCTGTAATCCTTGATCGCGCGTTGTCCGTTTTCGGACGCGATCAAGGGCCGGTACTTGGCGAGAAAGATAAGCGGCGCGCGGGGCGGCGCAACGGGAGCGGCGGGGGCGACAGCGTCGGAGGTGTCGGCGACCGGGGCGGCGGCGAGGTCATTTGCGGCAAATGACTGGACTGGATCAAGCGTTAACATAAAGCCTCATTTGGCGCGAAACGAAAAACGCCCCGCGCAAGAATTCGCATCTTTACGATACCTCAAAACAAACAAAAATGGGAATATACGGGCAAGCGTTTGTTTGCATTTTGTTTGTTTCGCGTGCGCCGATATGTTTCGTCCCCGATGCTCGCCTCGCTCTCAGCGACGCGCAGGAACGCCGCGCCCGCAACGCGAATGCTACCGCTATGAGCAACCAAGCCGTCGCCGCGAGTAACCCGCCGCCTCGCGTCGCTACGCCCGCCGAGAACGCCACGCCCGTGGGCGTCCTGATGACGCCCGGCGAGTATCTGATTCGCGAGCGCGCCGCCGATGGCAAGAGTGAGTACCGAAACGGAATGGCGTTCGCTATGTCCGGCGTGAACATAACACACGCGACAATAACGGGGAACTTGCACGCCCTGCTGTGGAACCGCGTTCGGGATGGGTTGTGCGGGTTTTACGGAAGCGACCTGCGCATGTCCGATTCGGAAAACAAACGCTATTTTTACCCGGACCTGACCATCGTCTGCGGCGACCCAACGTTTCAGGATGACGCCTTTGACACCCTGACCAACCCCGCCGTGATCGTGGAAGTGTTGTCGTCGTCCACGGAAAGCCGCGACCGGGGCGAGAAGTTCCGTGAATATCAGAGAATCACGAGCCTGCGCGAGTACGTTCTGGTTAGCCAAACCGAGCGAACTGTGGAGCGATTTCTCCGTCAGGAAAACAGCGACCTGTGGATATACTCGCTCGCGACCGGCGAGACCGCTGTCGCGCGCTTTGAAACTATCGGGGCGGAAATCCCGCTCGCCGACATTTACGAGAACGTGCATTTTTAAGAGTGTCAGATTTGTCAGCCACAAGGTTTTCACCGCTTGAAAGTGCAGACATGAAAATGCGGAATAAAACAACGAGAACGAACGGGCACGAGGTACGAAAATGAAAAAACGCTTTGGTAAACGCACGATCGCGACAGGAACAATGGCTCTTTGGGCGGCGGCGCTCGGGCTTACGATGATGTTGGTTATCGCGTCCCCGAACGCGGCGACCGCGCAAACGTCTTTGAACAGACGGAGGAAAACACCGACGCCCGTTGCGGCGGTATCAGCGCGCGGCGCGGGCGAGATTTACTTCAAAGGCCGTGGGGAGATAGCGGTCGAGGCGCAAACCTCGGGCGGGATCGTCACCCGCAACGGTTCCACGCTTACATTCTCTCCCTCCATCCAGATACGCTTCGAGAACGGCGAAAACGGCGGCGGAATACGCATCGTGGGCGCCAAATACACCACAATCCGCAACTTCCGGGGCCGCGCTTTTATAACGTCCCCGAAATCCACCGCCTGGTTCCGCTTGACCGGAACGAACCTTTCCCTCGACGGTAAGGGCATAGGTCGGGCGAACCTGAAGGGGCGCGGAATCTGGGGTGTAAACGGACAAAAAGGCGAATGGACCAAGCGCGGCGTGCGCGTCGTGGTCGCGGGGTGAACAACGCGCCGCCTCATTGCGATGGCGTCGTCTCCGAGTTTGGCGCGAGGAAATCGGACACGGCGATAAGGACGCCGGGCGTCGCGGCGTGAAGCGGGGCGATGGCGTCGCCGTCGCGGAGCAGGGTGCGGGTTTGGTACAGGAACCTGCCGGAGCGGGCCGGATCGGGGGCGGGGTCACGCAGAATTTCGAGGGTTCGGGCGCGAACGTCCTCGATCCAGTAATCGGGGATACCGATGCGGGCGTACAGTTCGGCTTTGCGGTTGCGGTCGAGGGACAGCGTTGCATCGGAGATTTCCACGACAAGGCGCACCTCGGAGGCGAGTGGGTGTCGCCGTACGTAATCGCGGAACGTCCCGGCAACCACGGCAAGGTCCGGCTCCGGCTCGCTCGAGTCAGTCGCGATGATTGGGCCTTGCTGACGAACGTGAAAGCCGGGCGCGAGAACCGCTTCGAGGGCGTCGGCGGCGAATGTCACGCCGCTGAAATGGGCGGATTTTTGCGGGGCTGTTTTTTGTATAATTTCTCCGTCCAGTAACTCCAAACGCTCGCCGGGCGCGAACACGCCTTTGTCGGCGGCGCGGTGGTACTCCGCCCGCGTCCAAAGCCGCGTCCGGAAACCGTCTTCCGCGTCAACATCGGCGCCGCTTGGGCGCGGATTCTCCGTGGTCGTCACGCTCATAACACCTTCTCCAGTTTGGCGAAGCTTGCAACTAACTTCTTGACGCCGATATTAGGGAACGCGACCTGCACCTGCGCGGACCCGCCGGTTCCAACGACGGACAGCACGGTTCCCTTGCCGAAAACGGCGTGCTTGACCTTGTCGCCGATTTTGAACGTGGGCGTGTCGTCCAGGTCAACCGTATCGGGTTCCGTGGTTCCGCCGCGCTGGGGCAGGCGCGCGGCCTGGGCGACACGGCTGCCGGTTTGCGCGTCCTCCCACGGGTTGACCTGCGAGTACTCGTCGTGGACCCCGCCGTAACGACCGCCGCCGTAGCGGGTTCCGCCGCCGATCGCCCCGGACCTATTTTTCGCCCCGCCCGCGAGATGGAACAGCTCCTGCGGCACCTCGCGCACGAAACGGCTCACCTGATTGAGCTGCGTGTTGCCGAAGATCGTCCGGCGCGCGGCGTATGTCAGATACAGTTCCTCTTTCGCACGCGTGATGCCGACATACGCGAGCCGACGCTCCTCCTCCATCTCCTTGTCCTTGCCAGGAAACATTGAGCGTGAATGAGGAAATATACCCTCCTCCAGACCTGTAAGAAATACCACAGGGAACTCCAGCCCTTTGGCGGCATGGAGCGTCATAAGCACTACTGCCTCCTGCGCCCCTTGTAGACTGTCAATATCGGACATCAGTGCGGTTTGCTCCAGAAACGCGGAGAGTGTCGGCGTTTCGGTCATCTCCTCAAACTGCTTGGTAATTGAAGATAACTCGTCAATGTTTTCAATGCGGGTTTGCGCTTCTATGCTTTTTTCTTTTTCTAAATCCCGTCGGTACCCGGTGTTCTCGATGATCTCCTCGACCATCTTGGTCACGCCCCACTCATTTTCTTTTGACTTAAGGAACGCGATCAACACCACGAAATCTCGCACGGCCTTCTTGCTCGACGCCCGCATACCGTCCACCCACGACAGGTCGCTCGCCACATCCCAGAGCGACACGCCTTCGACCTGCGCGCGGATTTCCATCTTCTCCCACGTTCCGGCCCCGATTCCGCGAGCGGGAACATTGATAATGCGACGCAACGCGACCGAGTCGTACGGGTTATGGACCAGCCGAACATACGCCATGATGTCCTTGATCTCGCGCCGTTCGTAGAACCGAACGCCGCCCACGATCTTGTACGGGATTTTGTAATTGATGAAAACCTCTTCCAGAACGCGCGACTGGGCGTTGGTGCGGTACAAAACCGCGAAGTCGCCCGCGCCCCGTTTCTTGGTTTTCATCTCCTCGCGGATCGTCATCGCGACAAAAACGCCCTCTTCCTGCTCGTTCATCGCCTCGAACAGGGTAATATCGTTACCCGCGTCCTTTTCTGTCCAAAGGCGTTTTTCCTTGCGCCCCCGGTTGTTACGAACAATATGGTAGGCGGCATCCAATATATTCTTCGACGAACGATAATTCTGCTCCAGCTTGATCAATTTGGCTTCGGGATAATCGCGCTCGAAGTCAAGGATGATTTGCACGTTTGCGCCGCGCCACGAGTAGATGGAGTTGTGAACCGACATCCCGCCGCCTGCGCCCGCGACGTAGTTATGAAGTCGGTCCACCTCCAAATCATAGACGGGGCCATCGTAAAACTCCCGCCCGGTTTCTGTCACGGCCTCCTCGCGAAGCGCGCCATCCTCGCCCTGCGCCAGAACGCGCATTCCCGGTAGAACGTGCGACAGCGGGCAAATTTGGTATGTTTCGCCGTTCACGCGCGCCCGGTACGCTACCTCCCTGTTCCCCGCGCGGGCGGCGTCACGGGCCAGTGCAACCGCCTCCCGGTAATCAGTGCGGCGTTCAAGCAAAAGGGAACCGATGCCGCCGTCCCTCCCCGGTTCACCCGGTTGCATAATAAATTTGTCGGCCCGAAGCCGTGGCGACACGGCGCAATCAAGCGCGTCCGCGCCGCCGCGCCAGCGAATCGTATGCCGTCGCACTTCCGACGCTTCATTGTTTACGCCGTGGTCGCCAAACATCGTGAACGTGATCGCTACGTCGCCCGCGCCCGCGCCGCCGCGCCCGCTCAGGCTCTCGTCCACGTTGCGCCGATGAAGAAAAACGTTCGCGTCGTTGTCGCCGGACGCAACACGGGCGAAAACCAAGTGACCGGGCGTGCCGCGCAAAACAACATCGCCCGCGCGCACGGTTGCAAGTTCGCCTCGGAAGTGGCTACGGTGAACATGCGAGATGGTCGCTGTTTGCAGCGCCGAGCCGCCGCCGGTCGCCAAAACCGCGTCGCCGACCGACAAATCGGCGACGGGACGCGAACCGGCAGGCGTCGCAATGGAAGTGTCGGGCGGCAGGCACTGGTCGTCATCGCCCACGACACACAAGTTGCGCGTTCCGTCCGATAAATAGCGGGTGAGCATATACTGCGCGTGGTTGACGTCCTGGTACTCGTCCACCAACACGTAGCGAAATTTGTTCTGGTAATGCTCGCGCGCGTCCTCGCGCTGTTCCATCAAGCGGCACGCATACAAGATCAAATCATCGAAATCAAGGGCGCGGTTCAGCGACAGTTTTTCCTGGTACATCGTGTAGATCTTGCCGACCACGCTTTCAAACAAGCCGGAGAAATGCCGGTTGAACTGGTCCGGCATCACCAATTTTTCTTTGGCTTTGGAGATCAGCGACAAAACCGCGCGCGGGGCGTACTGCCGGTCGTCGAGGTTTAACTGCGACAAGCATTCCTTGAGGAGCGTTATCTGGTCGCCGTCGTCGTAGACCACGAAATCGCGGTGCAAACCGATGTCCTTACCCCGCTCGCGGAGCATCCGGGCGCACGTCGCATGGAATGTGCCGACCCACATTTGCTTTGCGGCCTCGGCCCCAAGCAACGACGATAACCGCTCGCGCATCTCCGACGCCGCCTTGTTGGTGAACGTGACGGCGAGAATGTTGAACGGGCGCACGCCGTACCGCCCGATCAGGTACGCGATCCGGTGCGTCAGCACGCGCGTTTTGCCCGACCCGGCCCCGGCGAAAATCAGGAGCGCGCCGTTCTCGTGCATTACCGCCTCGCGCTGGGATGGGTTCAGCCGCGCGAGAAGCGGGTCCTCGTCCGGGGAGGGAAGCGGGGCGCGCGGCGCCTTCGCGCCAAGCGTTGCGGGGCGCAGGGGGTCATTTGCCGCAAAGGACCGGGCGGGGCGCTCATCGGGGGCGAACGGCGGGGCGGGCGGCGCGTCGTCGGCGAACGGATCGGGGGAGTTCATACTTCGATTATAACGCCCGGGCGAACAACGGGGCAAACGCGAGATTTGGTTATCAGTTGTCCGTTACCTAAAACCGCGCCCTGTTTGTCGTATAGTCTTTACCGCCTAATACCGACCGCAACGCACCGCTTGCAAGCGGCGCGCGGGACAATTGGCCTTTCGTGTAGGTAATCAAATCGCGTAACGCAACAGATCCTAAACTGCTGTAGCGCTTGTTTCGCGCGGGGTGACAGTGGTACAATCGGACGCGGCGAAGCGCGGCGCGGGAACGGGTCGTCAGGCCGCAAATCCGGCAGATTTTCAAACTAAAACGAATCATAGGCAGATTATGAAAGCCATTATTTTAGGCTGCGGGCGGGTTGGCTCGACGCTCGCGCGGATGCTGTCCGAGGCGGGCCACGATGTCACGATTATTGACCAAACCTCCGAAGCGTTCCGGCGTTTGGGCGCGAAGTTCAAGGGCGCGCGCGTGGTCGGGCCGGGAACCGATGTGGATATACTGAAGCGCGCGGGCATCGAGGGCGCGGATGTTTTCGTGTCGGTCACCGATGGCGACAACCGAAATATCATGGCGGCCCAGATCGCCAAAACGCTGTTCGATGTGCCGAACGTGATGACGCGCATTTATGACCCGTCCCGCGCGCAGGCGTACAAGGAGATGGGCATACAAACGCTTTGCACCACGAGTATCGCCGCCAACCTGTTTTTCGACCTTGCGGAAAAGAAGCCGGTGGATGAGATGGTGGAAAACTTGCAGAAAAAGCGCGTCAGCAAGCCCGAAGCGGGGGCGCAGATCACCGGGTCGGTCGCGGCGACCCTGGCCCACGGCAATACGGGACATTAAGGGAAGAAAATCATGTACTGTATTGTTGTCGGCGGCGGCAATGTCGGCTATTACCTGACCAAAGATTTGACCCTCGCCGGACACGAGGTTTTGCTTCTCGAAAAAGACCGGACACGGGCCGCGCGCTTGATCGAGGAGATCGGGGAAACGTGCCTGCAAGGCGACGGGTGCGAGGTGCGCGTGATGGAGGAAGTGGGCTTCGGACGCGCCGATGTGATTGTCGCGGTGACGGGCGAGGACGAGGACAATCTGATCGTCTGCCAGATGGCGAAGCGCAAGTTCGATGTGCCGCGCACCATCGCGCGCGTGAACTCGCCCGCAAACGAACCCCTTTTCGCACGCCTCGGAATTGACACCACGGTTTCGTCCACGCGCATCATCTTTAACTTAATCGAGCAACGCATCGAAAGCGATCAGGTGGTCCCGCTTGCGGCCCTGTCACGCGGCAACCTGGAAATCGTGCAGATCGAACTTTCCCCCCGCTCGCCCCTTATCGGCAGCCTGATAAGCTCGCTGAACCTGCCCGCCGAAGCGCATATCGTGACGGTGATCCGAGGCGAAAAGGGCTTGCTCCCGTCCCCGGAGATGGCGCTCGCCGCCGGTGATTCGGTTCTCGCGCTCGTCCACACCGAACGCGAAGGCGAACTCCGCAACACTTTCGCCGAACCGTAATGTTTTAGTTACTTGTCGTTTGCGTCTACTTGGCGTGAGACTAAATC
>CAXUMS010000181.1:0-9931 GCA_964252165.1 uncultured Armatimonadaceae bacterium
CGCGGCGTTGTGATTCGTTTTCGTCTACGTTGTCGGAAGGATGAATCGCTCAAGCCGCTCGGCTCGCTTTTCAGCGGGAACCAGCCGGGCGCTGGACCGTGTAATTGCCGCGTTTTTGGCGATTTCGCTTCGTTTAGTGGATACTGAGCGGGTGGTTGGGTTTGCAAAATCGCCAAAAACGCGGCAATGGGACGCAGGGGTTGTGTGGTTGACGCGAGGGTGAAGAGAACTTATGGATTTTTTGGGGCTGTGGGAGGCGGTGCGGAAGAGTTTGTCGCCGCTGGAGATGTGGGCGGCGGCGGTGAGTCTTGTCAATGTTTACCTGACCGTCCGCAACAATATCTGGAACTGGGCGTGGGGATTTGTCGCGGTTATCCTATACGGAATTGTGTTTTGGAATTTCAAGTTGTACGGGCAGGCGTGGTTGCAGATCCTTTATTTTCTGCCCATTCAGTTTGTCGGGTGGTACGTGTGGCTACGAAAAGGGCCAAAACAGGACAATGATCTGCCCATTGCGCGCCTGACGTGGGCGGGGCGCGCGGGCTGGCTCGGCGTCACCGGGTTACTTACCGTTCCGATTGTCGCGTACTTGCGTTACCGAACGAACGACCCCGCCGCGTTCGCGGATGGCTTGACCACGGCAATGAGCATTGTCGCGCAGTACTTGCAGGTGCATAAACGGTTCGAGAACTGGATTTTGTGGATTACGGCTGATGTTATCTATGTTTATCTGTTCTACACGCAGAAGTTGTACGTAACATCGGCTCTTTACACCATCTTTACCGTGCTGGCGACGCTGGGCGCGCTCAGTTGGCTCAAACTCCTGCAGACGCAACAAGCCGCAGTGCCGGGCGGGACGGCGGAAGGAACGCAAGCGGCGTGACGCGCGGATTAATTCTCGGGAAGTTCATGCCGCCGCACCGGGGCCACGACTACCTCGTCCGGTTCGCCGCCGCGTATGCGGATGAAGTAATGGTACAGGTTTGCACGTCCGCGCGAGAACCGATAAACGGGCGATTGCGCTACGAATGGATGCGCGATGCGTTCGCCGACTTGCCGAACCTTCATGTGGTTCATAACCGCGACGAGAACCCGCTGGAGCCGAGCGAGGCGCCCGACGACTTCTACGATATCTGGCGGGACAGCCTGCTCCGCCATATGGACGACGGCGCGCGGCCCGATTACTTTTTCGCGTCGGAAACGTATGGTTTCCCCGTCGCCGCGTCGCTCGGGGCGCAATTTGTCCCGGTGGATATAGCGCGGGAACTGGTTCCCGTTTCCGCAACCGCGTTTCGGGACGACCCACGCGCGTACTGGGATGATTTGCTTCCGCCTGCGCGGCCTTACTTTCTGCGCCGTGTCGCGCTTATCGGGCCGGAATCGAGCGGCAAGTCCACGTTGACAAAGTTACTTGCCGCCCATTACGAAACGGGCTGTTATGTCGCCGAGTACGGGCGCACGTATCTGGAGGCCGCCGGATACCATTTAAGCGAGGCCGTGATCGAAGCGATTGCGCGTGGGCATCGCGCCTCCGAAACCGCGCTCGCCGAGCGGGCGCGCGGCCTTCTTTTCTGCGATACCGAAGCGCTTATCACCCGTCTCTGGTCGCGGCTTCTGGTTGGAAGCGTCCCCGCGCTTGTAGACCGAATGGCGGACGACGACCGCTACGACCTGTACCTTGTCACGTCCGCTACTAAATCGTGGGTGCAGGACGGCGACCGCGTCCACGACGACTACGCGGACCGGCAGTCGTTCGAGGCCGAATGCGTCGCCGAACTGACCGCCCGTAACCGCCGCTTCGTCCGCATTGACCACGAGGACTGGGACGACCGTTTTGGTCAGGCCGTGCGGGCCGTGGACGTTTTGCTCGCCGAACCGTGGCGCGACCTTTGATGACAACGCCAAGCCAAACGGTAACGCTTACGCGCGCTCGGGCGTCTTTTAATCTGTGAACTATCTTTCGCACCAGTATGTCGCGCAACGCGCCGTTGCGGAAGGCTTTGTTTCGGCGTCCGAGGCGACAAGCGCATTTTTCGTCGGGAACGTGCTGCCGGACCTTGTCGGGGCGAGCGGGGCGGGACGGCTTCGGATCGCGTCCGTTGCGGCGTCGGATAGCGCTATGGCGCGCGGGGCGCGGTTACATCTTGCGACCGACAAGCAGTTTCACGGCCATCCCGTTTTCGCGGGCGCGATGGCGGACGCGTCCGCTTTGCTTCGCGCGGCCCCGCTGTCGGTCCCGCCGCGCCGCGTGTTTTTCCTCGCCCATGTTTTCGTGGAGTTGGCCCTCGATGCGCACCTGCTGATCGGCGCGCCCGACCTCGCCGATGCGTTGTACCACGCGATTGAAGTGGTTGGTGTCGCCGCGATCGCGGATGCGGCGGGCGGCTCGCTCGCGCACCCCGACGCCGCCCCGCTTGTCGCCGCGTCGGTAGGGCGGTTTCTGCGCTACCGTTTCCTGGACGAGTACCGCAAGGCCGATGGTTTGGCGCAGGCTCTTCACAACATCAGTCTGCGGGCCGGTTTGGCCGGATTCGCGACCGATGCGGACCAGTTCGCAGTCGCCCGATGTTTCGTGGCGTATGAAGGGCGCGCGGCGGAAATTGCGCCGCTTCTTTTGGTTCCGCCGCCGCCCGCCCTGTGGTACAATTGGGGCGAAAATAAACCGACTATTACGGCGTAGAGCGCGCCGTATCCCGCGCGTTTTGCGCTTGGCAAAGGACGATTTGTATGCCCGCTGAAACCATCGAAGCGCCGGTAAAAGACGACGAAATTATCGAACTGCCGTATCTTGATTTGCGCGAGTTGCGCGAGATCGAGGACCTCCGCAGCCACGGCGGGTCGGGCGGCGGCCCTTACATCGTAATTCTGTACAACGATGAAGTGCATACGTTCGACGATGTCACGTTTATTTTGATGAAAGCGACCGGATGCACCGCTGAGCGCGGGGATCAAATCGCGACCGAGGTGGACGCAAAGGGGCGCGCGATCTGCTTTGACGGCACGCGTGAAGACTGTGAGCGCGTCGCGGAGATTATCGCGACAATCAAACTTCAGGTCGAGGTGGACCGCGCGCTTTGAACCTATCCGCGCTTCATTGTGATTTGCCCGGGCGGGCCGGGGCGTGATCAACGGCAAAACCGTTCTGGTCGTTCTGCCCGCCTATAATGCGGCCCTGACGCTGGAGAAAACGCTCGCGGATGTGCCGCCGGGCGTCGTAGATGACTTTCTGCTGGTGGACGATGCATCGCGCGACGACACGGTCGAGGTGGCGAAGCGGCTGGGCATTCCGCATGTGGTTCACCTTAAAAACCGGGGCTACGGCGGTAACCAGAAAACGTGCTATACGGAAGCCCTGAAGCGCGGCGCGGACATTGTGGTGATGCTCCACCCGGACTACCAGTATTCGCCCCGCTTGATCGGCGCGATGGCGTGGCTAGTCGCGTCCGATGAGTTCGATGTGGTGCTTGGCTCGCGAATCTTAGGAACCGGCGCGCTGAAGGGCGGGATGCCGCTGTACAAGTATGTTGCGAACCGCTTTTTGACCGCGTCGGAGAACGTGTTGCTCGGCATCAAACTGTCCGAGTACCATACGGGCTACCGGGCGTTCGGGCGCAAAGTGCTGGAAACCCTGCCGCTCGGCGAGGACAGCGACGATTTCGTGTTCGACAACGAGATGCTGGCGCAGGCCGCGTTTTTCGGTTTCCGGCTGGGCGAGGTGTCCTGCCCGACGCGCTACTTCCCCGAGGCGTCCTCGATCAACTTCCGCCGCTCGGTCATCTACGGTTTGGGCGTCCTGGGTGTCGCGTGGAAATTCCGCCTCCACAAATGGGGCCTGAAGCGCTCGCGCCTTTTCGACCCCCACGGCAAGCGTTTGGACGCCGCCCCGACTCCCGCCCCGTAGCCCGTTACGCAACAGAACGCCCGCCGCTCTTGTACACGAGCGGCGGGCGTCTTCGTTTTGTCCGGTCGGTTAAGCGTCGTCTTCATCGTCGGTTTGCAAGAACCGTTGCGCCATTCGTCCCCAATCCTCGCGCGCTTGATACACGGCTTGACGTCGCGGGGTGTCGTTCGGTTGTCGGTCTTCGTAGCGCGCCCAAGCCATGAGCAGAAACTTAACGCCGTCGGTCATGGACGCCAGCCGTTCGCGTAGTTGGTCTTCGGTGTAATTGGACAAGTTGTCCTTATCTTCGTCCAATGCGTGAAGCAGTTTTGGGTACGCGGGATGACAGTTGTTGAGCGTGATAAGCAAGGCTCCTCCCGCGCTTTCCACCTCGAAGAACGCCGACGACTTCAAAGAAGCGGAGGCGAAGTGGTACTTGTAACCAATTCGGACAATCTCGGCGCTGATTATTTCGGCATCTTTGGACGAGGTGTTATTGCGGCGCATGAGCGGTTCCGCTATCGCTTGCGCGCGGTCCGTCGCGGAGTTCTGCGCATCCCTATCCGTTTGCGTTGCGTCACCCTCTTTACTCAGTTCGGCGGTTATCTCGCTGGCAATCTCTTCCGGCGTCGGTACAGCAGGAAGAGACTCGTTAAGCCCGGACGCTTTTGCATCGGCGCGTTTTTTGAGGGCGGCGGCATTCGACGAACCTTTTCTCTGGTTTTCGATAATGCCCCGCATTTCCCTGATAACCTTGTCCACCTCAATGCCAACTTGGCGTAAGGCGACTCGTGGGTCATCTTCGTCCGTTATGACGCCTTCTTCTTCCTTCAAGGCGGAGTTGGCGAGTTCGGAAAAATTGTGCGCGTTCTGCTTGTTGTTGGTGACGCCAAAAACATCATCAAGGGCGGGAGGGAAATCCACTTCGACGCCCCACCAGCGCTCGCGCGGGTCGGATGTGGAAACAAAGCCTTGATCCAAGTCAAGTTCCCGGTTCGCCCGCATCAGAGAAACGCCGACATTGTCTTTGGCGTGCCTGCCGTGCGGTAACGCGCCCGCGTTGGGGCTGATACGCGCGTCAGACTTGGCGATAGCGAAACGCAGTGTGACCCGGTGCCTGCCGCCGGAACTTCCCGCGACATCCATCGTTATCGGGTCGCCCCACGGCTCGAACATCGGGGTATCGCCCCAAGGGGCAGGGCAGGACGTGCCGGGCGTGAGGTACAGCGGGTCGTTCGGCTTGATAACCTTCTCGCTTTCCATCGCGTTGGTGTCGCCGTTGACCTTGATAAAGCGAATGACCACGGCTTTTCGGGCGATTTGACGCCGGTACACGCGCCCGATCAAACTTTCCGAGTTGCGAAAAAGCGGGTTCGCCGTGCGCCAAACGCACCGGTCCAGTCGCGACCACACAACAAGCGTCCCGGAATCCCCGAACGCGCCCGCGCCTAAAGCGTGCCGATAACGTTCGGGTAAATCGTCCGGTTCGGGTTGCGGCACGGTTTCCATGTCGCCTGCGACGATTTTATCCAAATCCAAGCAGGTGTGAAGCGCGTTCTCGGTTCCGTTTCGCCACGACCACACATCCACGCGCCGACACTGCGATAGCGACGAGGCGGGAAGGCCCATCCCGAAGCGTCCGATACCGGTATGATCTTTGGCGTCGAGGCGCGTTCCGTTGCCGATCATCAGCGCGATCCGAAGCGTCGGGCCGTCCATACCCGCGCCGTTATCGAGAACCGCGATCTCCTTTAAGCGTCCCATACGCCGCTCGCGCACGAACTCTTCGCGGTCCATGCCGATCAAATCCACGCGGGTCGCGCCCGCTTGAATGGCGTTGTCCATCAGTTCGGCGGCGGCGTGCGCGGTGTCCTTGTAGCCGTTCGTGCGGATCGCGTTCACGGTCAGGGCGGCGGAAACAATGTTAAATGACAATTCCTCTTCTCCTTCTTCCCCTAAAACGGCGTTTGGTATAACGCCTCGACCACGTTGAAAAACCGGTTCGACAGTTCGATAATCTCCGGGAGCGTTGTCGTGGTAGGGGCGGTCACCTCGGAGACCACCGCGAAGTACGGCTTCCAACGCGCGCCGTCGCTTTCCAAACGCTTTTGCAAAAGGTACTCCACGCCCTCGCGATAGGTCGGGCTTTCCGAACGGTACGCGGCCTCGTCGGGGAGCGGCAGGGCGATAAGCGATAAGTCGGCGATCTCCTCGACCTCGATACCGTCCCAGTCGTAGCACCGTACGCGAAACGTCCCGTCCCGGCTTAGATGCTGACCTAACCGCTGTAGAGGCCCGCCGCGCTGATGCGTTTGCCCGACATACAAAACGTGCCAGGTCCGGCTGAACAGCACGTACACATACGCCCGACCACGGCCCGCGAACGACTGACCCAACCCCCACATCAGAACTTGCTCGTCCACATCGCCCTCGTCCTATGCTGTCGCCGCCACTATTTAATCGCCTTCGTTGAAGATTTGGTCGCCGGATTTCGTTGCGAGAGCGGCCAGGTTTTGCGAGGCGGCGTCCCGGAACGCTTTTAACACGTCCGCTACCACGTCTGATTTCAAGCCGCCGTAGTTTTTGCGAACGTAAACTTCCGCCCCGGCGATTTGAAGTAGCATAAGGCTGATAAGAACGCGCACTTCGGGGTGACGCTCGGCGTGTCGTTGCAACAACCGCCCGAATTTATGATCGCGGTTAATACGAACGCAGTTGCGCTTGACGGAATCCAAATACGGCTCCCAAAGCGCGAAATCTTCCGTGTTACGGACGTAAAGAACATTGCTGTCCGGCGCGGCGTTTTCGCCCAAAATCACCTCTTGCTTGATTGTGGCGAGTTTTTCCGGCTCGGAGTCCGGGCTGATGGCCGGGGTCTCGTCCTGCGCGACCTCGCGCGCCTCGGCGTCGAAACGTTGCTCTTGCTTGCGGAAGATTTCTTGCTCGCGCTCTTGCTGACGGGCGAACGCTTCTTCCGTGTCGTCTTCGATGTTGCCGGGAAACTCTTCGAGCGGCGCGGCTTCACGGGCGAGTTTATTGGTCGCGCCATCTATATCAAGGTTTGCGACCCGCTTATTTTCCTGCGTCGCATGGCGCCACGCATCTCGGCTTTTACGCCGGTAGTCGTCGGAAAAATCGCGCAGGGCCTTCTCCGCCTCGTCGGAAAGCATAATATCCGACTTCTTGACATCAATATTTAGCGCCTCATCCGCGCTCGCATCCAAAAGGATACGCCCCCGAAAGGCGTACATATCCTGATCTTGCGGGATAATCGGGCCGTCCGGTAGTTGAAACCGCTCTGCCCATGAGATAAGCCGCTTGTTGCGGTAGATATAATAGCCGTAGTTGCTCGCGCTGATGCGAAACGCTTTGCGAACGCGGTCACGCCCGCCCGGTTCGTTACGCTCAAACGTAGGCGGGTGCGGCAGTTGCGTCGCCTCGACCTGACCGAAAACGTTGTTTTGCCTGTCAATCGGGAGCGTAATCGGCGTTTGAATCCAGCAAACGTCGCGTCCGTTCCAATCGTTTTCGTTTAAGCCGCCGTGTTCGTCAGCCTGTTTGGTGAACAGCACATCAAACGGCTCGCACGGCGTCCCGTCCACGGTGATGGTCATGTCGCCGTCACGCAAAAAGTAGTAGTAGATCACGCCGATTTTTAGCCGCAACTCATCCACGGTCGCGCGGATCGCGGGGTGATTGTCTTTGTGAATGTCGCTAATACGAACAATCGTGCCGCGCCCGTCCGGCAGAAACTCGGCGATAAGCTCCGTGTCTTCGGGCGTCAGGTCTTCGCGCTCGGCGCCATAGACGCCGGTCTCTAAAGCCGCGAGTTGCGCCATTCGCACGGTGTAGCGCAGAAACGGCGCGCTGTCCCCCGGCGACGATAAAACCGTCAGCGTTTCCCCCTGCGAGAACGACGCGGACTTGAGGCCAAGCCCGAATTTGGACAGGGTGCCGGGGGCGTAGTACGTGTCGGCGGCGCCGAGGGCAAGGGCGTTTTGAAGGGCCGCCTCGTCCATCCCCGCGCCGTCGTCAATGATGCTGTATTCCCGAACGTTGTTGCGGCGGTTTCGATTAACGGGTCGGTCGGGGACGATTTCGAGGGTGATGTTGCGCGCCCCGGCGTCTATTGCATTGTCAACAATGGCGCAAAGGGCGTGAATGGGGGTTGCGGCTTCGGGGCCGCGCCGCAACCCGTCGAGGAGACAGGCGGCATTGAGCGGAAGTGAAACAAATGGCATAATCGGTAAGTCCTCCGCTGGCGGAGACTGTTACCGATTATGAGAAAGCGGAAACTAACGCTTGAAAACGTTTTCGCGATGCCATTCTAAAGCGTCCGGTGCGGGGTGAAGAATGGGCGCAACCGGCAGGCGCAGGGCGACGTTCGCTGTGATGTAGCCTGCGGCGTCAGCAAGGTATGGGGAAACGAGAACGCGGTAGTCGTTGGACAGCGAAAACCAGCCACGGTCAAATCCCCAATGGTGATTTTTGCACAGGGAGACGCCGTTGCGCGGGTCGTCGTTGTGCGAAATCGCAAAGGGGACAATGTGCGAACCGTCCAAAATTGCGCCGCCGCTTGCTCCGGTTAGATGAACAGATAAACCGCAAACCGCGCAGGCGTCGTGGTAAATGGCGCGAATGACGCGAGGAAACAAAGCATGACGAACAAAATGCGCTTCTTCTATTTGTTCGCGGACGCGCGTTTTGAACGGGCGTTGCGCTTCTTGTTTCAACTTTTCGGCCTCGGCTAAAAAGTACGCTTCTTTTGTTTCGCGTACGACTTCCGAAACTTCTTGCTTGCTAAAATAAGTTTGCAGAACATGGTTCCGCAGGGCGTTCAACGCGACACGGTCTTGCAATAATTCCCAAAGTTCCGGCGATAGGCGAACGCCGTCAAAGGTTTCCGCCATGTATTTGAGCGACGGCGTTGTTTCGCCGGGTGAAACAACCTCACCGTTTTTGACAAAATGCCACCAACCTTCCTGATAAAGATGGCGAAAAGGGTTGTTCATCGTCGCGCCCCAATGCGACGACGAAACAAGCGCGTTCCAGTACGTATGAAATCCGGCTATCAACTCTAAAGTCGGCGTTATCAAGTTGTCAGGGAACGCGCCGCGCTCAATTTCATCCAGCAACGCGAGGACTAACACCGGTTTGTGCGGCGCTTGTCCGTATTGCTTGCTCCCTTTGCGGCGTAGGTTGCCGAAGCGGTCAAGGTAAAAGGCGAGCGTTTCTGGGTTCGTCATTTGATGAATAAGGGAAGTTCGGCGAAGCGGACGCCGACGGTTTCCTCGGTTCCTTCTTCTTTGGCGCGGGCGAACGCGACCAACTCCGCGCTTTGCAGGGCGGTGACGAGCGGGGCGAGGGCGTCCTCGTAGCGGGCGGCGTCGGCGTCGGTCCAGCCTGCGGGTGGGCGTCCCATCACCACCGATGCGACCGACTCGATCCACTTGGCGTGTCCGCCCGCGTCCCCGTCGGTTTCCCGCGCGCGGGCCGTGAACGCTTGGAGGCGCGGCTCCCGGACGCCGTTTTGCACCGCCCGGACGCGGGCGCGCAACCCGTCCGCATCGTCCGCGCCGAACGCCGCGCCGGTTTGCGCTTCCAAACGGGCGAGCAGGGCCGGGTACGCGCCGAACCACGATTGCAGGGCGTCGTTCAAACCGGCGAAAAAGCGCGCGGTGTTGGCGTCGTCGGTGTCGCCGGTTTGATCGCCGAGCGGGTCGGCCCCGACCGCGCGCGGCAACTCGACGAAAAGGAGGCGCTCCGGCTCGCGCGCTTCCTTGAGCAGGGCGCGGACGCGCACGGCGGAAGGGGTGATGTCGCCGGTTCGTAAAGCCCACGCGGGCAGGCGCGCGACGCGTCGGTACAACCCGCGCACGACGTTGCCTACGGTTTGCGCTTCGCCGGTTTTGAGCAGGTTTTCGCCCAGCCGTTCCACCACACGGGCGCGCTCGCCCCGTATGCGAACGCCTTGCACGCTAAACAGTTCGGGCCGCTTGGCAAGCCGCTCGAACGTCGCCGCGTCCAAGCCGATCACAAACGCGCCGTCCT
>CAXUMS010000182.1:0-9838 GCA_964252165.1 uncultured Armatimonadaceae bacterium
TTGCAAGAAAGCGGGCTTTTCGGTTGTCAATATCTTGTGTCACCCAATCCAAGATACTGCTTGTTACGCCTACTGCGGCGGCGCGACCGGGGCGGGCGGCGCGGTGGGCGCATCGGGCGCGGGCGGGGGGGCGGGTTCGCCTGCACGACCACGCGGCACTCGCCTGCCTGGGCTACCTGGCCCGCCCGGCGGTGTCATTCCAGGCCCACCCGGGGGCGGCGGAGCCATGATGCCCCCTCCGGGCGGAGGAGCGGGCATCGTGCCGGACGGCGCGATCATCATTGTGCTTGCCCCGTATCCGGGCAAGTCATCGCTGAGGTAGCTTGTCGGGACGTTCTGCATACCGGCGAGCTGGATAAGGGACACGCCGCCGACGCGGACGCGACCGAGATAGTACTCAATCGGGATGCCGGTGCGAAGCGCAAGGTTCGCGGCTCCCTTGATGGTCGCGTCATCGAAGCCCATCGCACGGTAGCGGTTGACCTCGCGGGCGTCCAGGTTGTTATAGATAAAGCGGGCGCGGTACGCCTGCATCCCCTTCATGCCGCCGGTGAGTACCACGGCGTTGTCCGTGGTGTTGCTACTCATGCTACCGGTCGTGTTCGTGGACGATTGCGCAAAAGACGGCGCGATGGCGATGGCTCCGAGTGCGAGCGTCGCCGCAAAAAGATTTAACGTTTTCATGAGTGTAGAAAACCTCCGATTTGTTAGGTTGCTTATACCGCAATCCGGCGCAACCGTAAACACGATAAACCCATAAAATCCACTACTTTCCCCTACACGGTAGGCGCTTCTTTACCGCTTGACCCGGTAAACGTACATCGCGCGCGTGAACGGCGGAAGCCAGCTATGATAGCGGGCGACGCGAACCGGCTCGGGATAAATATCCTCGGTCGGCTCCACAACGCTGTCTGTGGACAGGCGATAAAACGGGTCCACATCGGGGAAATACTCGGGCATCAGCGAGATATGCGCGGCTTTGCGGTTCGGCTGGTACGCCCCTTTGGGGTCAGTCAAAAACGGGTGATTGATATAGCCCCTCGCTTGCACCTGCGCGTCGGCGTCCATCTCGAAGCCGCCGTTGATCTGTTGCGGGCGGACACCGCGCGCGGTCAGGAAGCCGTACAACTCGGCCCGTGCGTGCGTGTACGCGAAGTATTCCTGCGCGTACAAAACGCCCAGCGTCGCGGTGAACGCGGCGACAGCGAGCGCGCCGATGGGTAAACCCTTGCCGCTTTTGATAAGGCGCGCCGGTTCCCCTTTCGCCGCTTGCCTGTCCCGCAGAGTTTGCGTGGCGGCGGCGCCTAATAGCGTAAGCGGGCCGGGCAACAGGAGCAGCAGGTACCGGTCAAAGATAAATACTTGCGAGTACCACGGGATAGACGCCGCAATCTGGATTAGGGTCGCCGTCATCAGGGCGCACACGGCGACATGAGAAACCGGCAAGGCCGCGCTTTGCGCGCCGCGCCGCGCCCACGCTTCCCGCGTCCACCGAACAGCGAGTAGGCTTAAAACCACAAGCGCGAACGCCCCGCCCACAAGCATCACGGGAACCAGAAAATCGGGAATGGTGACCGGACGGCGCGAATACCCGGGCGTTCCGCCCACCAAAACGCCGCGCGACGTGAAATATTGCGCATAGCAGAAAACGCCGTAACTTACGGTCGGAAAACGCCCGCGCCACGGAATAGCCACAATCGCAAGCCAGAACCCGAACGTCAAGAATAAAGGCGAAATGATAAAGGATAAGAACGACGCCCGGAGGCCCCCCCCGCCCCCAATAATGGGGGAGCCGGATAAGACAAATCCGCCCTTAGCCCCCCCATTATTGGGGGCGGGGGGGGCTTCTTTCTTTAACAAACTTGGCAGGGCGAGCAGGGCGAGCGGGAGCGCGAGCAGGCCCATCAGGTTCAAAAATTTGCCGACGTGAAGAACCGTTTCCTGCGGGTACTTGATGAATTGGCGGACGCCTTCCTGCACATCCACAGTGATCGTGTACGGTTGAAGCGCGAACCAGTAGTTCGCGATTATAGCGCCGTCCAAAAGGACGCCGACGCCGAGCAAAATCTTCTTGCGCTCGGATGCGGGAAGAAGCGCGAGCAAAGCGGCTTGCGCGCCCAGAAATGCGACCCAGCTGATTTGCCGATTGCTTCCGGCGACAATCGCAAGAACGCTCGCCGCGAGATAGCGCGGGGCGTCGAGCGTGAGCGCCCCGCTCGGGTTGCGCTTCACGGACCGTACCAGCAAAAGAAGCGGCGCGAGTAGCAGGGCGAGCGACGGTATGTCCGTCATAAATGACGGCGCGACCGACAGGTAAATCGGGTTCAGCGTGAGCGCGGCGACACCCAAAACCGCAATGGGGGCCGCGATACGGCACGCCCGTAGTAGCAGATAAAACAGCCCCGCCGTCACGCCCGCAAGAGCCACGCCGGTTAGGGCGAGATGGGTCCACGAAAACCCCCAAACCTTGACAACCAACGCCCCGTACGCCATTTGCGGCCACAAAAGCGGGCTTCCCCAAGCGTTGTAAACGACATGACCAGTGCGCCCCAAAGCCTCGGCGGTGCGCGCGTAGGTAAAATCATCGTTCATCGGCACGTTCGCGAAGGGCCGGAGCAGAACGATTAAAGCGATGATCCCGACCGCAAGAGCCGCCGCAATGCGCCCATCGCTCGCGTTTAGCGTCGCGTGTTGGTCCGCGTCGCTATCCGGCGAAGTGAACACGGGATCAATATTCTTTGGGGCGTTGTCGTCCGCTCCGGGAACATCCGCTATAGGCGGCGAAACCGGCGCGGTTCGGGGAGCGGCGGGGGCGAATAACAAATTGGTCATGGTTTGTACGGCTGTTTGGAACGGCGGATTTGTTTACCCGATAGATTAACTGCGGGCTGAAGGGTAACAACGATTCCCTTCTTGTTCCCCCCTCACTGCGGTTTAGGGGGCCGCCTCTAACGACGTTGTCGCGACAGGCGGGGCGGATAAACGGGCCAGGGCGGCGTGCGCTTCGGGCAAATCGTACCAGTCGGCGGCGCGACGGAACGCCCTCGCCGCAAACGCGCGGTCGCCTGTTCGCTCCGCCCACTCGCCCGCTCCTTGACTGGCCTCGGCGTAGCGGCGGAGCAAATGCGCCTGTGCGGGATCCATTATAGGAAGCGCGTTCGGGTCGCCGGGCAAGCCGCGCAAAACAAACGCGTTCCACAGCGCGGCGTTCTCGCGCGCGAGAACCGGGGCGGGCGGCGCGGCGTTTTTTAAGTACAACCGCTCGCACACCCCCCACGGAACCCGGACGGTTTGGGGCGCGAGCAGGGCGTCGAACGACGGGTAAACGCCGCCGATCGGGCGGTCGTTGTAGCGCGGGTCCGGCACGATCAAAACCGGGACGCCGCGCCGAGCGGCGCGCAGAAGAACATCGCGCAAAAACTCGCCGCGCCCCACCTGCGCCTCGGTGATCTGGCCGGACGGGTACGTTTGCGCGATGGCGGGATACATTTTGTACAAATGCCGGAAATACCACGCATCGTAGAGAAGCGCGCCGCGCGCCATACCCGCGTAGATCGGGGTCACATCGGGGCGTTCATGGAGAACGAACCGATGGTACCAGAGCGTAAACGTCGCGTTCGATGACAACACCACGATGGCGTTCGGCGGCGCGGAGCGCAGGATATTGGCGGAAAAATCGTCTTCCAGAAAATTCGCGCTTTTGTCACACGCCTGATAGTTCGTAACAAGCGATAACAAGGGCGCGCAACAGCACAGCGCAATTCCGGTTCGGGCGGCAAGCGCGCCCCGGTTGGATGTGACGGTTTCGCCCCGGCGCGCCCAAACGCCCGCGCCCCAATCCGCGACGGCGTCCAAGCCCAGCGCGGCGAAAAACGCGCCCGCGAAGTACGACGGCAAAAAGTAAACCGCGATGTCGAAAACATCGTAGTTTATGGCGTACGTGATGTCGGCGCAGGCGACAAACAGCGCGAGAAGGGTGAGGGCGCGACGGCTTCTTTGGCGCAGGCCCGCGATAATTCCCGCCGCGCCGAGGGCGAGAAGCGGCAAGCCCCATTCGGATATAAGGGCGGAAATGTATAAAGCCGACTGCCGGGAGGCGACCTCCGGCCCGGAGAACATCCGGTCCCGGAACGTTTCGCCGGTGACATGGGCCTTGAAGTTCGCCCAATTGTACGGATTGCCCCACGAAACCGGCGGGTTGTGCGACGCGGCCCACGGAAGGTACGCGTACAAGCCGAGCGGCAAGACAAACAGCCCGACCAGCGACGCAAGCAAACCGGGTTCGCGGAACACGCGCGGGCGACAGTACACGGCGAACGCGACGAAGCCGGGCAGAAACAGCGCGAGCGTGAGATGGTTGGTGAGGCCAAGCCCGTACGTGAACGCGAGAGCGCGCAAAACGCCCGCGCTCCCCCCGGTCTCCCTCAGCCGGGCGGCGAGGAACAGCAAAGCGGCGAGAAACGCGCAGGCGAGCGTGTACACTTCGCACGACAAACTTTGTTGCCACAGGGTCGGCGACCATGCGAGGAAAAGCGCGGTTAGGGCTGCGGCCCAACGGCGACTGGGGCCGAGAACAAGGGCGATAAACCGGAATAAAAATGCGACCGAGACGGCCCCGAAAAAGGCGGTCATCAGGTTCACGCGAAACGGGGGCGAAACGCCCGGCCCGAGCGGAAGCGCGAGAAGGGCGCGTCCGAGCAGGCAAAACAGCGGATAGCCGGTCGGGTGGGGAACGCCGCCGGTCGCCATTGCGGTGAGGAAGTCGCCGTCGTCGCCGGTGTAGATGGTGCGGCAGGCCGTCAGCCCGTACACAAGCAGCGCCGCCGCCCCGAGACCCCACGCCCAGAGCGTATCGGTTCGGCGCACAGCCGCGCCTTCGGCGTTTATCGGAGTTGAGGAAAGCGGGGGCGTTTGGTTTTGCGGCATAGCGTCCTGCGCGGCGTTCCCACCCGGAGGCTTTCGCCGCCGCATTGATGCGGCCTGCCGGTGGAATTACCGGTTTTATTATCGGCGCGCGGTCGGTAGGTCTTTAGGACCGGCGCGACGCCTATGACTCGCTATGGGCGAAACGGGCGATACTGATTGTGTCGCGCGGACATCCGCCATTCTTCTAATTGTCGGTGATAACGTGCGTGACGCCGCCCGCATTGTACGAGCAGGTGGGTTCCTGGTTGCCATTCCCAATAGAATACGTTCCGCCGCCCGGACACAGCGGCGTCACTTTGATATATTTTGTCGGTCCGTAAAGATCGGTGTCCGCCGGGGTAACCGTGGTCGCAAGGTTGTTATCCATCAGATAGGCGTCTTTGGCGTACTGGATTTGCCGCAGATTGCCTACGCATGACTTTTTACGGGTTTGCTCGCGCGCTTTGGCGAAGTTGGGCGCGGCGATACTGAGCAAAATGCCGATGATTAGCACCACGATCATAATCTCGATCATCGTGAAACCAGCGACAGCGGCGCGGCGCGCCCGCAAACCACGGCGTGCGAAAACCGTTCGTAGACGATCCGCCAAATTCTGATTTTGGTCTGCTCTTTGCATCAAGGCGAACATGAAACCCATCCTCCGCTTTCTATCCATTCAACTCAAATCTTTTGCGCCTACCGCATAGCCGCCCCCAGGACCGACACGACGCAACGATGATGCGACTTCCTGTAGTTTTTCTGCCGTATCAACGCGCCATTTTTGAGATGTTTTAACGCCGCCCCGCGCCGCGCCGCAAAAAAACCGGCGCTTTGGCGTGTAACGGCGCAGGTCGCCTTTTTCACGTGAATCTTGCCGAACGTGGGTTTCAACCCGCGTTCGCTTGCAAGCGCGCTTCGCACCGGGCGCGCCCTTGATCCGCCTCGGGAATTTTGTACAAACGCTGCGCGTCGGCGTAGGCCTTGTCGGCAAGGTCGAACCGATGGGCGCGCTCGGCCCACTTGCCGTAGGTCACCTGCATCAGCGCGTAGCGGCGCGCGATATGACTTTGCATCGGGTCGTTGTGCGCCCAGCCCGTGTACAAGCCGCGCGTTTGGTACGATTTCCAGATGCGCGCGTTCTCGCGCACGATCACATCGGCGGAGGGCGCGGTTCCCTTCAGGTACAAGCGTTCGCACACGCCCCACGGCACCCGGTCGAAATCGCGCGTCATCATCGTGTCCACGGTGGGCGAGTTCGCTTTGGTGGTGGTCGGATGACCGATATCGCGCTCATCCGGGAGTAGAAGGGTGGGCGTTCCCCGGCGCACGGCGCGGCGCAGCATCCGCATCATAAACTCGCCGCTCGCCACATCGAACGGCGTCGGAACCGGCGCCTTTGGGCCATTGGTGAAGCGAATTTCGGGATACTGGCGCCGGATATGCCAGTAGTACCAGCCGTTTTGCGCCAGCATCCCGCGCGCCATCTCATAGTTCATCGCGGTGACATCGGCGCGTTTGCCCAGCACGAACTTCTCGTACCACAGCGTAAACGTGGTCGCGCCGCCAGACGCGATCAAAGTTCCCTGCGGCGAGGAGCGCAAAATATTTTCGGCGTAATCAATCTCCAGAAAATTGCGGCTTTTATCGGTTTCCGCATAATGGAACGACATAGTGACGACCGGAATCATCAGGGCGACCGGCGCGAGAAGGCGCGCATAACGCTCGGTTTGATCGGGCGCGAAGCGCAGAACCGCGACAAGTTTATCCAGCAGGAACGCCGCGCCAACCGTCATAAACACGGTCGCAAACAGGTAAGCGGGCAGATAATACACGTAAATGTCGAAGATGTTGTAGTTGAGAATGGTGACCAGGTTGAGAAGCCAGAGCGGAATTAGCAAACCGACCAGCCACGGTCCCGCCGCGTTACGGTTGTCGCTTGTCGCAGGAACGCCGCTGTGGTCGCTTGCGCCTGGTTTCGCCGCCCGGGAACCGCGTAGCAGGGCGAACGCGCCCACCGGAACCAGCCACAAAAGATAGTAACCGAACTCGCGGGCGAACGTGTCGCGGTAAACGGGCAGGCGCGCAAGCCAAACCGCAAACGGCGCGCCCATCGCATCGCGGTACTGCGCGCCGGTGATATGCTCCCAGATTGCGACCGCGTTGTTGGGCCGACCCCAGTTCACCGGCGAATCGCCGCTCCCGGCAATATACAGGTAGCCGTACAGCGTCAGCGGTAGGACAAACAAGCCGATAACGGACAACAGCGCGGCGCCTTCGCGGATCAGAGTTTTGCGCCGGAGGAAAACGGCGAGCGCGAAAACCGGCAGGAAAACCGCGAGCGCCAAATGGTTCGTGACGCCAAGCCCGTACGTGAACGCAAGCCAGCGCAGGTTTCGGGTGTCCTGCGGGTTCTGAAAGAAGCCCACGGTTTGATACAAAATCAAGGCCAGAAACGCGCACGTCAGCGAGTACACCTCGCACGACAGGCTTTGTTGCCACAGGGTCGGCGCGAATCCCCAGATAAGCGCGCCAGTCGCGGCGAGTATCCACTGGCCAGGCCGCAAAAGGCGGGCGAGAAGCCGGAAGCAAAACGCGACCGCGCTCGCCCCGCAAATCGCCGTCATCAGATTGATACGGAACGCCGGTTCGCCGAGGGGTAAAAGCAGAAAAACGCGCCCTAAAAGGCAAAACAACGGGTAGCCGGTCGGGTGTGGCGTTCCCCCGGTCGCCATCGCGGTGATAAAGTCGCCGTCGTCGCCGGTATAAATCGTGCGGCACATTGTTGCGCCGTACACGGCGAGCGTTAGGGCGAACAAAATAAGCGCGATAATCACGTTTCGCGCGCTTACGGGGTCGGGATTTGGCGCCGCTTCGCCATCTTCAGTATTTATGTGCGGTCGCGAAACAAGGCGCACCACGGTCGCCGTGTCGTCGCTGTTTCGCTGCAATAAAATTGCCATTTCATTCACGCTTCGCTTGAAAATTGCACCAGGCCGCGCGCCATCGAACCGCGCCCAAACAAGCGGCGCCCGTCCGCGCGTTTGTTCCCGTCACCGCCCGGTACTATTGTCGGTACGCGGGCGCAACGGTTGCAGGGTAAACGAGCGATTTTGCGAGGAACGTAAGGAAGAATTGGCTCCTTGACATTTAAGTAATCGCTAAAGTATAATGGACGTATGGGACCGGGAAACGAAAGCGCGATGGGAACAGTGGCGGGACGGGGCGCGCGCGCCGACGCCGTGTTCGCCGCGCTTGCGGACCCGACCCGGCGGCGTATTCTCGCGGATCTGCGCGCGGCGGGGGAAACGGCGCAAAGGAACGGCGCGGGCGACGGCGAGCGGACCTTGACCGAGATCGCGGTCCCGCACGCGATGACGCTTTCCGCCGTCTCACAGCACCTGCGCGTTTTGCGGAACGCCGAACTCGTCACGGTGCGACAATCCGGGCGCGAGCGGCGCTATCGCCTCCATGCCGACCCGCTCCGCGACGCAAACGAATGGATCCGCGCGTACGAACCGTTCTGGAACGAACGCCTCGGAAATCTGTCGGCCTATTTGGACAAGGAAGAAAAGAACCAAAACAATGGCGGTTAAAGACCACGAACGAACGGAAACCAAAACGGCGCAAAAGCCAATCGAAAACGATGCGCCGCTGTCGCTGTCGTTTCCGTTGAACTTCGACGCCCTTTTGCCGCACGCGCCCGCGCGCGTCTTCCGCGCGCTCACCGATCCCGCCGCGCTTTCCGCCTGGCTTTTGCCGGTGGAGCGAAACACCGGGAATGACGAGACCGAACCGCGCGTAGGCGCAAAATGGACGTTCCGCGCCCGGCCCGAGAACGATTGGGACGGGTGGGACGTGCGTATCGCGTGCGAGGTGACCGACGTTTGTCCGCCCGGCGAAAGTGGCGAGCCGGGGCGGCTTTCGTATACCTGGCGCGCCTTAAACGCCGCTAACGACCCGGCGGAAACGCGGGTGACCTGGACCGTGACGCCCGAGGACGACAACTGCGCAACCCGCCTTCGCCTGACGCACGAACCGCTAACCGGCCCGGTCTCGCTTGGCGGCGGAGGCGGCGCGCTGTGGGCGCAAACGCTGTGCGTCGCCCTTGCGCGTTACCTCGGCGGCGCGGCGGTCACGCCGTTTCGGCGCGGGCGATTTTCCGGCGCGGGGCGCGCGACACATGACCAAACAAAAACACGGCGACCCGGACGCGCCTCGCGGCCCGGACACGCCTTATCTAACACCGGATTTAAAATAGGAGCGACAAAATGGGATTGATACCAATGGTGGTCGAGCAGGATGCGCGCGGCGAGCGGTCATGGGATATTTACTCGCGCCTTTTGAACGACCGCATCATCTTTATCGGCGAGCAGGTCAGCGATGTGATGGCAAGCGTGGTGATCGCGCAGTTGCTGTTTTTGGAGAAATCCGACCCGGACCGCGACATTGAAATGTATATCAATTCGCCGGGCGGGTCGGTTACCGCCGGTCTCGCGATGTACGACACGATGCAAACCATCAAGCCCGATGTCGCAACTATCTGCGTCGGGCAATGCGCGTCGATGGGCGCGACGCTGCTTGCGGGCGGGGCCAAAGGCAAGCGCTACGCCCTACCCCATTCGCGCCTGATGGTGCATCAGGTCAGTTCGGGCTTCGAGGGAACCGCGATTGACATTGACATTCAAGCCCGCGAGATTCTGCGCCTCGCCGAAGCCAATGCGCAAATCCTGCAAAAACACACGGGCCAGGACATCGAGCGTATCCGCCGCGATGTTCAGCGCGACTTTTTCATGTCCGCCTCGGAAGCCGTCGAGTACGGCCTGATAGACGAGGTGATCCAAAAAGACAAACGGTAACGCTGGTTGGGTGTTGGGTGTTGGGTGTTAGGTGTTGGGTGTTAGGTGTTAGGTGTTAGGTGTTAGGTGTTAGGTGT